>CAYXZW010000019.1:0-52864 GCA_964469905.1 uncultured Smithella sp.
GCCATATCCGCCAGTTTAAATTGAATCGCCTGAAAAGTGCTGATCGGCTTGCCGAACTGCACCCTCTCCTTGGCATAATTAAGAGCATCTTCGAGGGCCGCCCGGCCGATGCCGCAAGCCTGCGCGCCAATACCAATACGACCGGCGTTAAGCCCCGCCATCATCTGCTGAAACCCCTGTCCCACCTTGCCCAGCAAATTAGCCGCCGGTACTTCCGCATCCTCAAACACCAGTTCGGACGTGCCGGAGGCCAGAATGCCCATTTTCTCTTCGATCTTACCTACTTTAAAACCAGGCGTTTCCTTTAAATCCACAATCAGATTGATGACGCCTTTGTAACCCAGCGCCGCATCCGTCGTTGCCGCCAGAACGCAGTAACGGGCCGCGGGGCCGTTAGTAATGAAAGTCTTGGTGCCGTTAACTATGTATTTATCGCCTTTTAATTCTGCACGGCAACGCAAAGCCGCCGCATCCGAGCCGGCTCCGGCCTCAGTCAGACCATAGCAGCCTTCGACTTGACCGCCCGCCACGGGTGTGAGAAATTTTAATTTTTGTTCATGTGTTCCGAAGGTTTTTACCGGATGACCATACAACGTGTTGTTAACGGACACAATAACACCCGTGCTGGCACACGCTTTGGAAATTTCGATCATAGCCATAACATAAGTAACATTGTCCATCCCTGCTCCGCCATATTCTGTCGGAACAGCAACACCCATAATACCCATTTCGCCCAGCTTTCGGCAAATTTCCTCCGGATGCCGGTGCGTATGATCCAAGTCCGCTGCAATCGGTTTGATTTCTGTCTCGGCGAATTTCTTCACCATATCTCTAACCATTTGTTGTTCTTCAGTCGGTGCAAAATTCACGGCATACTCCTTTGATCTTTTATTAATAAGTAAAATTCCGCATTTCTTATCTACCGATATAATTAGGTTTTCTTTTTTCTAAAAAGGCCTTCATGCCTTCTTTTTGATCCTGGGTGCTGAAACACTGTGCACAGCACTCTACTTCCAGCCTGTTGGCATTATCCAGTGCCAGATCATAACCATAGTTAATACTGTGTTTGGCCATCTTTAAGGCGAATGCGGGCATGGAGGCAAGTTTTCTGGCAAATTTCCCGGCTTCTTCCATTAACTTACCCGCCGGCACTACTTTATTTACCAAACCGATTTCATAAGCACGCCTGGCATCAATTTGACCACCACCCATAATAAGTTCTTTGGCAATACCCATTCCCACCAGACGCGGCAGACGCTGGGTTCCGCCCCAACCGGGGATAAGCCCTATTAATATCTCCGGCTGACCGAAGGCGGCGTTTTCCGCCGCAATTCTTATATCGCAGGCCATTGATATTTCCGTTCCGCCACCCAGAGCAAATCCATTAATCGCCGCTATCGACGGTTTGGGCATCGTCTCGATCAGACGCAAAGTATCATGTCCCAATTCCATAAATTTTAGAGCATCAGGAACTGACAAACTCTGCATCTGTGCAATATCGGCGCCGGCCACAAAAGCTTTTTCGCCGGAACCTGTTAAAATCAAGGCTTTAATACTTTCATCTTTTTTACAAATTGTTGCTGCTTCCAAAAGCTCATTCATTGTTTCCGCGTTCATGGAATTTAGAGCTTTGGGACGATTAAAAGTAATTACAGCTATACCATCTTCCACATTAAACAGAATATTCTTGTACTCCATTAATCATCTCCTGAATAATTTTCTTAATTAAACAAAAGCAGGCCTCTCTAATAAAAGTGAAGCCTGCTTTCATTCTTTATTTCTTGCGTTTTTTTAATTCCTCAGCCCGCAATTCTTTGCGCAATATCTTGCCGACATTGGTCTTGGGCAATTCCTTGCGGAATTCTACTTCGGTAGGCAGCTTGTAAACTGCAAGGCTGCCTTTGCCAAATTCAATCATTTCTTCCTGGGTGGATGTTTCTCCTTCTTTGAGGACGATAAAGATCTTGACGGCTTCACCGCGCTTAGCATCGGGAACCCCTATGGAACAAGCTTCCTGAACTTTCGGATGAGTATAATAGACCTCATCAATATCACGCGGATAAACATTATAGCCACCGCTGATAATCATATCTTTTTTACGGTCAACAATGTAGAAATAGCCATCTTCATCCATTGTCGCAATGTCTCCCGTATAGATCCAGCCGTCCTTGAGAGTATTGGCGGTTTCTTCCGGCTTGCCTTTATAACCTCTCATAATCTGCGGTCCCTTGACAATCAGCTCGCCACGCTCACCAATCGGCATATCATCGACGCCATTTTCCAGATCAACAATACGCGCTAAGGTATCAGAAATGGGCAGGCCCACAGAGCCGACTTTGCGTGCGCCGCCGGCAAAGGGGTTGATATGGGTTACGGGACAAGTCTCGGTCATGCCGAAGCCTTCAACAATGACAGCTCCGGTAATTTTTTCAAAATCGGCGATAACTTCCACCGGCAAGGGTGCGCTGCCGGAAAAAGCTCCTTTGATACAGCTCATGTCTGTCTTTTTTATATCGGGATGACTGAGCATACCAATGTACATTGTCGGAACGAGCGGGGCAAAAGTCGGCTTAAATTTATGGATTGCTTCCAACAGCGGCTCCGGCTGGGGTTTGGGAACAAGAATTTGCGTCCAGCCCATGGAAACGGAAAAATTCATGCAAGTGGACATGCCGAAAACATGGAAATAGGGCAGCGCACCCAGCATTCTTTCCGCTCCCGCATCAAAAGAAGGAAACCAGGCCGCAAGTTGCTGTACTTGTTTACTCAAATTACCATGAGTCAATTCCACTCCCTTGGAAACACCGGTAGTCCCGCCGGTGTACTGATACATTGCTACATCACTGAAGGAATTTTTCACTTTGGGTGGATTGGGCTGGTATTTGGCAATGCAATCTTTCCAGCGATAAACATCCGGCGCTGCTTTCACATCGGCCGCAAGATTCTTCTTTTTAGCCACCAGAGGAAACAGCAGACTTTTCGGAAACGGCAGATAATCGCCAATGGAAGTGATTACTATTTGTTTTATTTTCGTCTTGGGGCGCAGATCAATCATGCGGTTGCCAAGCAGGTCCAGCGTTATTAATACTTTGGACCCGGAATCATTGAACTGATGCTCCAGCTCCGGATCGGAATAAAGGGGATTATTCATTACATTGATGGCGCCGATTTTCAAAATGGCATAATAGGCAACAACACAGGGAATAACATTAGGTAACAGAAGAGCGACAGAATCCCCCTTCTTTACTCCGAAATCCGTCAGACAGGTGGCAAACCTGTCTACCATATCTTTCATCTGTGAATAAGAAATCTGGTATCCCTGAAAAATCAGGGCAGTATTGCCCGGAAATTTGGAAACAGTTCGTTCCAGAATATCAGGCATGCAAATTTCTTCGTAGTTAATCTTTTCCGGTACGCCTTTCTGATAAGACTTCAGCCACTGCTTCTCCTGGTTACTAATTGCACCTGCCATACTTTCTCCTCCCTGTTTATTTTAAGTTAAAGGATTTTTAATACAGCTCTCCTGCGCCAATCATAATTAATCTCTTAATATTTTATACCTCCCATTATAATGGTTAATGACTTTAAACCAAATCTATATTTATTGCTACAAAATTGCTACAAAAAAAAGCCCTTTCTGCAGGCAGATCGGGCTTTTTTGTTTAAGTTAATTTCTCTGTCGAGATGTATTGATCAGATTGCACAAGCATCAACCGCAGCTTTCGTTTCTTCCAAGCCCATTGCCTTTACAACAATTTCTGCAATATCCAGAGAAACCATTTTTTCCGTCATCTGATTATCCTTGATGCCATCGGAAATCATGGTCAGACAGAAAGGACAAGCCACGGCAACGGTGTCAGCATTGACTTCCATCGCCTGTTTTGTTCGCATATTGTTAATTCTTTCGCCGACATCTTCTTCCATCCACATACGGGCACCACCGGCACCGCAACAGAAGCTCTTGCTTAAATTGCGATCCATCTCGACAAGATTCATGCCGGGAATCGCCGACAAAATCTGTCGCGGCTGCTGGTAAACTTCATTATACCGGCCGAGGAAGCAGGAGTCATGGTAAGTAAAGACGCCGTTTACGGAATTCGTCAACTTGATCTTTCCTGAAGCCAGCAACCCGGCGATTATTTCGGTATGGTGATAGACTTCATAGACACCTTCGAAATTGGGATAATCTTTCTTCAGGGCATTATAACCATGTGGACATATTGCAATAATCTTCTTTACTCCATACCCATTCATTACCGCAATATTGGCCTGAGCCAGCGACTGGAAAAGATATTCATTGCCGCTGCGCATGGCCGAATCGCCGCAACAACCTTCCTCGTTCCCCAGTATACCGAAACTGACGCCGGCAGCCTGTAAAATCTTGGCAAAGGCAACGGAAACTTTTTTACCCCGGTCATCAAAAGAACCGGAACAGCCGACATAAAAAAGATATTCCACATCGGGATTTTCCGCCAGAGTCTGAATACCAAGCTCCTTGGCCCAATCGGCCCGCAGGTGCGCACCAATGCCCCAGGGATTGGAGTTGTTCTCCATATTACGGCAGGTTAATTGCAATTCCGGTGCAAAATCGGCTTCGGTCAGAACCTTATAGCGGCGCATATCAATAATCTTCTGCACATGTTCAATTGAAGCGGAGCAATTTTCCACACAGTACATACAGTTGGTACAATCCCACAGTTCATGCATACTAACGACGTCACCCAATAGTGCTTTTTCCGGAGCTGTACCTTCCGCAGCTTCAGCAAGAACTGGTGCTTCCACGCCTTCCGCGGCGGGAGCAACAGCCTGGGCTTTAATAGCGGCCGGAGCTTTTTCCAGCCAGTGTGTCTTAATATCCTGAACTAACTTCTTAGGAGATAAATGCTTGCCGGAAAGATAGGCCGGACAGCCATCCTGACAGCGGCCGCAGCGGGTGCAGGCATCGGCGTCAAAGATTTGTTTCCAGGTAAATTCTTCAAGTTTGGACACGCCGAAGGACTCCGCTGTTTCAAAATCACGAATTGGCTCCAATGATCCGGCCGGTTTTAAAGACATCAGGAAATGATTGGCCGGGACCGTGATTATATGCAAAAGCCGCGAATAGGGAATGTAAGCGATAAAACCAAGAGCGATAAAGGTATGTGTCCACCAGAAAATCTTGTGCCCGGTTTTCGCCGATTCAATATCCATTCCGGAAAAAGCATTGGCCAGAGTCCAGCCGACAAACGACCAAGTTTCCCAGGTTGCATAACCTGTCACCAAATTTTTTGTCGCGTGAATACGCAGAGCTTCAATGATAAAACCAGTGATGATGATGCCGGCGATCAGTAAAAGAGCGATGGCGTCATCGGCGGTATTGTCGGAAGTCCCCTTATAAGTGAGGCGTTCCGGCTTGGTTACGTACCGGCGAAACATTGCCATGAGCACTCCGATGAGAACAAACAGGCCAAATAAATCCATCAGGAAGGAAAACCAGAGATAAAAGGAGCCACGGAGAAAGGCCCAGTTGAACAATGGTTCAGTAATATGAAATTCGCCGGCATCGAAGGCTGCCCCGAATATTAAAACAAAAAAACCAAAGAAGATTAAGCCGTGCATAATGCCGGGATATACTTCTCTCCAAGTTTTGATTTGCAGGAAACCGTTGACAAAAAGAGACTTCAATCGCACGGGAAGCTGATCCCAGCGGATCTCTTCCTTACCCATCGCTTTCCACAGCTTCCAGCGGCGGTAGATGCCGTAAGCTAATATTGCCATTGCCACGGCAGTTAAGAGAAAGAGCATCGGTTCGAAGCTTTCCGCATTCCAGAAAACCTGCCGACCTTCATTTCCAATTCCTATGGGGCTTATATTATGTTGCATTGATCCTCCACTATTTAGGCTGAAGGTTATTAGACTGAAGACTGAAGGAAAATAGAATTCCCTCAGCCTTCAGCCTTTATCTTTATACCCTCAATATACTTCAGCCGAAACACCTTCAGCCTTCAGCCTTTTTCTTATGCCAGCAGTTTTTTGCAGGCGCTTGTTAATTCAGGGACTACCTTGAAGAGGTCATCCACAACTCCATAATCAGCCTTCGCAAAGATCGGAGCTTCCGCATCCTTGTTAATGGCGACGATGTATTTGGATGAACTCATTCCGGCTAAATGCTGAATTGCTCCCGAAATGCCACAAGCAATGTACAAATTGGGAGAAACGACTTTACCGGTTTGTCCCACCTGATCTTTTTGCGGACGCCAGCCGGCATCGACTGCCGCGCGGGATGCGCCAACACAGCCCTTTAAAACATCAGCAAGCTCTTCGAGAATTGAATAACCTTCCGGACCCTTCATGCCGCGACCGCCGGAAACGATAACATTGGCTTCCGTTAAGTCTACTTTACCGCTGGTGTCCTTCTGTACTTCCAGAACCTTGCTCTTCAATTGTGCCGCATCAACGCCTGGATCAAATTTAACCACTGCCGCCGCCTTGGCAACTTCCGCGACCGGAAACACATTAGGACGCAATGATGCCATCTGGGGGTTGGTGTTGGTAACAATTTCACCAAAACATTTACCGGCATACAGAGGTCTAATTGCCAATAGTTTACCATCGGCAATCTTTACGTCTGTGCAATCCGTCGCCAGTCCTGTGGCCAGTTTTCCGGCCAACCGCGAGGCCAGATCTTTACCCTGAACTGAGGCGCCCAAAAGCAAAATTGCCGGATCGTTTTCTTTAATTATCTTTGCCGCCGCCTCAGCATGGGCCTCTGTAATATAAGGATCCAAAACAGGACTATCTCCCACATATACTTTATCCACGCCGTATTTTCCCAACTGCGCGGCTAATCCTTCAATACCTGAACCAAGCAGAATAGCACCGACCTCAGTTCCCAGCTGGTCGGCCAGTTTGCGTGCCGTAGAGGCCAGCTCGAAGCTGATTTTACGCAAAGCGCCATCTCTTTGTTCTGCAACTATCCAAACTCCTTGTGCCATTTTTCAATCCTCCACTTTCATTAAGATAATGCCTCATCGATTTCCAAGGGTAACGAGGCGGCAAGGAGTCGGCGCCTGAAACGTATTCATAATACGTTGAGGAGGCCGACGATGCTGCCAACAAAGTTACCCGACGAAAGCCGCATAGGCATTAGATGACTTTTGCTTCTTCCCGCAGTAACCGGGCTACTTCCACCGCTTTCTGTGCCGGTTCGTCTCCGCAGATTATTTTTCCGGGAGGTCTGGCGGGAGGCGGAGAGGTTTTCGCCACTTTGGCTTTTGCTTCCGACGCAATACCCAATGCCGCTGCGTTTTTCACATCAACCGGCTTTTTCTTCGCTTTCATAATACCGGGCAGTGATGCGTAACGCGGTTCATTGAGACCTTTCTGAGCAGTAACGACGCAGGGAAGAGCCGTTTCAATCAGAAGCTGCGCGCCTTCAATCGGACGAATCGCCTTGACTGAGGAACCGGCAAAATCCAGTTTGGTAACAAGCGTTAATTGCGGCATCCCCAGAAGTTCGGCCAGAATCGATCCAACCTGTCCGGAATCATCATCGATCGCCCGCTGACCGCAAAAAATAATGTCGCAAGGCATGCCTTTAATTGCCGCCGCCAGTGCTGCTGCCGTAACATAAGCATCGGCACTATCGAAAGCGGGATCACACACATGGATACCTTTGTCGGCACCCATGGCCAGAGCTGTGCGAATTGTTTCCATCGCCCTTGCCGGACCAACAGATACGATTGTCACATCGCCGCCATTTTTTTCTTTGAGTCTTAGCGCTTCTTCCACGCCGAACTCATCGTAAGGATTCATAACCCATTTAATTTGGCCTTCTTCAATACCTGACCCATCTGCTTTTACTTTGATCTGGGCTTCAGTATCCGGGACCTGTTTTACGCATGCAATAATGTTCACAGTCTCAAACCTCCTTATTAATCATTGTTATGGACTACGGCTATCTTTTAGGTATTCACTGCTTGATGCTTTTTTCGACCTTATAAAAGTACCGTCTCTAAATTACCTTGACTGCTAACTGATTAAAAAAACTTGATCCCCCGTTGTGAGGGATCAAGCGTGCAATTTATACCCTGTTTTTAACGATATCATCAACAACCGAAGGATCGGCCAGCGTGCTGGTATCACCCAGATTGCTAAGGTCGTTGGCAGCTACTTTCTTCAAAATTCTTCTCATGATCTTGCCGCTGCGTGTTTTGGGAAGACCATCTGCCCACTGGATCTTGTCAGGCGTGGCGATGGGGCCGATAACGGTACGAACATGCGCAATAAGCTCTTTCTTCAGCTCGTCAGACTTGGTCTGGCCGGTCTTCAGCGTTACGTAAGCGTAAATGCCCTGTCCCTTGATGTCATGCGGCATGCCGACAACTGCTGCTTCGGCGACTGCCTGATGGGCAACCAGAGCGCTCTCCACTTCGGCTGTTCCCATGCGGTGACCGGAAACATTGATAACATCATCAATACGGCCGGTAATCTGATAGTAACCGTCTTTGTCACGGCGGCAACCGTCACCGGTTACATAGTAGCCGGGGAACTGTTCAAAATAAGTCTCCTGGAATCTCTTGGGATCGCCATAGACGCCTCTCATGATGCCGGGCCACGGTACTTTGATGCACAGTGCACCGCTGGCCACTGTATCGGTAAATTCTTTTCCTTCATCGTCCACCAGCACCGGCTGTACGCCGAAGAACGGCATAGTGGCCATACCGGGCTTAATGTCAATCGCACCGGGCAGCGGAGTGATCAGTATTCCGCCTGTTTCGGTCTGCCACCAGGTATCCACGATGGGGCACTGGCCTTTACCGATCACATTATAGTACCAGTTCCATGCTTCGGGGTTAATCGGCTCGCCGACAGTTCCCAGAATGCGCAGGGAAGAGATATCCGCCTTCTTTACAAAATCGTCGCCTTCTTTGGCGATGGCGCGGATGGCGGTAGGAGCGGTGTAGAAAATGTTGACCTTGTATTTCTCGACCACCTGCCAGAAACGGCTGTAGGTCGGATAGTTGGGAACACCTTCAAACATAACGGATGTTGCGCCGTTGCAGAGCGGTCCGTAAACGATGTAGCTGTGACCGGTAACCCAGCCCAGATCGGCGGTGCACCAGTAAATATCTTCTTCATGATAATCAAAAACTATTTTGTGGGTGTAGGAAGCATAGACTAAATAGCCACCGGTGGTGTGCATGACGCCTTTGGGCTGACCTGTGGAACCGGATGTATAAAGGATGAACAGAGGATCTTCCGCATCCATCCATTCCGGCTCGCACTTGGCATCAACCTTGGTCATTTCTTCATGATACCATTTGTCACGGCCGGCAGTCATATCGCACTTGATTTTGTCGCCGACTCTGTTGACTACGATAACGGTCTTGATGGAGGGGCATGCCTTCAGAGCATCATCGGCAGTAGCTTTCTGGGGAACAGCCTTGTTGCCGCGGAAAGTGCCGTCACAGACAACCAGCAGTTTAGCATCGCAGTTGACAATTCTGTCGCGCAGGGCGTCAGCACTGAAACCGCCGAAAACGATGCCGTGAACCGCGCCGATACGGGAGCAGGCCAGAGTTGCAATAGCAAGTTGCGGAACCATCGGCATATAAAGAACCACACGGTCGCCCTTCTTTACGCCATTGGCCTTCAGAACGTTGGCAAATTTACAAACTTCTTCATGCAGCATTTTGTAAGTGAAAGCTTTTTCTTCGCCCGGCTCATTGCCTTCCCATTGAATAGCAACCTTGTCGCCGCGGGTCTTCAGATGCTTGTCCAAGCAGTTGTAAGAAACATTGAGTTTGCCGCCTTCAAAAAACTTAACATAGATGGGACCCTTTTTGATGTTAAAATTGTAATCCATGACTTTGTCCCATTTTTTGAACCATTCGACCTGCTGTTCGGCCACTTCCGCCCAAAACACGTCCGGCTGCTCTACGGATTTTTTCCACATTGCATCATAAGCAGCTCTGCCGCTTACCCAGGCATTCTTCTTCATTTTCTCTGTAACCGGATAGATTTCCTTTAACTGAACCTTTGCATCGGCCATGTTGATACTACCTCCCTATTTTTTTATTTTTCTGACTTTATAACGCTCATACAACGTTTTTTATTTTTTTTGCAAAAACATTAGTATAATGCAGCTATTGGAACAGCCATGAACAACGGTCATGATTTGACCGCCGGTAACCTACTACGACGTGCTGGACGTACCTTAATATCTCTTTGATGTCAAGAAATATTTAAGAAATCTGAATGTATTAATCCTCTTAATTTAATTGAGCTTTTTAAACAACAAATTTAACAATTATTAACAATACGACTTTTGATCCACCGAGGAAAGACTGATGGCTCGTAGACCGGCAGGGAACCCCGGCGCATGCTTGGGCATGCCGGTGAAGGCTAAAGACTTAAAGACTATAAAGACTAAAAGCTGAAGGCTGAAGACTGAAGACTGAAGGCTGAAGGCTGAAGGCAATAATTAAACTCCTCGCTCGTCCATTTGACCTCTAGCAAAGACGAAGGTGCGGCATTGTCTTGTTGAGGTATATTATAAGATCCCTCAACATATCCTCTTCGCTCTGCTCACGACTTCGGTTCCCTGGAATGACAAATCGGGCTTTTCCTGCTTGTTATGGTTTCAAGAGATGAAGGACAATAAAAAAACATCACGGCCAACCACCAATTGGAATATTTTACCACACAAGATATGATCGCGAATGAGAGATGTGTCGACATTGACACATAAATAGGACAAGGACTGAAGGCTGAAGGGAAGATGAGCTTATTATTTGTAGGGTGGAACAAGCGAAGCGGTCCCAGCAATTACATTATCTTGAAATTATTAGATTACTACCCGGAATGCGAGACTGTGTCGCAATTCATTTTCGTGTCATTTCGAAGTCCGGCATACGCCGGATTATACTCCGCGAGAAATCTTGATTCCAATAATTTCAACCCTTTAAGATTCCCCACATACGTTCGGAATGACATTTTTTCTAATTACGACACAACCTCCTGCGCCGGCGCTCCCTGCCGGTCTTCAGCCCTTTGCCCTCAGCCTTCAGTCTAAACACCCATAATTGGCATAAGTATTGCTGCATTTCACAAACATAGCTGGCCGCTGGAAGCTCAGAAAAATCTTGACAAGGTTATCGGCAGATGCTAGAAACGATGCGGTTTATCCTGCTTTTAGAGCATATGCGAAGTTAATGGATATGATTCTGCAAGCGGATATGTTGGAGAGGTGGCCGTTTAAAAATGCCCGTTTTTAAATGGCTGAAACTGAAAATCCCAACCAAATTTTTAGGAGGATAAAATGAAGAGATTTTGGTTAGTTTTGCTGTCACTGGGGCTGGTTATGGCTTTCAGTGCTTCGGCCTTTGCCGGCGAAGTTAAATTCAGCGGTTCAATGGACGTCGGTGGTATGTATATTGACAAAATCAATGTGATAAAACGCGCAACAGGTGATGATGGACCGAACACGTCCTTCTATTTCCAGAGACTGCGCGTGCAGGGTGAGTTTATTGCATCTCCCGGCGTTTCCGTGATTACGCGTGCGGACATCATGGAAAGAATCCTGGGCGGCGCCAGAAGTGCTGCCGGAACGGCGGTAAATACCGGTGATGGCAGCACATACAGGAACGAACAGGAAAATATCGGCTTTGATCTGGCCTACATCAGGGCGGCAACACCCATCGGGTTAATCTCGGCCGGTTACATCCCCTTCGGTACCTGGGGAACAATCTTCAATAACAGCGGCTCCCCCAAGGCGGTACCCGGCGTGAATTTAGCTATCCCCATGGGCAATTTTACTGCACTGGGTTGGATCTTTAAAGTATCGGACAACAGTAACTCCGCGGTTGCGGCTGCTACAGCTGCAGATGTTGATTATGATCTCTACCTGGCGGGCGCGGTATATCGCGCTAAAGGCATTGAGGCCGGTGTTCTGGCTGGTTATAAGAGAAGTGCAGCTGTTACCAAACAAGCACTTGCTTATACCTCAGACGGCTATCTGGTTGTCCCTTATTTCAAAGCGACTTTCGGCCCCGTCTATCTGGAAGGTGAATTGTCTACCGGCGCGGGTAAGGCAAAGAGATTTGAAAAGATTTCCGACGGCGCTGATGTAGATTCGAACCCCCTGGCCTTCTACCTCAATGGAACAGTAAACCTTGGTCCGGCTTATGTGGGCGCCACCTTCGCTTATTGGGCTGGTGATGATCCCGCTTGGACCACGAAAACAAAGTATGAGGCCTTAAACCTCGGATCAGAATGGAGCCCGACTTTGATCATGTGGAACAGGGAACGCGCCTACTGGTTCGGCACCCTGGCTGGCAGTGGCACCGCAGTGGCAAATGGCGCAGGGACCACCAACAACAATGGGTTTTCTTTATCATTCCAGAACGCCTATTTCTGGCAGGTCAGAGGCGGTGTAAAACCGACCGACAAACTCGACATCATGATGTCTTTGTCTAAATCCGATGCCGATCAGAATCCTGCTGCTGGCTGGATTTCCAAGGACATGGGCTGGGAAGTTGATGTAACCGCTACCTACAAAATCACCAACAACCTGTCCTATATGCTGGGCGCAGGCTACCTGATGACCGGTGATTATTTCAAAGGGACCTCTTCTGCTAACGAGATCAGAAATGACTATCTGGTTACCAACAAGCTGTCTCTTACTTTCTAAGAGAACAGACGTTTAAAGTTTAAGCTTAATCCCCGGGAGGACACGGGCAAAAATCCTCCCGGGGATTTTTTGTTTAATGAGAAAAGCAGACTGAAGACTGAAGACTGAAGCAAAAACTCCTCTTAGTGCTTGGCTGGCCATACCGATAATGATTCGTCACTGAAGCAAAATATGTTTCTTATATTGCAGTTCAAAATTATCTCTACCTTCAGACTTCAGCCTTTAGATAATAAACTTATTGAAAATAAAAAATTCTTCGGCTAAGGATTCAGAACAACATATAATACGAAAGCGGAGAGAGATATGCCTATATACGAATTTCAATGCACCAAATGCCAGCAGCAATTTGATTGCCTGTTAAAAGTCGATGAAAGTTATGCCGGACTTGCTTGTCCGCGCTGCGGCAAAAAATCACCTAAAAAGCTGGTCTCTTCTTTCCGGACCAACAACTGGTCGACATTTTTAGACAAAATGGAAAAGAAAGTCAGTCCGGGAAAGTTTAAGTGAAATAGGCTGAAGGCTAAGGGCTAAAGGCTGAGGGCTGAGGGGAAAGACCATGCGTGATCATAAAAAACTGCGGGCATTTGAGATGGCTGATGAGATCGCAGTTGTGGTATATCGAGTAACTTCAGGGTTTCCAAAAGAAGAGCTGTTTGGACTAACATCGCAAATGAGGCGAGCCGCGGTTTCAGTACCTTCTAATATTGTGGAGGGTTGTGCGCGTGATAGCCAAGCAGATTATGTGCGCTTTCTAAATATAGCCTTCGGATCGTTGCGCGAGCTTCATTATCAGCTAAATTTATCGCAACGACTAGGATTTATGAGCAACCAAGATTCGTCGCTTATCGAATTAAAAATAGTAGAGACCGAGAAGCATTGAATGCTTTGATCCGGTCGTTTCGTAACAAATAATTTCCTTTCAGCCTTCAGTCTTCAGTCTAAAGATAAATGGCTGAAGACTGAGGGCTGAGGGCTGAAGGAGTATACCTTATCAACAAAATTTCCGGCAACACCACCGGCCTTGGCGCCGGTCAAATCAAGCAGCTCGAACGCCTGCACCGGAAAAACATTTCACCGGCGGATGTCATCACCCCGGAATTATCACGGCAGCTTTGTTTTCTTTCGCGCGACATCAACCGGCAAATCGGCTTGCTGATCAGCCGGCGGGGAGAAATCAGTACGGTCATTATCGGCGACCATAAGAGCATCCTCATCCCTTCGCTGGAAGGATTCCGCTCAGCGTCAACACGATTTAAGGGGCTGAGGCTCATTCATACTCATCTGAATGGTGAAGAATTATCCGCCGAAGACTTTACCGATCTGTCTCATTTGCGGCTTGATCTGATTGGTGCGTTGGAAACAAAGATTGACGGCTCACCCGGCCTGCTCCATTTAGCCCACCTCCTGCCCGAAAATCCGGCAGGCGTTTATTGGCAAGTTATGAAACCAATGCCACTGGCCCACCTCCAGTTGGATTTCCTTTCTTTTATTCAGGATCTGGAAAACGAATTTGCCAAAAAACAAAAGACCCGCAAGATTGAGGCGGCGGAAAAGGCCATTCTTTTACGGGTGGAGAGAAAGCCTCTCACTGCCGAGGATGAACCACTGGCCGAACTGGTCCAGCTGGTACAAACATGTGGCGTGGCAGTTTTCGACGCCATTGTTCAATACCGGCATCTGCCAGATCCTAAATACCTGGTGGGAAGGGGCAAGTTATCGGATATTGGCCTGCGCGCCACCCAAATCGGTGCCAATTTACTTATCTTCGATCACGAACTGACTCCGGCTCAGGTGCGCTCGATAAACGATTTTACCGGACTGAAAGTAATTGATCGCACACAGGTTATTCTGGATATTTTTGCGCGGCGCGCCCACAGCCGGGAAGGTAAAATTCAAGTCGAACTGGCTCAATTAAAGTATCTACTGCCCCGCCTGACCCACAGCGACCGTTCGCTTTCCCGTCTGGCCGGTGGCATCGGCGGTGTAGGCCCCGGAGAAACAAAACTGGAAATTGACCGCCGGCGCATTAGAGAACGCATCGACCGCCTGGAGAAAGATCTCCAGGGCATCACTAAATCGCGACAACAGCGGCAAAGCAGGCGACAAAGAAGCGACTTGCCGATTATTTCGATTGTCGGCTATACTAATGCCGGCAAATCCACCCTTATTAACACACTCACGAAAAGCTCTGTGCTGGTCGAAGACAAGCTTTTTGCCACATTGGATACGAAAAGCGCCCGTTTGCGTTTTCCCCGGGATACCGAGGCAATTCTCACTGATACTGTCGGCTTTATCCGCAACCTGCCGGAAGAATTATTTACCGCCTTCCGGGCTACACTCGATGAGCTTCAGCAAGCCGATATTCTTTTGCATGTAATCGATATCAGCAGTAGTCAATTTGAAAACCACATTGCGGCGGTGGATAAAATTCTGGAGAAACTCGAAATTAATGACAAGCCCCGAATCATGGTTTTTAACAAGGCTGACCGCCTGACCGATAAAACAATTTTGCCAGCCGTTTGCCGGCGGTTTAACGCCGTGGCCATCTCGGCACTGGATAAATCAACCCTGCAAGATCTGCTGCAGAAAATAGAGTCTTTTTTAGCTGATCGGTCACATGCACACATTTTGCAGAAATGAATGTTTTGTGCTAGACAACAATCACTTAAAATATGGAGGACATCATGGATCTGGGATTAAAAAATAAAGTGGCTTTTATTGCCGGAGGATCTCAAGGGCTGGGAAAAGCCGTGGCTCTCGAGCTGGCGCGCGAAGGCGCCAAAATAGCCATTTGCGGCCTGGACGATAAAAGCCTGCCCGAAGCACAAAAGGAAATAACCGGGGAATGCAGTGGAGAAGTTCTCGCCATCGGAGCCGATCTGACTGATGCCGCTCAAGCCACGGACTGCATCCGCAGGACTATAGAGCGCTTCGGAAGCGTGGATATTCTGGTCAACAATGCCGGTGGGCCTCCCGGCATGTCTTTTCTGGAAATCGATGACAAACTCTGGGAGTATGGCTTTAGGCTAAATCTTCTTTCGACAATTATTTTAACCAGAGAAGTTCTCCCCCTGATGAAGCAAAACAAGTGGGGACGAATTATCAATATGACTTCGATATCCGTCAAACAACCTATTGACGGGCTTATCCTTTCCAACACTATCCGCTCCGGAGTCATAGGACTCGCCAAAACCCTATCCACGGAATTGGCGCCATTCAATATTACCGTCAATAGTGTCTGCCCGGGATATACTCTTACTGACCGCGTAATCACCCTTGCCCAGGCCACAGCGGTGAAACAAGGCACCACGGCCGATGCAGTAATTAAGAAATGGACCGACACAATTCCCATGGGCCGCCTGGGAACACCAGCAGAATTTGCCGCTCTGGTAGCCTTTCTGGCCTCGGAACGAAGCTCTTACATAACCGGCGCGGCCATCCAGATTGACGGCGGCTGGTATCGGGGGATAATGTAGGGGAATAGGCTGAAGGCTGAGGACTTAAGGCTGAGGGAAAAGAAATAATTGGATAAACAAATCAAAATCAGCCTTGCGTCTAAATCTTCTACCTTCGGTCATCAGTCCTCAGCCTGTTTCCCTCAGCCTTCGGCCTATGCACCTGCCTGGAAAAGATGGTGCTTTTAGTGGCATAATAGTGGTATATCACAGCGTCGTTGTTATTAATGGTTCTTATAATAGTCGGGGAACTTTATGGAATTGGATCCGGTGCTGGCTCAAGAGATCATAAAACACATCGATGCATTAGCGGTGTGTGATACTGAAGGGCGCTACATCTACGTTAACCAAGGTTGGGTGGAATGGCTGGGAATACGTCCGGAAGATGTTTTGGGCAAGTACGTAAGAGACGTTGTTAAAGACACCAAAATTGAATTTGTTCTGAGAACCAGGCAACCATTAGTAGGTGAGATTCTTTTAACAAGCAAGGACAAGCCCAATATCGAGGAAACAACGCTTGTTAATTATTATCCGATATTCAGAGATGGCAAATTCGTTGCCGCCATCGGCTTCATCATTGTCAAAAGCACCAACCTGACTTTAAGTTTAAGGCAGAGGCTGATGCATCTGGACCAGGAAGTCAAATTATTAAAGGGTGAACTGCATAAGCTGCAGGGATCTCGCTACAACATCGACAACATCATTGGCGACAGCACGCCTATGAAAAAAATGAAAAGACAAATTTTTCAGGCGGCACGATCCAACTCCACGGTTCTTATTACCGGTGAGACGGGAACTGGAAAGGAGTTGGTCGCCCATGCCATTCATAATGCCAGTCAGCGTCACGCATGCAGCTTCATTAAAATCAACTGTGCCGCAATACCTGCCGATCTGCTCGAAGCCGAACTCTTCGGATATGAAGGAGGGGCATTTACAGGAGCTGTTAAGTCGGGTCGACAGGGTAAATTTGAGATAGCCAATAAGGGCAGTCTCTTTCTGGATGAAATCAATCAACTGCCCATGGCTTTACAGCCCAAGTTACTCCGGGTGCTGCAGGAACGGGAAATAGACCGGATCGGTGGCAGGAACAGCCTTTCCATAGACGTTCGGGTTATTGCCGCCACTAACGTGGCTTTGGAGAAACTCGTGGAAGAGCAGAAATTCCGCAGTGATCTGTTTTACCGGTTGAATGTCATGCTGATTACTGTTCCGCCCTTGAGAGAGAGGAAAGAGGATTTCCCTCAACTCATCAGCGAGCTGCTGAATCGGCTGAACCGCCAGCTGGGCGTTGACATCAAGGGCACATCACCGGAAGTATTAAAAATGCTGCTTAACGATGATTGGCCGGGTAACGTACGCGAATTGCAGAATGTTTTGGAACGGGCAATGAACATAGCCTGGAGAGGCACATTGGAATTGGAGCATTTTGAGTGGTTTATCGAAAACCGGCAAAAAAAAACATCAACAATTGCTAATGATTATTACAATAACAGTTCACTTAAAGAGATAAAGAACTCCATTGAAAAAGCCGTTCTGGACGATGCACTGAGAAGTTGCGGTAATAATAAAACGCATGCCGCCAGGAAACTTAAGATTTCCCGTACAATGATCTACAAAAAAATGCATCATTATGGAATAGACTGTAAATAAGAGCTTACAGTAAATAAATGTTTACATGTTAATTTTGCTAAAACTGGTACAATTTGTAAACTATTCTTTACACTTCAATTTACCAATATAAATCATGCCTGCTCTTTATGATTGCAAGATGCCGTAATTATACAATATTTTAATAATGCCTTTTGTCGTCATTCCGGCACATTATTTGCTTTTGTTGAGCTCATGTGGGAACAGGTAACTATGGTCGATGGAGAAAAAAAGGCTAATCTTAAACAATCGTTATCTGATGTCTTTTGGGTATCCCGTTTTCATGGTATAATCAAAGCCTGAGGTTGGCGACCCATCAATCTTATTTGCGAGCATTGGTTCTCTGTATTCGGCAAAATCTTTAGTTGATATTTTTTATAAACCTTTTAAAAAAAGTAGGTGCATAAACGGATGAGCAAACAATTTATAGACCTGAGTATTGCTATTGAAGCGGCCTTGCCTTCTGATCCACCCATGATGATTCCCAAGGTCGATTACGTCACCCATGAAACGGGCGCCGAACAAATGATGCAGTTTTTCCCGGGAATAACCAAAGACCAACTGCCGGGAAGGCTGGGATGGGCGCTGGAGTTCCTTACCTTAACGACCCACTCCGGTACGCACATGGATGCGCCCTTCCACTATCATCCAACCATGGACAAGGGCAAGCGGGCGTTGACTATTGACGAAGTTCCGTTGCAGTGGTTTTTTAACGACGGCGTTGTCCTTGATTTCCGTCACAAAGCAGACGGAGACAGGATCACGGTTGCAGATGTAAAAGCGGAGCTCAAACGCATCGGCTATGAACTCAAACCGCTGGACATCGTCCTGGTTCAAACCGGCGCCGACCAGACCTGGGGCACTCCCGAGTACCTTGTCAAAGGTGCCGGCATGGACAGGGAAAGCACTCTTTTTCTCCTGGAGAGAGGCGTAAAGGTGGTCGGCATCGATGCCTGGAGCTGGGATCGACCTTTGCCGTTTTTGGCCAAAGAATTTCAGGAAACAGGCGACCCTAAAGTCATCTGGGAAGCCCATTTTGCAGGGATTGAAATAGGCTATTGCCATATGGAAAAAATGGCCAACCTGGCCGCCATCGGCAAACCCTATGGTTTTACCGTTTGCTGTTTTCCAGTGAAGATCAAAGGGGCCTCCGCCGGCTGGTGCCGGCCGGTGGCCATTGTGGAAGAATGAACATAGAACTAAGGCAACCTTAACTACACGAAGGAGATTGAAGATGAAAAAATGGATGATGATTGTCGTTGGTGTGGCGCTGGCACTTTCTTTGACTACGGGAAATGCCGCTGCGAAGCAATATAAGATAACGGTATCGGCCGGTCATCCGCCTGTTTTCCTGTGGGTCACCCTCTGCCGCGATTATTTCATTCCCGAGGTTGACAAGCGCCTGGCAGCTCTTGGCAAGGGCGACACCATTGTCTGGAATCAGGCTTACGGAGGAACCATTGCCAAGATCGGCGGCGAATTGGAAGCAATTGAATCCGGTGTCTCGGATATGGGCTTCGTGGGAACCATCTTCCATGCGCCCAAAATGCCTCTCCACAATGTCAGCTATATGACACCATTTACTACGGACAACCTCTATTACGTGGTCGATACGATGACCGAACTCCAGAAACAAATCCCTGCGCTGGCTCGAGAGTGGACCAAGCACAACCAGATTTACCTCGGCGGCGCCGCCCTGGACAACTACGGAATCCTGACTAATTTCCCGATAAACACAGTAGATGATGTCAAAGGCCAAAAGATCGCAGCACCCGGCCCTTCGGCCAACTGGCTGAAAGGAACCGGCGGTGTGGCCGTGGCCTCTAATTTAAATGAATATTATAACGGTATTCAAACCGGCGTTTTCCAGGGCGCTCTGACCTTCATGACGGCAGCATCTGCTATTAAGCTAAATGAAGTGGCACCACACATCGCCATTGTAAACTTCGGCGCTCAGTTTGCCGGAGGCCTCAGCATCAACAAGAACACCTTTGAATCATTCCCGCCCGAAATGCAGAAAATTTTCATCGAAGTCGGCAAAGAGTACACTAAGAAACTGGCTGAAGCCCAGACCGCCCGCGCCAACAAGTCCATTCAGGATATGAAGAAGGCAGGCGCCAAGGTAGTATACCTGTCTGTTGCCGAGCAGAAGAGATGGGCAGGCAAACTCCCCAATATCCCTATGGAATGGGCAGTTGCGATGGAGGCAAAGGGCCAGCCGGGCAAAGTTATGCTCAAGGGTTACCTCGACGGTTTACGCAAACGCAATGTCACCATCCTGCGGAATTGGGACAAGGAGTAAGGATGACAATAATAAAGGAAACTGAGAAACCGAACACGGCGCTTAAACCGCCGCGCCGGTTTTCTTTCGAAACCGTCATATCTGTTATGAACAGCATCGGGACGGCATGGGTAATGGTGATCCTGGTTATTATCAACCTGGACATTTGCGGCCGGTTGTTTTTTAATTACCCATTGCGCGGTGTGCCGGAAATCGTTACCATGTCCATTGTAGCTTTAGTATTTCTTCAGATCGCCCACACCCTCAAGGTGGGAAGGCTGACCCGCGTTGAAATCCTTCTGGATTTATTCCAAAAGAGACTTCCGAAACTTCGGCTATTCTGTGAGGGAATTTACCATCTTGTTGGCGCCGGCCTGTTGCTTGTACTATTCAGCGCCAGCGTTCCGCTGTTCACCGGGGCATGGAAGATCGGCGAATATGTGGGCGCTGAGGGTGATTTTATGTTGCCCATCTGGCCTGTGAAATTGATTATTCTCATCGGCTGCATTGCCGGAAGCTTGCAATTTCTGCTGATTGCCGCCCGTAATTTCAGACAGATGTTCAAGTCCGGAACATCCGGCGAAGGAGAACGGCCATGACGGATATCCAGATAGGAGGTTTTTCTATTCTGTGTATTGTACTGCTGATCTATAGCGGCATGCACGTTGCAGTTGCTCTCGCCCTTATGTCCTTTCTGGGTGTATTGCTACTTAAAGACAATTACGCCATTGCCAGCAAGATGATGGCTCTGGCAGCATCCGACAGTATCTCCGGTTACATTTTCGGTGTGGTGCCCCTGTTCATTTTGATGGGAATGTTCATTTCTGTCTCAGGAATCGGAAAGGATACGTTCGATGTGGCTAACCGTCTTTTCCGTAGCATACGCGGCGGACTGGGAATTGCCACCGTAATTGCCAATGCGGTGTTTGCGGCCGTCACCGGAATATCCATCGCCTCGGCGGCAGTTTTCACCAAGGTGGCGGTGCCCGAAATGATGCGGTTTGGCTATACACCCCGTTTTTCCGTCGGCGTCGTGGCCGGTTCATCCGTATTGGGGATGTTGATTCCTCCCAGCCTGCTTTTTATACTATTTGGAATATTGACCGAAACCTCTATCGGAGATCTCTTTAAGGCCGGCATTCTGCCGGGCATTCTCCTTGCGCTGGTTTACTGTATCGGGATCCTTGTAATGGCCTATCGGTTCCCGAACTATGTGGGTAGCATTGACCAGCATGCTGATTCGGCAAGTGGTCCCGAAATGACGGTTTTGGAGGCACTGTCGAAACTGACACCCATTGCTTTGCTGATTGCTGTGGTACTGGGTGGAATTTACGCAGGCTGGTTTACGCCCACCGAATCCGGTGCCGTCGGAGCCCTAGGAGCTTTTCTTCTGGCATTCGGTAAACGACAGCTTAACCTGGCGAAGTTATGGAAAGTGCTTTTAGAAACCGGCCACGTGACGGTGGCCATCCTGTTTTTGCTGGTCGCCGCCAACATGTATAGCCGAATGCTGGGCATGTCCGGAATCACCGGATATGTCGGAAGTTGGTTCGGAGAATCCGGACTCGGTCTGTATACCGTTCTGACAATCTATTTGGTAATCATCCTTTTGGCAGGAACGTTTCTGGATTCCACATCAATCATAGTTATCATCGTACCTCTCATCTATCCGCTCATGAAAGAGTTAGGCGTCAACTTAGTCTGGTTCGGGGTTATAACGGTCGTAGCTGTTGAGGTGGGATTGATCACTCCCCCCTTTGGCATGTCCGCCTTTGTGATCAAGTCAACTCTGGACGATCAGCGGATCAGTTTGAACGAGGTGTTTATGGGAGCATTGCCCTATGTATTGATGATGATCATTGCACTGGTTCTGCTGGTTATATTCCCTCAAATCAGTCTTATTCTGGTTCGGTAGCGGAGGAAAAGAGTAAACTATGAATACGAAGAATCCATTGTCAGGTTTTCAGGTCGACCGGTCCGACATCCAATACATCGGCCACGATTTACAGAGGCCGGAGTGTATTTTAGCCGAGCCGGACGGTACGCTCTGGTCGGCGGATGCTCGTGGGGGCGTCGTTAAAATCTCGCCGGACGGCAGTCAGAAAATCATCGCGCAATCCTATAAAAAAGCATTTGAATCAGCCTCCAATGATGCCAGCCGGTTCACCGAAGGCACGCTGCCCAACGGCTTGGCCTTTGCAGAAAACGGAGATATTCTCATTTCCAATTTCGGCACTGACAGCCTGGAGGTCATGACACGCAGCGGCCGGACCCGTGTGCTCTATGATCGCATCGACGGCGAGCCGATCGGCAAGGTAAACTTTGTGCTGCGCGACCGAAAAAACCGTGTTTGGCTGACTATTTCTACTCGAATCACGAATTGGATGAAGGCGGTAAGCCCAAATATTGCCGATGGATATATTGCTCTGGTTGATGAAAAGGGATTGCGCATCGTGGCCGACGGATTCCGTTTTACCAACGAAATCCGCCTGGATGCCCGAGAGGAATACCTCTACATTGTTGAAACCTGCGGTCAGTGCATTTCGCGCATGCGCGTCGGGAAGGACGGCTCGCTGACCAACCGGGAAATATACGGGCCTACCAAGCTCGGACGATTCGGTTTTCCGGACGGCATTGCGTTTGACACTTTTGGAAATCTCTGGGGAACGCTCGTCATGGTTGATCAGGTTTTTGCGATCACCCCGGATGGGGATTTTCACATTGTCCTGGACGACACCAACGAGGCGCCGGCTCTGGCGCTGGAGAAGGCCTTTGCCGAAGATCGTGTAACGCCCGACCACATGCTGGCCGCAGGCGGAACCATTGCGCCCTGGTTCGCCAGCGTGACGTTTGGAGGGCCTGACCTAAAAACCGTTTATGTAGGCAGTCTTCGTGGAACGCGCATTCCTTATTTCCGGTCGCCGGTGGCCGGGTTGCCGATGGTGCACTGGAAATAATCAGGATGGAACTGTCGTCTATACCTATATGGCCTGCCGTGGAACAAGATCCGGGTACTGAAGGACAAACAAGTTCTTCCCCGCAATGGAATGGCTGGCGGTTGCGCGTGACCTTTGGAACTTCAGGAAAAGAATAAAAGTATAAACAATAAAGGAGGATTAAATATTTCTATGAAAGACAAAGTCATAATCACCTCAGCAGTCACGGGAAGCATTCACACCCCGACCATGTCGGAATATCTGCCCATCACACCGCAGCAAATTGCCGATGACGCCGTCCGTTCCTACGAAGCAGGGGCAGCGGTTGTTCACGTCCACGCCCGCAATCCGGAAAATGGCATGCCCTCTTCCGATCTGGGATTAATAAAAGAGATCATTACGAATATCAAGAGCCGCTGTCCCGCCGTTATCTGCATCACGACAGGCGGAGGGATGGGCATGTCCATTACCGAGCGCCTCGCTCCGGTAACGCAGTACAAGCCGGAACTGGCATCCTGCAATGGTGGTTCTATAAACTGGGGTCTTTTCCCGATGTTGGGACGTTACAAGGAATGGAAGTATGATTGGGAAAAGGCAATGCTGGGCATGTCGGAGGATTTTATATTCCCCAACACCTTTAAGACCCTGAGGGAATACTGCGCTCAATTCGCCGAGACGCAGACCAAACCGGAGTTTGAGGTATATGATTCCGCTCATGTAAACAATCTGGCCTTTCTGATTCAGGCCGGCTATATCAAGACACCGATCTACCTGCAGTTTGTGCTGGGTATTCTGGGTGGATTGGCCGCCACCGTGGAGAATCTGATGTTCCTGGTCGAACATGCCAAGCGCAATATCCCTGAATTTGAATTTTCCGTCTGTGCTGCGGGAAAAGCGGAGTTCCCGATCTGTACGCAGGGTCTCTTGCTGGGTGGCAATGTCCGGGTCGGCCTGGAGGACAACCTCTACCTCGATCGCGGAAATTTAGCCAAGAGCAGTGCCGAACAAGTGACCAAGATCGCCCGTATCGCCAAAGAACTGGGCGTGGAACCGGCCACCCCGGAAGAAGCACGAAAGATTCTTGGCCTCAAAGGTATCGATAAGGTTAACTACTAATTATCAGGTATTATTTATTACGCTCCTTTGTAGTAGCGGTGTTAACTAAATTATATATTGACAATTGAGCTGTTTTATTTTAGTTTTCGACAAAATTGATTGGGGATTTTAGAAATGACCGGCGAATATAAGAGAAGCAAGTCCATTTTATTTGACCTCCTGTTGTGCCTTCTCCTTCTGGTGCTGTCACTTTCCATCGCCCGACGTTTTTAGGAAAAACCGATAAAGAACAAAATCCTAAAGGCCATGGGCAGAAAAACCATGGCCTTTTTAATTTCAGGAAACTTTTATGCATGAAATCATTTGGCACGGCAGGGGCGGACAAGGTGTTGTCGTTGCGGCACAAATTCTCGCGGAAGCCGCATATTTGCAGGGTTATCTGGGTGTTACATCCGCTCCGACGTTCGGACCGGAAAGGCGCGGTGCGCCCCTGACAGCATCAACGAGAATTTCGGACACGCCACTGAGAACTTTTGCGCAGATTCAATCAGCTGATATTGCCGTTGTTCTCGATCCATCCTTGTTGAAAGTGGTCGATATTCAAAGTTCAGTTAAAGACGGCGGATTGATTATTATTAATTCCAGCTTACAGCCGGAGAACTTTCGTCTGAGAGCCGGATTAACGGTTGCAGTGGTTGATGCCGTGAAAGTCGCCCTGAAATTCCACTTGCTGAAAGAAGCGGCGCCTGTTGTCAATACACCCTTGTTGGGGGCGTTTGCGCGGGCCGCAAAAATAGTTTCCCTCGAATATATTGAAAAGGGGCTAGCAAAGAAATTGCCGGCAAAGTTAGTTGCTGCCAACACCATGGCCTTAAACATGGCTTATGAAGAAACGGTTATTAAGAAAATAGGCTGAAGACTGAGGGCTGAAGTTAATATTGTGGTGCCTAATAGCCTTCGGTCAACCTAGAGGACTGACTAAGTATGGAAAAGAAAGACAAGAATATATCCGCCATGAGTACACCGGCAATAGGTGAAGCAGGATTTACCGGTGACTGGCGCGACATGAAACCGGTAATCGATCATGGCAAATGCATCCCTTCCGTAAAAAACAAGCCGGCCTGCTATTTATGCTGGCTATATTGCCCCGAAGGAGTCATCAAAACCGGCATCCCCGTGGAAATAGATATGAACTACTGCAAAGGCTGCGGGATTTGCGCGGAAGAATGTCCGGCCAAAGCAATCACCATGATTAATGAGGGGGATGACAATGGCTGAAGTGCAAATTATGACCGGCAACACAGCTGCAGCTACAGCAGCAAAACTGTGTCAGGTTCAGGTAGTCGCAGCTTATCCGATAACGCCGCAAACTTCCGTTACGGAAACACTGTCGCAATTCATCGAAAGCGGCGAGTTGAAGGCCGAATATGTGAGAGTGGAAAGCGAACATTCCGCCATGACAGTTTGCATATCCGCATCCACCGTAGGAGCAAGGGTTTTTACTTCCACCAGTTCACATGGCTTGCTTTATATGCATGAACAGCTGCACTGGGCGGCGGGATCGCGTCTGCCGATTGTCATGTGCTGTGTAAACCGCGGCGTCGGTGCTCCGTGGTCGATCTTTAATGATCAACAGGATTCCGTTTCTCAGCGGGACACAGGATGGATTCAGCTTTATTGCCGTGACAATCAGGAAGTAATCGATACGGTTATTCAGGCTTATCGTATTGCCGAGGAAGTTTATGCACCCGTGATGGTTTGCTATGACGGCTTTGTACTGTCTCATACGATGATGCCCGTTAGTCTGCCGGATGCCGATGTGGTAAATTCTTTTCTGCCAGCCTACAAGCCGCATACTATTCTTGATGCAGAGAATCCGCGGAATATCAATCCTGTTCTCTTCCCCGGTATGCGGAAAAATTCAGCGGGAATCCTTTGCGACGGCTATATGGAAATTCGCTATAAACTGCAGGAGGCGCTGGAGAAATCAAGAGATGTCATCGTAAGTACGGGAATGAAATATTCGAAACTCACCGGCCGCGATTACAGCGGAATGCTTTGGCATTATAAAACCGAGGATGCGGAGGTAATTTTAACCGGCATGGGATCCATTGCCACGGAAGCCACTGTTGCTGTCGATGAATTGCGAATAAAGGGAATCAAGGCAGGTGTTGTCGGAGTGCGTGTTTTCCGCCCGTTCCCGCGTGCCGCGATCCAGCAGGCTTTGAAAAATGCCCGCGCTGTCATTGTTCTGGAAAAAGATATCAGTTATGGCTATGAAGGCGCACTTTGTTCCGATATCAAAGCTGCGCTTTATGGAACAGGCATTAATCCCCCGCTGCATAATTACATCGCCGGATTGGGTGGCCGTGATGTCAAAGCACGGGAAATATTCGAAGCAGTTCAAGTGTCACTTGCTGAAATGAATCATAAAAACACGCAAAACAAAACTATCTGGATCAATTGTCGTAAATAAAGGAAATGAATTTATGCCGGAAAATTTGTTTAAAGTTAACAAAGAAGAATATATGCTGCCGGGGAACAGATCCTGCCAGGGTTGTGGTCTCTCTCTGGCTTATCGCTATGCTCTTAAAGCGTTGCGCGAAAATACTATTTTGACGATTCCAGCCAGTTGCCTTACTGTTCTGCACGGTTTATATCCGACGACATCCGTAACGATTCCCTGCCTTAACTGCACTTTTGCCAGCACAGCTGCCTCTGCCGCCGGTCTCGTCGCCGGACTTGCCGCGACCGGCAGAACCGATACTACAGTTGTGGCCTTTGCCGGTGACGGCGGGACATATGACATCGGCATCCAGGCCTTGAGCGGCGCAGCAGAAAGAGGTACCGATTTCATTTTTGTCTGCTACGACAACGAAGGTTATATGAACACGGGCACACAGCGCTCCAGCGCTACCCCGCTGGGAGCGCTCACAACAACGACACCGATACTAACCAAGGAACAAAACAAAAAAGATATGCTGAAAATTATGGAAGCTCACGATATTGCTTACATCGCCACCACTTCGCCGGCATATCCTATTGACCTCTACGATAAATTCGTGAAAGCCAAACGTATTAAGGGAACCCGTTATATGCAAATTTATGTTCCCTGTCCGCCGGGCTGGGGCTATCCGCCGCGGGACACGGTAAAAATGGCGCGTTTGGCTATTGAAACCGGTGTCTTTGTCCTTTTCGAAATGGAAAACGGAAAATTCCGTTTTACGGGGCGCAGTAAGTCACTGGCGGAAAAAGGCAATCGCTTACCATTAATAAATTATATCGAGCGCCAGGATCGCTTTAAAAAAATAAGCGAGGAACAACTGCACACCATGCAGAAAGGAATCGACAATAAGTGGAATGAATACTTAAAAAAGGCTGAAGGCTAAATACTGTAAGGATAAATATTTGATTTTACAAATTTCCACATTTCTGCCAGCCCATTACTCTTATGCTTTTATGCTGATAGTTATCACTTCCCCCATAGATTAGTGTAGGCGAAGTGGCCGATTTGCCGGCAAGAGCAGTCCACTTCTCCAATCCCATAAATGAATCACGCGATAAAGTTTTCCCTGATTTAATTTCGACCGGCATTAGCTTCGTCGCTTGCTCGGCAATAATATCAATCTCGTTGCCGTTGCTGTCGCGCCAAAAATAGAAGGCCGGCTTTTCTCCCCGATTGAGTCGAGATTTTATGAGTTCGGAAATTATGAATGTTTCAAAAATATTACCCCTCAAAGGATGCGTCACCATCTGCTCCGGAGTGCGAATTCCCAAAAGCCACGCAGCAAGACCGGCATCATAGAAATAAAGCTTCGGCATTTTTACCAAACGTTTATTAAAATTAGCATGGTGCGGACGCAACAGAAAAACGAGATAACTTGTTTCGAGAATGGAGATCCAGGCCTTAGAGGTATTGTGAGTAATTCCGCATTCAGTGGCCAGAGAGGTCAGGTTAAGCAATTGACCGGTGCGGCCGGCACAGAGACGAACGAAGCGCTGGAAAGTTTCCAGTTCCTGAATCTTCAGCATTTGCCTTACATCCCGTTCTACATAAGCAGTAACGTAAGCGGCAAACCAGGAGGACACAACAAGCTCACGATCGTAAAGTGGCGGATAGCATCCGGTTAAAAGCATTGTATCGGCTGCGTCAGACAGCTTGCCTGCTTCCGAAAGCTCGTCTACGGAAAAGGGCAGCAATTCAACAAAAGCTGTACGCCCCGCCAGAGATTGGCTTATTCCGGACATCAGGCCGAACTGCTGCGAGCCGGTCAGAATATAAAGACCCATACGGCCGTCAGAGTCAACGATAGTCTGGAGATATGACAACAGATCGGGACAACGTTGTACCTCGTCAAATACGGCACCGTCGGCATAGCGCTCCAGAAAAGAACGGGGATCATCCGTGGCGGCGTTCCGTAAATCGGGATCTTCCAGTGAAGCATAGGGACGATTACTAAAAACCGTTTTAGCCAATGTGGTCTTGCCCGATTGGCGCGGTCCGGTGATGGTAACAATCGGAAATCCTTTGAGCAGGACACGAATAGTTTGTTCAGCATGTCGCGTAATCATAAAGCAAACCTATATTAATTTATGTAATTTGTCAAAAGCTTTTACAATTTACATAAATTTGTCCCTATTGGCTTTTACCCGACGGTCTCGCGAAAATTTATACCAACAATGATTGATATTATGATGCAGTCTCGAACAGGGAATTCAATTCCCTCAGCCTCACCGGCATTCGCCGGTCTTCGTGTCTATGTACCTGTTTATCAATTCCGCATAGCGGGCAGCGGCACCCATATTGGCGGCAACAATTGCTTTCCCTCTAGAACCTCTCCGTTGTGTTTCTGCGGGATTCTCCAGCGCACTAATAATCCCCTGCAATAGTTCTGAGCCATTGCGAATCGTTACTCCGGCAGCAGCATTTTCCAGCAAGTCCTTTTCGTCAGTAAAATCTTCCATTGACGGTCCGTAAAAAATCACTTTACCCCAGGCGGCTGCTTCCAAAATATTCTGGCCACCTTTCGGCACCAGGCTGCCGCCGCAATAAACAACTTCTGCCAGCGAATACACTTTGAAGAGTTCGCCGATAACATCAACAACAATAATGCGCTCCCCCTGGCGATCCTGACCATCCCTCATGCCGGTAACAGTAATCACATCGTCCAGGCTGTATTTATGCAAAAGCTCTAAAACATGTTTGGTTCTCTCAATATGCCGCGGGATGATTATTAGTTTGAAATCCGGATATTTTTTTACAAGTTCGAGATATACATTGACAATGACCTCTTCTTCTCCCTGATGAGTGCTGCCGGCAACAAAAAATTTTTCACTTTCCCGCACGTGGAGCAAAGCCGCAATTTCCCTGTGCAATTCCGGAGAAGCCAGCGCTGCCAGCGCATCATATTTGGCATTTCCCAGCATTTGAATTTTTCCGGAATCGATCCCGATTTCCTTTATCCGCGCGGCATCGGTCGCCGAAATCATCGCGGCAGCGGACAGATTGCGTAAAATCATCCGCCAGAAAAACCTCGTTAATTTATATTTGCCGTAAGAACGCGGTGAAATCCTGCCGTTGACCATCAGGGTTTTAATGTTGTGCTCATGGCAGGTCTTGAGAAAATTAGGCCAGAGCTCAGTTTCGACCATTACAAAAACATCCGGCTTTGCCAGGCGAATCATTTTGCTCACCACAAAAGGAATATCCAGGGGAAAGTAAATGAAGGCAGCAACATTTTTTATCAAACGCTGCGCCATTTCCTGCCCTGTTTCTGTGCTGGTGGAAAAAATTATTTCTACGTCCGGCCTTATTTGTTTTAAGGAAGACACGATGGGCACGGCAGCGGTTACTTCACCCACGGACACGGCATGCACCCAGACACGTGGTGCATTTTTCAGGTTTGCCAATATTTGCGCCTGCTTGCCGCCGAGTTTCGGAATTATGCTTCTGCGGTATTTACCGGTAAATGCTATTTTAAAAAAATAATAAGGGATGACGATAATTGCCGCGATAAGTAAGACGGTATTATATAAAATATACATTTATGCTTCTCTACTTTGTGCCTTACTCCTAGAAAAAAGAATTAAGGGATGAATTTATTGAAAACAAGATTTCTCGCGGAGTATGACTCGGCAGGGAACCCCGGCGAATGCTGGGCATGCAGGGCTTCGAAATGGCACCAAAAGGGATTACGACACAGTCTCCTTCGCCGTGGTTCCCTGCCTGTCTCCGAGCCCTCAGCCTTTTCTACCCGCTTTTTATCTTCTATGTGCAAGTTTTGCTTCCTGAACAAAACGCGGCATCAATTCTTCGCTTTTCACTTGCCTTAAATAAAGGTTCATCAACGCCTGATAAGATACCCCGACATCATCGGCAACCTTTTTGAAATAATCAATAACATCTTCGTCAATACGGATGCTGATTGGTTTCTTCAATTTCTTTGCATATGGATTTTTTCTCGCTTTAGAAAAATCGTATTTTCCTCTCATATTCTACTTTTCCTCCAATAGCCTTCTCTTTCATCCTTGTCGGCCTTTCTCGCCGATATGATTCTTATGTTTTCTTCATCCTGATTTTTGACTCTTTCGCAGAATGAAACAACTAATTCCCTCAACTTCGACGATAACCCTAATATAATGAATCTATCCTCGTTATCTGAATGGTCAGGATCGGGAATCAACAGGCCTTCTGCATCATAGAAAACCGACATAGCCTCTTCGAAAGAAACTCCGTGTTTTCTTCTGTTTGTCCTGTCTTTGTTTTGGTCCCATTCAAATTTCATATATACAATGTATATGATTCCCGCCTGGTTGTCAATCTAAGAGGCGACGAACGAAGGCTTCGATCCAACTTTCACCTCTTTCCTCTTTTCCTCATCCTTATTCAGATTGACAGACAGGCGACTTTAGTATAGTTCAGCTCTCAAAGGAGTAAATTTTTATGGTAATAATTGCCCCTTCTATCCTCTCAGCAGACAGTAGCAGGCTCGCCGAGGAGATAGCCACGGTGGAAAAAGCCGGCGCCGATTGGATTCACATTGATGTAATGGATGGGCATTTCGTGCCTAATATTACTCTGGGACCGGCAATAATAGCCGCGTTGAGAAAAACAACCAGGCTGCCTTTTGATGTACACTTGATGATTGAGAACCCCGATCGTTATGTCGAATCATTTGCCGCCGCCGGGGCAGATATCATTACCGTGCATGTGGAGGCGGCCAATCATCTCCATCGTACCGTTGATCTGATCAAAAAATGCGGCAAGAAAGCCGGAGTATCGTTAAATCCGGCAACACCATTGACCCTGATCGAAGAAATTCTACCCGACATAGATCTTTTGTTGATCATGACCGTGAATCCGGGATTTGGCGGCCAGCAGTTTATTAAAAGCACTCTACTGAAAATTGCCCGGGCCAGCCAATTATTGAGCGCTTTACCCCATAAACCTTTATTGGAAGTGGACGGCGGAGTTAATTTAAAAAACATTGCTGACATCGCCCAAGCGGGAGCTCAGGTCCTGGTTGCCGGAAATGCCGTATTCAGCACGCCGGATTACGGGAAGACTATTGCCGAATTAAAAGCGGCAGCCAATAAAAGCTAGCGCGTTTGCTTCTATTCAATAGCTAAAGCAATCGTCAACACCTGGCGCGCCTTTGCATCGATTGGGTTAACTCAAACCGCCCGGCGAAGATGTTATATGCCCTTCGTTAAATCACTTTTTTAACCATAATCATTTCCAAAATAGGCTTAATACAAAAAAGAGATACTATTTGATTAGAATTTACTGAACAATTTTGTTCTTGAGTATTTTGCTCACACCTCTATGGACTCTCACTAATTCTTTCAAATATTTAAAACAATCATCCAGAGAATTTGTAGTACTGGAAATATTGAGATCCGGATATTTTCGGCAAAATCAAACGATCAAACCCAAACCATCTACGAAAAATGATTTTGCAGTTTCTGCTGTTGCTCTTTTGCCTGGGCAACAATTCTTTCTATGACTTCGGCAACTGATGGTTCGTCATGAATCAGGCCGGTTACCTGGCCGACGGGCAGAAGTCCTGTTTTTGTGTTTCCGTCTTCGGTAGCCTGCTGGAACGCCTTGAAGCCGTTGGCTAAAAAAGCCATCTGCCGTGCACCCTTCCAACCGGAAAGCAGCACACCTAAAAATAATTTCGCATAGGGCATCTCCATCTGGCGGGCAATGTCCTGGGAATTGATAAAAGCCGCCGGTAGATCTAATCCTTTTTTAAATGCTCTTTTTGCCGCAGGTGTTTCCAGAACGCGGCATAATATCCCATCAAAGCGGTCGGAAAACATTGTTTCGGTAACATCTTTTTCGATAGACAACTTTTTATAGGCGTTATGCAACGGACTTTCTTTCGTGGTCATAAAGCGGGTTCCCATGGCGATTCCTTCTGCACCTAAAGACAGCGCGGCGGCCAAACCCCGGCCATCGGCAAAACCGCCGGCGGCAATAATCGGAATATTTACAGCGTCCGCTAAAGAGGGAATCAATACGAGTGAAGTCACATATTCACCGTGGGCGGCGGCTTCATATCCTGTAGAGATAACTGCATCCACTCCATATTCCTGCGCCCTTTTAGCATGCCGGGCATTGACGACGGTGGCCACAACTTTACCGCCATATGCGTGCGCACCCTTGACAATCCAGTCACCTTTCCCCAGGGCAAAATTTATTACCGGTACTTTTTCTTCGAGTAGAACTTCGGCATTTTTCAAGGCTGCCGGAATCAGAAGTGTGGCATTCGCCCCAAAAGGCTTATCGGTAAGATCGCGTATTTGCCTTATTGCCTGACGCGTCTGCGCAGGAGTGTAAGGACCGGTAGCAAGAATCCCCAGCCCTCCGGCATTGGAGACTGCGGCTACCATTTTCGGCGTACTGATCCAACTCATGCCGGATAAAATAATGGGATATTTGATGCCAAACAGTTCAGTAATACGCGTTTTCATAAACACTCCTTTTAAAATAAAAAAAATCAGGCGGGGCAGATCCTAAAAGCTTAGACCCCGCCTGAACATTATTTTGTAACTACTTGGCCTGCAAAGCCCGGCCAATGGTCATTATTTCTGCTTCCTTGGTTCCTTCATAAAGCTCCAGAATTTTCGCATCGCGATACCATTTCTGGACGGGATATTCTTCAATGTAGCCGTAGCCACCGTGAAGTTCAACTGCATAATTGGCGCAAAATACCGCTGTCTGTCCGCCGTAGAATTTTGCCATTGCGGCCAATGTATAATCGGGTTGCCCCTGATCAATCAACCAGGCCGCCTTGTAAATAAGACCACGCAGAGCTTCTATGCGAATAGCCATTTCCGTCAACTTCATCTGGGTAAGCTGATACGATCCCAGAGGTGCGCCAAAGGCTGTCCTTTCCTTGACATATTTAACGCTTGTCTCCAGACAGGCTTCCGATAGACCCAGCGCCTGGGCGGAAACCATAACTCTGGTGGTATCGAAAAAGTGCATCAGTTCGCGAAAGCCATGCCCTTCTTTTCCAACAAGATTGGATTGGGGAACACGCACATCTTCCAGAGCAATTTCCGCGGTATCACTGGCACGAATTCCCATTTTCCCGTGAATTTTGTTCCGCGTCACGCCCTTGGCATCGGCCGGAACGATAATCAAACTGAAGCTGTTGTGCTTTTTTTCTTCCGGATTGGTAATGCACTGGGTGACCATAAAATCACAAACGGTGCCATTGGTGATAAACATTTTATTCCCGTTGATCACATAGTCACTACCATCCTTGACAGCTCTGGTCTTGTATCCGGCAACATCGGTTCCGGCATTAGGCTCGGTAAACGAACCGGCACTGACTTTATCACCTGAACAAACCGGCGGCAGATAAGTCTTTTTCTGTTCTTCGCTGCCATACTGAAGAATTGATTCGCAGCCAAAGGGCGCTGCAGTAACATTCAGGCCAATACCCATATCCACTTTCGACAATTCTTCGGTAATAATAGCATTGCCTAAAATTCCGGCACCGGCCCCGCCATACTCTTCCGGAATCCAAGCACCGACCAGCCCGTTCTGGGCAGCTTTTTTTCTAATTTCCGGTGTGTATTTTTCCTTTTCATCGCATTCCTGGGAAAACGGCGTTATTTCCGCCACAGCAAACTTGTATGCCATTTCCTTCAACATCTTCAGTTCTTCAGTTAAGTTAAAATCCATTTCCTATCTCCTTTAAGCTTATTTTGTCTGGCGATAATCACCAGTTCAAGTCTTTTTGTGAGCCGCAATTTTTTCTTAATTGAATCTTGTTAATTTCATCCACCCTGTTTTGATAAGCATTATAAACAGATAAATCTATGCCCGGATTCTCTGTAGCGCAATAATCTCTTCTTTTTGTTAATCAACCGGCCTTATTATTTTTTACTATAATCGTAAACACCCTTGCCTGATTTGCGTCCGAAGTTTCCGGCGCGAACAAGTTTTCTCAAAAGAGGTGCCGGTCGATATTTATCACCAAGCTCCCGCTGCAATCCTTCAACAACACGCAGTAGCGTATCGTTGCCGACCAGATCAGATAGAGCCAGAGGACCGATAGGATGGTTGCAACCCAGAACCATTCCTTTATCAATATCTTCTGCGGACGCTAAACCTTCATCCAGAACGAAGAAGGCCTCATTGATCATACTGCAGAGGATTCTGTTTACAACAAATGCCGGCGCCTCTTTGACAATAATTACTTCTTTGCCGATTTTCTTGCCCCAGGTTTTGGCAATCTCCAGCGTCTCATCAGAAGTTTGATGACCACGAATTATCTCCAGCAAACGCATAACCGGAACAGGATTGAAAAAATGAGTACCAATGAAACGATCCGGCCTTTTAGTCACGGAAGCCATTTCAGTGATACTCAGTCCCGATGTATTCGTAAAAAACAAACAATGCTGGGGCACAATTTCTTCGAGCTCAGCATAAACCTTTTTCTTCACTTCCATCACTTCAATAACAACTTCGACTACTACATCTGCTCCAGTAGCAGCCTCATTTAAATCCAGCGTGGGTTTAATGCGCCCCAGAATCGCGGCCGCCTGATCTGGAGTCATTTTACCTTTTTCCACATCGCGGTTCAGATTCTTTTTAATGTTGTTCATGCCGCCATCAACGAACCTCTGCTCAATATCCCTTAATGTTACTTCATAACCTGCCTGCGCAGAAACCTGTGCAATCCCATTTCCCATCAGACCAGCACCCAACACACAAATTTTCTTGATTTCCATTTCGGCCTCCCCTTCCATCTGTCTATTATTATTGGATAAAATACAAATCCCTATTTTTATCTGGCACAAAAAAATTTATTGAAAGCTAACAGACTAAGCACATTGAAGTCAAGAAAAACATCAATAAAATTGAAGGCAATTTTATTGAAATCGTAAAAATTTAATTGCATAGCAAAACGGCATATGTCAAACTTCGCTCATGCAGATAATAATTGATGGCTACAATTTAATTCGCCAATCTGATTCCCTGCGACGCCAGGAAAAACAGAGCTTGGAAGCCGGCCGCCGGGCGCTAACTTCCAGGCTTTCTGAATACAAAAGAATAAAGGGACATAAAATTACCATCGTTTTTGACGGCTGGGAAACAGGCTCAGCACAGGAAGAACGTGACCGGCAAGGCAACATCAGCATCATTTACTCGTGCCGCGGCGAAAAAGCAGATGAGGTGATTAAAAGATTAGCAGATGCGAGTTCGGAAGAAACAATAATAATTTCCTCGGACCGGGAAATTGCTTCTTATGTAACAAGGCACGGCCAAACCGCTCTTTCTTCCAGCGAATTTGAATTGCTGATGAATAAGGCCATTGCCCAATCAGCGATCAGCGACTTTACTGCAGAAAAAGAAACTGATGATGAAAACGATTATCATGCCTCCAAAAAGGGACCGGCAAAAAGGTTGCCGCGGGCCCGCAGGCATGCCCAGACAAAGATCAAGAAGCTTTGACGACCTCATAAAAAATCCGGATGCTGCGTTATGCTGCATCCCTCGTCGTTGCGACGTACGCAAAAGTACGCCTCACTCCTCGGGATTTGCAAGCCTTGCCTGCGGCTTTTTTACGAGGTCGCCTAGAAATAGAACTTTGTACGAGTTAATCAAGCTTTGACGCAGGCCTTAATCAGGAAATTCTCCAGTAACAGCTGCGGATCTCTGGCCGAAGATTTAAAACTGCGGTCGATTTCGAGCAGATCATCTAGATATTCTATCAGTACCGAATAAGAGAAACGTCCGCAATTGCGCAGAGCGTTAAAAACAACAAAAGGATGCTTGCCCGTCAGAAAATCCTTCGGCAACTCTGCTGTGGCCGCCAACTCGCTCAATGCGGGATGAATATTCTTCGAAAACCAGCCATACTCCATACTGCTATTAAATTTCGGTAACTTCCCGGTGTGGACTAAAATTTTTGCGTGCAGCAAGAAACGGATTTCTCGGACGATCATTGTTAGAATCATCAAGTGGTGCAACCCTTGATCCAATAAAGCCTTCAGGGCATGCAGTGCGGCCAGTTGATTTTTTTCGCTTAAAGCTGTTGTTAAATCAAAAATGGAATCTTCCCTCGTTTTACCGACAACTTCCTCGACATCACCCTCTTCAATAAATGGACGATCACCGACAAAAAAGATCAGCTTTTCCATCTCCATAATTGATCGACGCAATTCAAATCCCGTCTTTTTCCCCAAACTAACCCAGGCGGCCGGCGATAGTTTCTTTTTATAGTGCTCCAGCAATTTCTGAATTTGCCTTTGGAGAACTTCTTTTTGCGCTGCTTCTCCTTTCGCCATGCTAAAATTCAGGACAATTCCCTGCTGGGCAATCATTTTATATATTTTCCTTCTTTTATCAACGGTTTCCGCAGTAATGATCAGGCAGTTACCCGAGGGCAAACCATTTTGGAAAATCGTTTCCAATCTTTCCATTTTATCTGTTCCTGATAATTCAACAAGGCCCAGATTGGAACAAATTTCCAATATCCGGGGAAGCCATTTCTCACGGTCATCACCGGAATCACCCGCAACAACTTTACTCCACTGCCCATCGGAAATACGCCGCCAGCCGCTTTCTTGTAAGTCCTCCAGAGAAAACCCTGCCAGCTTAAGGAAAGTTAAGAAATATTTTGCAGCCTTCGAGGAATTATCATCAATATTATCTCGTATTTTTTGAACAAGATCGGACAGATTCTCACTGGAATGGAAAATTGTCGTATTGCGAACCACAACAACTTTGCGGCCGCCTAACAGAGACGGTGTTAAAATGTGTTCAATCAGGCTGTCAATATCAGTGTTTTCTCCATCCAGGTAAAACAGGCCAAAATCACGATCTGTCGCGGGGATAATCAGGTCTATAATTTGCTGGAGGGTCTCATTAATTAAATATTCTTCGTCGCCGTAAAGAAGATAACAGGGAGCGATGACACCTTTTTTCAGATCAGCTAGCAGTTTTTCCGATGCCATAAAATGTGTTTCTCTTGAAACTATCAGCTAATGTTATTACATTCCCAAATCCGGCATTAACTTTATTGGCAAAGCCTGCCTCCTCTCCGCAATGGTATCATTTGTGATTTGGAAAAGGAATGATTCAAACTATAACATACTTTTTAATGTGGCGAACCGCTTCTTCGGGATCATCAAGAACTTGAATAAGGTCAAGATCAGCCGGAGATATTTTTCCCTCTGCCAGCATGGTTTTTCTTATCCACTCAAAAAGCCCGCGCCAATACTCACTACCCAGAAGTATTACCGGAAAACTTTTTATTCTCCTGGTTTGAATTAATGTCATTGCTTCAAATAATTCATCCATAGTGCCGAAGCCACCCGGCAGGATGACATAAGCTACCGCATATTTGACGAAAATTACCTTGCGAATGAAAAAATATTTATAATCAATGTTAATATTTGCATAGGGATTCGGTTTTTGCTCGAAAGGCAGCCGAATGTTCATCCCTACCGATTTTCCACCGCCTTCACTGGCGCCTTTATTGGCCGCCTCCATAATTCCGGGACCACCGCCGGTAATTACATTAAATCCATTTTGGGCTAAAAGCAGGCCCAATTTTTCAGCTTTTTGATAATATTCATCTTCCGGCTTAACCCTGGCCGAACCAAATATTGAAACGGCATTATGAATCTTGGACATAGTTTCAATGGCATCAACAAATTCTGCCATGATACGAAACATTCGCCATGATTCTTCAATGGACAATGCATCAACTACATATTGTTTTTCGTCCATGTTGGAGATAACTCCGGAAATTTAGTTACTACGGCGTCTTTGCACCTTTGCCAACCTGCGGCGCGCCTCAATTGTCTTTCTCTTTTTCTTAACAGATGGTTTTTCATAAGCGCGACGAACCTTCAGTTCTTTAAACAAGCCGCTTTTGGAGAGTTTGTTTTTCAAAATTTTCAGAGCTTTTTCTACGTCATTATCAATCACTTTTACTTCCAATGTAAATCCTCCTAATTATTATAATTTATGATCATTTTGTGTTTTCAAAACCACGGGAATACCCTCAGCTTTGTAGAATCGTTCGACTGGCCAACTTCCCCCCTTAATATGGAGGTAATGCACCGCATCAGCGAACCTGGAGCTTCACAAACAAAAAAAGGGCAGTACGGCGCAGTGCAAAGTACTTGCCGTAAACTACCCTGAAGATTTTCAATTAATTCTTAATCACGCTCCTTACTTAAAAACGACGTTTTTCCCATCTTTGAAGAAAGTATCGTTTTTTCTACAATTTCCTGCCAAGCCATGCTTACAGTCGGGCAACGAAGTAAAATTTCTATTTTTTCTATGATGCCTTTTTCAGCTTTCAGTAGTGTGTTTGTATATGCGATATGAAGCAAAAGTGCAACTAATAAATTTTTATATTGGCAGGAGACGGAAAAGGCCTAATCTGTCAATTTTTCCCATACCTGATATTAAAAATATTCCTTCTTCCTGTCCCGGAACCATCTTAAATCTGCATATTTTGGTATTAACCTGGTTGTCAGCTCCTTTTCCGCAGACGTTAGTGGTTCTGCGGTAATTTCTTTTTGCAGGACCGCTGCAAAGCCGTTTTTCAAACTGGTGCAGATTTCATTTTCATCAACCGGCAGAGCAATCTCTTCATTTATTGCCGTAACAGAATCTTTTAACTGCTGCAATTGCAGATCAGTCAGTATTGGCAATAATAACGATGCCGTCTGTACAGGGTCAAAAGCTGTCAAGATCGAACCATGCTGCAGAAACCCGCCGCCGGATCTCATTTGAGCACTGCCGCAAATTTTCTTTCCGGAAACCAAAAGTTCATTTCTCGAAGGCATGGAAAAGCAGCAGGCTTTAAAATCATTCTCTTGTGAAGATCGGCCTGTTTCCGCCAAAACCGCCTGGATTCCCAAACAGGCCAGCCCGCCGGCAATGCAATTGCTGATTACTTTATATGTTCCTAAAATATCGGGAGGAAATGATTCTTCGGTATTGCAGGAGATAACGGAATAGGTAACTTCAGCAAAATGAAAAACGGCCTTCCCTCCACTGAGCCTGCGGACAATGTCAACCCCGGCCGTGCGACAGTTTTCAACATTAACTTCTTTATTGATGTCTTGAAAATAACCAATGGAAACAGCAGGCGGATGCCAGCCGTAAAGTCTAATTGTAGGTGGTTTTTTATTCTTTATTGTTTCGTGAAATATGGCCTCGTCAATAGCCATATTTTCAAAGGCGCTATACCGTTGAAAGTCCAAAAACCTCCAGGCCATAAAGGGACTCAGTCCGTCTCTTCCTCTTGCATGATAAAATCGTGGTATCCGGCCGCATCCAGCAAGTCGTCCAGCTGCCCCAGATCATCCATTTCAATTACCACCAGCCAGCCGATATCATGCGGGTCACTGTTTATTATGCCAATGTCATCATTAATGTCCTCATTAACACTGACAATAGTCCCACTGACCGGAGAAACTAAATCGATAACCGCCTTTGTAGATTCAACAGATCCAAATGTTTCATCACGTTCCACATAAGTATCGATTTCTGGAAATTCAACCGACAGGATTTCTCCCAAACGTTCCTGGGCATAATCCGTAATGCCCAATGTAGCCATATCTCCGTCAATCCGCACCCAGATATGTTCACGGCTGTAAAGGAGATCTTCGGGAAATATTTTCATAACAGCATAACCTCTGTTTTATTCGATAACGATCAGTTCTTTATCCATTTTTGTCAGCTTTTCGCAACTATTTTTTTTCACCAATATCGTATCCTCGATTCTTATGCCCCATTGCCCCGGCAGATAAAGTCCGGGCTCAATCGTAACCACCATCTGTGCTTCCAGAATATCCGGGGAAGCAGGAACGAGGCGTGGAGCTTCGTGAATCTCTAAACCGACGCCATGACCGGTTCCGTGGGAAAAATACTTTTCATATCTTTGACCAAAAACATCTCTGGCGCAACGGTCAATGTCAGCAGCAGCAGAACCTGCCCGGACGACAGAGATTGCTTCATCATGAGCTCTTTTAACCAGCTGATAAGCATTCTTTTGTTCATCTGTCAACTCCTGAAAAGCAAAAGTACAAGTTTCATCAGAACAATACCCCTTATACTTTACACCAAAATCAACTACAATGAAATCTCCACGCCTGATTTTTCTCTCGGTAGGACGCGCGTGAGGCAGCGCTGAATTTTCTCCGGAAGCGATAATAGTCTCAAAGGCCAGTTGATCGGCACCATATTGCCGTGCCAGTAGCTCCAGTTGCAGAGCTATATCCTTTTCGGAAGAACCGGCCTTAATTTTCGGGATCAGTGCAGCAATTGCGGCGGAAGATATTTCTGCCGCCTTCTTCATTAATTCAATTTCTGCTTCATCCTTAGAGGACCGGAGCAACTTTAACTCATCACCCAAAGGAATTAAAACTTCATCCTGCAATTCCCGGATCAATTGATTATACATTTGCACAAAAATTGACCCGGCTTCAAAACCAATATATTTCAGCATTAATTGTTGGACAACCTGAATAATTCCCTTAATCTTATCTTTGTATTCAATTATTTCTATGGCCGCCACTTCTAATTTCGCCTGTGTTATATAGCGGCCATCAACAAGCAATACTGTTCTACTTTCACCAATTATCAGAACACCATCGCTGCCGGTAAAGCCCGACAGATAACGGATGTTGTTCATATTAAAAAAAATCAGGCCATCAACTTGGCAATCGGAGAACTTCTGCCGCACAAGCGATCTTCTGGCCGACAATATGTATTCATCAGCGTGCATGCTTCTTTAACCCGCCTATATTATCCAGCCAGCATGACAAAGTTTTTATCAGATTATTTGTTAACGCAACAGAGTCACCGGAAGATGATTTCAGTGCATGAACTGCCTTAACTGTATCTAACTTTACTCTCGCCTGCACATTGGCCGGCTCTCTTTTGATGATTTCCGTCAGAATATCCTCTGCCATCTTCGAATGGCCCTGCTTTATATAGAGATCAGCCAACGTTAGGGTATATAACTCCGGACCGGGGCTACCAGCGTCACCGGATTCATCACCTTCTTCGGCAAGGGGCTCTGCATTTTTCAGCTGGGCAATTTTTTCAGCGGCTTCCCGGGCATTATCCGCCAGAGGATTGAGGGAAAGAAACTTCTGATAACACAAAACGGCATCCTGATTTAATCCCTTTTCCCGATAGGCATCAGCAGAATGTAAATAAACAAATGATAGTGCGGTAATATTTTTTTCCAATCCCAGCAAAATGTCGCGGGAATCTTCAATCCTTCCCATTTCAATCAGCACAAGATTGATGTAAGCCCGGGCATCAATATCACCCGGCAATTGTGATAGCCTTTCTTCGGCCGTAATTAGCCCTTCCGTCAGTCTTTTTTCTCGTAAAAACGTCTCCATTTGATTGACAAAAAGCAGACGGTCTTCTTCGAGTTGATTACTTTCCATACATGCCGCTAAAAAATACTGATTTATTTTAATGATTGTAAGCCGTTATTCAAAATTACTTGATCAAATAAACGCTTAAACGGCATAAGGATCCGTAACGAAATACAGAAAAAGAAAAGATTATTTCGTAACGGCTCCTAAATAGCTTTGAGCTTTTTGACCAAAAGAAGACTGGGGCGATAATTTAATCACTGTCTGGAATGCATTTCTCGCCTTTTCTGTGTCTTTAATTCTTAAATAACATTCTCCCAGCAGAAAGTGGGCATCATAAAGCGCAGAGTTTAATTCCACCGATTTTTTAAAATGTCCGATAGCTTCGGAAACATTATTTTGAGCAAAATAAACTAGGCCGATATTTTTTTCAATTTGCGGCCGCAAGTTAGTCATCGGCTCCCTCTGGAGAGCCTGCCGATATTTGATCAAAGCAGTTTTATAATCTTTTTTAGCATAATAAGCCCAGCCGGCATTATACAGGGCCATGGCCGGCGTATCATAGATCGGATTGGCCAGCGCCCGATCGAATTCCTCTATGGCCTGATCCCAAAGTTCCATATCCGAATATAAGGTGCCTAAGTAATTATGAGCTTCGGAGTAGTCATCCTGAAGAGAAATTGCTTCCTTAAACTCTTCAACGGCCTTGTCTCTCATTCCTTTGCCATGATAGGCCATTCCCAAAAAATAATGAATTTTATGATCATCGGGATGATATTTTTCGGCTTCCAGCAATTCTTTGGCCGCATTATTGAATTGTCCCATTTCAATATAAGCTATGCCTTTTTTTAAAAACATTTCGGCTTGTTCTCGATGCCAGGGAGTATTGGTGCACGCACCAAGCTGCATTACCAGGAACAAAACAGGAATAACCATTATTTTAGCTAAGGATAGTTTCATTAAAACCTTTGCAAAACTGCATAACCCCAGCAATTATGTCATACCGGCGAAGGCCGGTATCCAGTATTATCAAGTAATTCCTAGATTCCGGCCTTCGCCGGAATGACGAATAGAGAAGTTATGAATAGGATATGTAAGTTGTTAATCAATATTGATGAAATTCAATATACATCACGCGACATGATCACTGCACTAATTTATGATTTTTTCCGCACTCTCCTTAAAACCTTCCCCTTTTAATATCTTGGGCGTTACAAAAATTAGAAGTTGTCTTTTTTGCTTACTGGTGCTGTCGGATTTAAACAGCCAACCTAAAACAGGAATCTTCTGGAGCCAGGGAAGACCGCTGACAATCTTATCGTCCTGTGTTTTTAATATACCGCCAATCACAACTGTATCGCCATCTTTAATTACCACTGTTGAATCCACTTCGTTCTTGCGAATAGGCGGGTTCCCCTGAAGCGTGGACGCCAGCGCATAATTGGGCACGTCATTGGAAGCTTTTATGGACATGGAAATTTTGCCCTCGTGAGTGATTTTGGGCGTCACTTCCAATTTCAACAAGGCTTCTTTAAAAGTAACGGTGGGAGGAGTAGAACCGGACCCGGGCGTTACATAAGGGACATCGTCACCTTGTTTAATTGTGGCTTTAATCCCTTCCATTGTCACGACTTTAGGGGCGGAAATAATTTTACCCGATGTTGTCGATTCTAGGGCGGCAAGCTGGACTTCCAGAAAAGCCGCCGCACCTCCGAAGACAATCCCCAGCGTCGGTGAAGCCGTGGTCAATGTTGAAGCGGGAAAATTAACTGCCGCCATTTGCGCTGATGTGGTGCCCGCAAACACGGGAATCTGAGAAGGATAATTCTGCGAGTACGTTCTGGTTGCCAAAGTGTTGGAACCACCGGCAATACCCAGTCCATAGTCGCCTCCCTGGGCCGCTTGCTTAGTGCCAAAGCCCCATTGCACACCAAGATTGCGTACAAAATCCTCAGTCGCTTCGACAATTTTTGCTTCAATTAAAATCTGCTTCAATAAACCTCTTTCTGCCAGAAGTTTCTGTTCTCTCGCCTTACGCTCGTCTTCGGCCTTAGTTTGATCAGCTTCAGCTTTTACCTTGTCTCCTTCATCTTTTTTCTTTCTCTCCAGAGACATTACGCTGATGACAGCACCTATTTTTTTCTTGGCTAAACCATTGACATCCAATATTGTATCCAGGGCCTGTTCCCAGGGAACGTTCTTCATGGTCAAGGTAACATTGCCTTTCACATCGTCACCGGATACTATGCTAACATTACCATATTCAGCCATCAGCCGCAAAACGCTTTTGATATCAGCGCCTTGAAGGTCTAACGAGATCAGCTTATCTGTATATCTGATAGTTTCTTTTTTGCCCGTCGGCGCACCGCTCAATGACTCTGCCGAAGAGACAAGAGCTTTATTTTCCGGTAAAACAGAGACATTAAAATCAATATAAATTATTTTACCTTCTTGTTTTACCGCATAAGGAACAACTTGTTTTATATTAACAGTTAAATAAGCCCATTGTTTGCCTTCTAGGGATTGTTGTAAAGGTGTTACAAGGGCAATATTGTTTAAGGCATTTTCGCCAAAACTGCGGCGCAAATTTTCCGGCACAAACATATCTTCTAATTTAATAAGTAAACTGCCATCCGTTTGATTTCCGATAGTGACAACCGGCTGCTGAGATACAACCAGCGCAATCCTTTCTTTACCCGGAAGTTTTTCCAACAGGACGTTTTCCAAATATCCTGTCTCCGCAACAACGTTTTTAGCTTTATCTTGATCGGCGGCATTAACTAATGTTACCGGCACACAGACAAACACCCAAAAAGATATTATAAGAGCAACAAATATGTTGGATGAATTTTTTTTCATGGCTTGACCTCATCTTGGTTTTTATGAAGTTTTAAAATAATTCTTTTTGCCTTTTTTGTTTTATATTCTTCAACAATAACACGATCAGGCAAAATTTCTACTACTTTTCCCTTATTTACTCCAATATGTGTTCCGACAGATAAAGGATAATATTTTTTTGTTGCATCTTCGACCACAGCTATCCGCCGGTTTTGATCACCGGCAATTCCCACGAGTTTGAATTTATCAGCTTCCTCTCTTTGCAGAGGATAAATAGAACTTACGCTCTTTTGCTCTACCTTCTTTTTCGCGGAAATTTCGTCGTCCACAAAAGGCCGGAAAGGATCGGGTTTTCCCGCAGGATTGTAGCTGTATGTACTACTTTCGGGTGCTGCAGGTAAAGCTGGTTGCCGAAGTTGGGGCACCTCCGGCTTTAGCGGCGCAACTTTTGCCGGCAGCACAGACGTTGGTTTTTTAGCTTCGGCCGCAAAAAGAATGTCTTTGCTCAAAAAGCCGGCAAAAAATATTAAAGCGATAAGGGTCATTTTTTTCATTTTGCTTTTTCGCCTACAGGTTCTTTTTTATCCACAAACATGTATGTTTTTATTGTGCACACTGTATTAATGGTGAAGCCTTTCCCTTTTATCTCTTTTCTATCCATGGTGATATCAGAAATATTGACAATGCGCGGCAGTTTGGCCACTTTCTCAAAGAAATAGACAATATTCTGGTAAGTACCGATGACAATTACATTGACAGGAATTTCCTCATAAAATGGCTCCGGTTCTGCGGGTGGAGCGCTTTTACCATCCGCCGCAGGCTTCGAACCGGCTGCCGCTTTAGGATCAGCCGGCTTGGCCGGCGCTGCCGCTTTAGGTTCTGCTTTGGCTGTCTTCTTATCCGGCACCTTTGGTGGCGCAACCTTAGGTTCGAACAATAAAAAATCAATACCGGCATCCTTCCCGGCCAGAGCAACAGAATGGAAAAGTCCGGGAATTTCTTTCTGGGCAGGAAGCTTCTGTAAGGCTACATTGTAATTCTCTTTTAGAGCGGCAACCTCTGCTTTATATTTGTCAAATTGCTGCACAGCCTTTTCTTTTTCCTTTACCTGAGCTTGCAGCTCTGCAACTTTTTGATTCAGGGCGGTTCTTTTTTCTACTGTTTCCGATAAAAAATAAAACCAATCAAAGTAACCGATAACCACAATGATTGCGACTATAATCCCCGCCTTTGCTTTCGGAGACAATTTTTTTATGGCATCCATGTCAATGGCCATATCAGAATCCTTTTTTCATGACGCATAAAAAATTAAATTGCTGCAACGTAATACCGCTAATTTCCGTCTTTTTGGATGCAACCAAATCGACTGATTTTATTGGCTCAAATTTTTCAATAGCCTTCATAAAATCAGCTACAACTACGTTGTCGCGCCCAATACCTTCAATTGTAAGCTGATCGTTTTTTTGGACGATCTTAACGATCCAGATATTCTTGGAAGGAACAAGAGCCGCCAAATCGTCCATCGTCTTAACCGGTGCAATGCGATTTTCTTCCAGTGTTTTAATAACTCCCAGTTTTTGTTCCAGATCTTTTTTGTCTTTTTTAAACTTATCCAAATCACCTATTTTTTTATTCAAATCGACCAGCTTTGCTTCCGCTGCTTTGACTTGACTCTCCAGGTTACTTACCAAAGAAGACAACTTAAACTGAACCAAGACCAACAAAAGAATGAAAAAGACAAAAGAACCAGCCAGAATAGATATCTGACGGGCAACATTTTCTTTTTTTGCTTTTTCGCGGTAAGGTAAAAGATTAATTTTAATCATTTGTCATCCATTTTTCTCAAACCTAAACCAATAGCTACAGCAGCAATGGGACCGATGCTCTCCAGTGTCTTGGGATCAACGTTTTTCTTATTATAACTGACTTTTAAAAAAGGATTGATTATTTCAGTTGCTATATTTAGTCGCTGCGATAAAGTTGCTGCCAGGCCGTTAATTCTTGCTGAACCACCAGAAAGAAAAACGTGTTTAATATTTTCTCCGCCAAAAGTAGAACGAAAATAATCTATTGATCTTTCAATTTCCGAACATATAGGTTCGGCATAATCCAGAATACTGTTTTGCAGCTCGATATGGTCCTGATTATTATCAGGCTTGCATTCTATTTTATTTTTTTCCGCTTCCTCAAAAGATATCTGATATTTTCCCTGTAATGCTTCCGTAATCGAATTGCCGCCTAACGTAAAATCCCGGGTAAAAATCGACATGCCACTTTTAAGGATATTAATATTGGTAATACTTGCTCCAATATTAACCATGACAACTATTTCGTTATTCTCATATTCGTAATTTGCTTCGTACATCGTCTCCAGAGCAAAGGAATCCACATCCATAATTACTACATTAAGGCCGGCGCCGACAAGTGCATCGAGATAACTGTTGACAATATCTTTCTTGGCGGCAACAATAATAACGTCCATCTGATTGGGATTAAATTCATTATCCCCTAGAATTTGAAAATCGTAATTAACATCATCCATATTATCGAAGGGTAAATATTTGCCCCCTTCATCCCGGATCAGTTCCCGTAACTCTGTTTCCTGCATTTGAGCAAAGGTAACTTTTTTAACAATTACAGAATTTCCGGAAAGAGAAGTAGCTATGCCCCGGCGCTGCAAGCCTGCCTGTTTAAAAAGCTCTTTGACTTTTAAGGATAATTCCCGGGCATCAACCAAAACACCTTCGACTATGATTCCCTTGGGCAGCGGAATCTGTAAAAACTGATTAAGACTGTGACCCTTGGATGAGCTGATCACTTCAGCCACTTTTAAGGAGCTGGAGCCGATATCCAAACCAACGATCTTTTTTGAGCCGGCAAATAAATCAAAATTTAACATTCAAATACCACCAGACTTGTTTTCCTGGAAAAATCGCTCTCCGAATTATCGGGAAAGCCGATAAACCGTATCTCCTTTTTTAACCATACCCAGCTCATTACGGGCGAGTGATTCAATATAAACCAAATCACTGCGCAATAAAACAATTTTCTTTTTCAATTCACTATTTTCGGAAGCTACACCACTATTTACCAATTTCAGCTGGCCTAGCTTCTTACTCATTAAATAATTATCAACCAAACCCCGATTGCCGAACGTAATTAAAAGCGCCATTAAGAACAAAAAAACAACCAAGTATCTGCCAACTTTCATTGGGAAGCAATCCTCCTCCACGCCCGCAAAAAACAATCTTATTTAATCGGTTGTCTTTTCCAGAAAAACTTCTTTGTATTGCTTCCGCAATGCTTTTGCAACTTTTAACTCCGAATTTTTCCTCGTTGGCAAACCTTTTTCCATCTTGGCAATTGTTTGCGGGGTCAATTCAGCCCTCCTGGCCAATTCCGCTATGCTTAAAGGAATCTCTTCACGAAATATTTTTACTCTATTTTTTATCATATTTTCTATTATACCTTAAAGGATTACCTCACTTGTTGTATATAAAAGCACCTGTTATAATCAAAAGTCAAGAAAAAATATTCGATAATCATTAATATTAATTAATATTCATTAATTTAAGAATCAAAGGATGTCCTATTCTTTATCTGCACAAAGCATATAAACATTTAATACGCATACACTTTTGCCAAACAGAAGGGTTCGGGTGATCAATACTTATAATTAGATTTCTACGGAGGGTAAAATTTGTTGGGGCTCACCAAGAACAAATTTACCGCTTTCTATCCATTCTTTCAGGACATTGGCTATCTGCCGGGCCTTGTAATAACTGGAGAGCGGTGCGGTAATTACTTTTTTCCCATCAATCGTGATAGTGCCACTGCGGAGATCTTTATAGCTGACTTCAGCCAGAGATTTAGACACACCCTTGGGATAATCCATACTATAATCATAAACTTGTGTATAAATATCTTCATCTTTGACTGCCGTGAAACGGGCCATGTCTTCATCCAAAATGGGAATAGGAATACCTATCCCCACATACAAGGACACCCCGTAACCGAGGATACTTGCTCCCGCCAGCCATTCCGGGCTCATTTCTTTTAAATTGCCCACTACGGCAATAGTACCGGCACCCTGATTGGGCGTGCCATTGGCGCTGCGCGGAACGTGGGGATTATGCTGAGTGCCCGGCCAAGCGACAAAGCCCTGCGCACCGCCCAGGAATATCCTTGTACCAACACCGATAGTCCGGAAGTAAGGATCATTAAACAGAGGACTTAATTGTCCCGATGTTGAATAATAGGCATTGGCCATGCGTGGCCGCAACATTCCCATATAGGTGTAGATTGTTGTATCTGATAAATTTACGGCACAGTTGTAGTTTTGATAGGCATTACGTGGATTGAATAACATTGCATCGCGTAAATCTTTGATTGTAATATTTTTTTCAAATTTCCGGGCAGGATAACAATCGGTACCGTAACCTTCGGCACGCAGCTTGACAACGTTTCCCGCCACCAGGTCTTCGATAACATGACCGCCACCGTAATTAAATTCTCCGGGATAGACACTGTTGAGCGGATCACCTTCGACAACTTCCGTAGCACCTATATAGCAATCAACAGCAGCAATACCACCATATGCCGGCACATCATTTAACCAGACCTTTGATGACCGAATTTTAGGAGACGTATGACCGAAATTCAAGAACGCTCCGGATGAGCACATCACCCCGAAAGTACCGGTAGTAACAACATCTATTTTGCGGGCAGCCTCAACCGTTCCATTCTTCTCCACAATGTCGATCATTTCTTCGGCAGTAACGACGACCGCCCGGCCATCTTTTATCTTTTCGTTAATTTCTTTGAACGTTTTTTTAACTTTAAATTTTTTCATAACCCGTTGTTCAACAATAACTGCAACATTTTAATATCGTAACCGGCATAAGGGGCCATAACTAAATGGCAATTTCGTAACAGCCCCTAACTTTATAATTGCACTTAACTTGATTTTATAGACCTTCCATACCACCGTTTAAGTCCAATTGCAAAATATTAGAGGCAATTATGTGTGGCCGAATCCACCGCTGCCTCTTGCCGTCGAAGACAATTCCTCGTTTTCAACCCACTCAGCCTGATAGACTTTTTGAATAACCATCTGCGCCAGGCGCTGACCGCGGCGGATAGTAAAAGGCTTTTCTCCATGGTTAATCACAATCAAGGCGATTTCTCCCCGATAATCCGCATCAATTGTGCCCGGCGAATTCAGCAGCGTAATCCCCTCTTTGATAGCCAGCCCACTGCGCGGCCTTATCTGTGCCTCAAAACCTTCAGGCAGGGCAATGGCAATGCCTGTCGGTATTTTTTTTCTACCGCCGGGCAAAACAATTTCTTCATGTACCACTGCCGCAAAAATATCCATGCCCGCAGCTTGCTTCGTCATGTATTGCGGCAGGGGAATATCATCATTGCCGGCTAGCTTTTGCACACAAACATTTATTTTCTCCATTTGTTTTCCGAATAATGATTTTTATTTTTGATTGATAGCTAATGCCCATTTTAAAAAGGGCTTCTGTGGTGAGTGCTGTTCTGTATCAGCAAAACTGCTGATACAGAACAGTTTAACATTGCTGCCTGACCCTCAGGCAATCCGACTATGTTGCTTCGGCATCCATCGCCTCTTTGCGGCTAAGGCGGATTTTGCCCTGCTTGTCCATCTCCAGAACCTTTACCATAACTTCATCGCCCTCTTTGAGGACATCACTAACCTTGTTTACTCTTTCCTTGGATATCTGCGAGATGTGCAGCAATCCTTCAGTTCCCGGTAAAATTTCAACAAAGGCTCCAAAATCAACTATTTTCTTCACGGTTCCGCGATAAATTTTCCCGACTTCCGCTTCTTCCGTAAGCCATTTGACCATTGCCACCGCACGGGCTGCCGCCTCGGCATCACTGGAGGCAATCGTCACTGTGCCGTCATCTTCAACATCGATAGTAACGCCGGTCTCGCTGATAATCTGCCGGATATTTTTTCCACCTGATCCGATAACCGTACGCACCTGATCTTCCTTTACCTTTACCGTTGTAATGCGCGGTGCATAAAGCGAAATATCCGTTCGGGGTTGAGCCAGTGTCTCGCGAATTTTGCCGATAATATGTACGCGGCCGGCCCTTGCCTGGGCCAAAGCCTTGCGCAAAATGTCTTCAGTCAGACCGTCAATTTTAATATCCATCTGCATGGCGGTAATGCCTTTTTCCGTACCGCAGACTTTAAAATCCATATCGCCGGCATGATCTTCATCACCCAGAATGTCCGACAAAACAACTACGTCCTCTCCTTCTTTTAAAAGACCCATGGCAATACCCGCCACAACATCTTTTACCGGCACTCCGGCATCCATCAGGGACAGAATTCCCCCGCATACTGTCGCCATAGAAGAAGACCCGTTAGAGGAAAGAATTTCCGAAACAATACGGATTGTATATGGGAAAATATCAGCAGAGGGCAAAACAGGAACTAATGCCTTCCGGGCCAGAGCTCCATGGCCTATTTCTCTTCTCCCGGGACTGCGCAATGATTTTGCCTCACCAACGCTGTAGGGCGGAAAGTTATAATGGAGAATAAATGATCGTCTCTCTTCTGCTGCTATATAGTCCAGGCGCTGCTCATCGGAAGATGTTCCCAGCGTAAGAGCAGCCAGGGCCTGCGTCTCGCCGCGGTTAAACAAAGCCGATCCGTGAGCCCGGGGCAGAATTCCTACTTCCGAGCTAATGGGTCGAATTTCGGTGGACGAGCGTCCATCAATTCTTTTTTTGTCCTTAATAATCATATCGCGTAAAATCCGGCGCTCTAATTCTTCAATAATTGCTGCCACCTTTTTACACACAGCAGCATCATCGCCGCCCACTTCGGCAATAACTTTCGCGCGCACTTCGTCGAGCTTGCCATAGCGCTCCAGCTTGCGCGCTATACTGTAGCCCTCTTGAAGATCGGCCAGCGCCGCGGCACTTACTTTTGCCGTAAGCTCTTCATCGGTTTCCACTTCCGCTACCGGCCTTTTTTCGCGGCCGATTTCCTGACGCATTTTATCCTGCAAATCAATTACGGGACGAATTGCCTCCAGGCCAAGCTTAATTGCATCAACAACTACATCTTCGGCCATTTCTTTGGCATCACCTTCCATCATGACCAGCTCGACATCATAATCGCGTCCCGATTTGCTGGGGGTGACTTTTCTGCCCACCATAAAAATATTCAATTCGCTTTGCTGCATTTTCTCGGCGCTGACATTGCAGACCAATTCGCCATTGATTCGTCCTACGCGAACACCGGCAATGGGGCCTTTAAACGGAATGTTGGATATTTCCAAAGCTGCCGAAGCACCAATCATGGCAGCGATTTCAGCATCATTTTCCTTGTCCACGGAAAGAACTGTGGCGACCAGCTGTGTTTCGGAATAGTATCCCTTGGGAAACAAGGGACGAATTGACCGGTCAACTATGCGCGATATCAATATTTCCCGTTCATTAAGACGGCCTTCTCTTTTGAAAAATCCTCCCGGAATTTTTCCGGCAGCATAGGTCATTTCCTGATAGTCAACGGTCAGGGGCAGAAAATCTATTCCTGCTCGGGCCGTTTTTAAAGACACGGCTGTTACCAGCACTACGGTGTCCCCATAATAAACCAGCGCCGAGCCATCGGCCTGGGCGGCAACGTAATTCGTTTTCAAGGTGATATTACGCCCGGCAAAATCCGTACTAAATATATTACTCATTTTTTTCCTCCATTTCACTCATTTGTTCCGATACTCTGAAATTTAAGGGCGAAATGCAATAGCCGACTGCTCCCAACAGATCAACTGCTGTGGCCAATCAGATCAGCTATTGCCTTCCGCCCTTAAATACTTCCTTACTTCCTGAGTCCCAGACGTTTAATTATGTTTCTGTATCGTTCGACGTCATTATCTTTAATGTAGTTGAGAAGTCTTCTTCTCTGACCAACCAGCTTCAAAAGGCCGCGACGGGAATGATGATCCTTTTTATGCGACTTAAAATGATCGGTCAAATATGATATCCTGGCGCTGAGCAGGGCAATCTGGACTTCCGGAGATCCCGTATCTTTTTCATGAAGCCGGTATTC
>CAYXZW010000020.1:0-52550 GCA_964469905.1 uncultured Smithella sp.
GGTAATGCGGCCCTGCGGAAAATTATAAGTGCGGATGCGCTCCGAGCGGTCGCCGCTTCCTACCTGATTTTTCCGGGCTGCCGAAATTTCCGCGTTTTGTTTTTGCAACATGGCATCCAGCAGCCGCGCGCGCAAAACCTTCATGGCCTTGGCTTTGTTCTTTAATTGTGATTTTTCATCCTGGCAGGTAACAACCAGACCAGACGGTAAATGGGTAATGCGGACGGCGGAATCGGTCGTGTTGACACTCTGGCCCCCGTGACCTGTGGAACGATAGACGTCAATCCGCAATTCGTTGGGATCAATGTTGAGCTCCACTTCTTCCGCTTCCGGCATAATCGCCACTGTTACTGCAGAGGTATGAATCCGCCCCTGAGCTTCCGTAACCGGTACACGTTGCACCCGATGAGTGCCGCTTTCATACTTCAGGCGGCTGTAAGCACCGCTGCCTTCAATCTGCGCGATAATTTCTTTAAAGCCGCCCATTCCGCCGGAAGGTGAGCTGCTCACCACCTCCACCCGCCAGCCCTGATTTTCCGCATAACGCGCATACATCCGGAATAAATCGCCGACGAAAAGACCAGCTTCATCACCGCCCGTACCCGCCCGAATTTCCAGAAAGACGTTTTTGTCGTCGTTGGGATCCTTTGGCAGCAGCATGACTCTGAGCTTCTCTTCCCATTGAGCTTTGTCCTGCTGCAATTGAGGCAGTTCCTCTTTAACCATGTCTCTTAATTCCGCATCGTTTTCCTGGAGGAATCCCTGGTATTCCTCGATACGCGTGCGAATTTTCTCATATTGACGGATGGTATCCACCAATACGGTTAAATCGGAATGCTCTTTGGCGTATTTTTGATACAGGTTAGGCTTGGAAACAATCTGCGGATCGCTGAGCTGGCCTTCCAGCTCCCGATAACGAAGTTCAATATCACGAAGTTTATCTATTATAATATCCATGCCGGTTCTTTAAACGAAATTGGTGAGGTTGGGGTTAGTTTTAAAGAAGACGCATTTGTAGGCGCCCTGCAGCTTGCGGGGACGTACCTACAAACAATGTGAGCGATGAGTAATGTTCATCAGCATAGGGATGGAAGTCCGGTCTTTTCGCGTCCAGAAGAAAAAATTACACGGTTGCCTTTTTAGCCGTTTTCTTTGCTGTCTTTGGAGTTGCTTCTTTGACTTCGTATCTCTTCTTGAATCTTTCCACGCGACCGGCAGTATCCATGATCTTCTGCTTACCGGTCATAAAGGGATGGCAATTGGAACAAATTTCAACCCTGATGTCTTTCTTGGTTGATTTGGTTTCAATGACTTTACCGCAAACGCAAGTTATGGTTGTTTCTTTATATTCGGGATGAATGCCTTCTTTCATGTCTTTTTACTTCTCCTCCTTAACCTTTATCTTCATTAAAGCTTTGTTTTTCAATCGTTTATTAAAGCAGTTTGGCTGCCTTATAATATCTGCGACAAAAATTCAAGATAATTAAATGACGGCTATGAATTCATTGAATCCAGAAAATCCTGGTTCGTTTCTGTTTTTTTGATCTTGCCGATGATAAATTCCATGGCATCGACAGGATTCATTTCCTGGAGCAGCCTGCGTAATATCCAGATGCGGTTAAGATTTGTTTTGGGAATCAGCAATTCTTCTTTTCTGGTTCCGGAACGGATCAAATCGAAGGCCGGGAAAACACGGCGATCAGCAATGCGGCGGTCGAGATGTAGTTCCATATTGCCTGTTCCTTTGAATTCTTCAAAGATGACTTCGTCCATGCGGCTGCCGGTATCAATCAGTGCCGTGGAAATAATTGTCAGGCTGCCGCCGTTTTCGATGTTGCGGGCTGCGCCGAAGAATCGCTTGGGCTTATGCAACGCATTGGAATCCACGCCGCCGGACAGAACTTTGCCGCTGGGTGGAACGACTGTATTATAAGCTCTTGCCAGTCTGGTGATGCTGTCTAGCAAAATTACCACGTCTTTTTTATGTTCAACAAGGCGCTTGGCCTTTTCAATAACCATTTCCGCTACCTGGACGTGACGGGAGGCCGGTTCGTCAAACGTGGACGAAATTACTTCACCGGCGACACTGCGCTGCATATCGGTCACTTCTTCCGGTCTTTCATCAATCAAAAGGACCATCAGCACGACTTCTTTATGGTTGGCCGTTATGCTGTGGGCTATATCCTGTAAGAGCACTGTTTTACCGGCGCGGGGCGGTGAAACAATCAATCCCCGCTGTCCTTTGCCTATTGGTGTAAATAAATCCATGACCCGGGTGGATAAATTTTCCGGATCGAATTCCAGATTCAATTTTTCCAGCGGATAAAGAGGGGTTAAATTATCAAAAAGAATTTTATCGCGGGCGGCCTCGGGACTTTCGAAATTAACTGTATCCACTTTCAGGAGGGCAAAATATTTTTCTCCTTCTTTGGGTGGCCTTACCTCGCCGGAGATGGTATCGCCGGTTTTTAAATTGAATCGCCGGATCTGCGATGGCGAAATGTAGATATCGTCCGGACTGGGCAGATAATTGTAGTCCACAGCGCGTAGGAACCCGAACCCATCCGGCAGTATCTCCAGTACGCCCGAACCGGAAATCACGCCATTCTTCTCCGCCTGTGCCTGGAGAATTGCAAAGATCAAATCCTGGCGGCGCATGCTGCTGGCACCGGGCACAGTCAAATCCTTGGCCAGATTGTTGAGTTCACTGATCGGCAACCTTTTAATGTCTTCGATATGCATAAATACTTCCTTGTTTAGATTATAATCAAATAACTCGAGACGTTATTCTGATATGCTGGATATTCATTTTTGTACTTCATTATTATTCAATAGATGCACTTGGATACACAGAGTCACAATTTTTAGCAGTCACTGGATGAGTATCGGCTTGTTTTGTTAGAATTCTTGAAACACTCCAAAGGGCAGAGCCTAAAAAGGCCTCTTAATGAATTGCCAAGTAGCCTATAACATCCCCAATTGTCTGTCAATATATTTTATGAATATTCCTATAAATATCTATTTTAATGAGTCTATTTGTATTCAATCCAATTTTTCCCTTGATTCCTGAGCCAGAATAAACTAAATGATTTTCAATAATTAATTTGTTTTCGGGAGGAAAGGTACTTGAATTTATATGGAAGAAAATAAAACGAGCGAAGATACAAATATTGAACCGACGGATGCCCTGGACGAGATTTCTCTAGCCGGGCTGGCGCCGGAACTGCGTACTGCCTGTGAAAATGCCGGCTGGACAAGCCTGACACCGGTCCAGGGCAAATCAATCCCTTACATTCTGGCAGGTCGTGACATGATGGTTCAATCGCGCACCGGCAGCGGCAAAACGGGTGCCTATATTTTGCCCATTATGCAAAAAATTGATCTGAGCCGTAATGTCGCCCAGGCCATGGTGCTGGTACCTACCCGTGAGCTGGCGTTGCAAGTCTCCCAGGAAGCCCAGATGCTGGTTGCCGGTTCGGAGTTACGGGTTGCTGTGGTGTATGGAGGAGTAGGTTACGCCTCTCAACTTGAAGCATTTCGTGGAGGAGCTCAGCTGGTAGTCGGCACACCGGGACGTATCCTCGACCATCTTTTAAAAAACGCTTTATCGCTGGATCATCTGAAAATATTAATCTTTGATGAAGCTGACCGTATGTTATCCATGGGCTTTTATCCGGATATGGTGAAAATTCGTAAATATATACCGTCGAAGGATATTGTCAGCAGCATGTTTTCTGCAACTTTTCCGCCGCAGGTGATTCGCCTGTCGGCTCAGTTTCTCCGGAAACCGGAATTATTGAGTTTAAGCGGCAATCAGGTGCATATTGCCGAGATTCAACACGTCTATTACGTTGTTCCGGGGATGCGCAAAGAAAGATCGCTCGTACGCATTATTGAAATCGAGAATCCCTCTTCGGCAATCATCTTTTGTAACACTAAAGATACCGTACATTATCTATCCGTTGTCCTGAAGCGCTTCGGCTATGATGCCGACGAGCTCTCTTCCGATCTGGCGCAAAGTGCCCGGGAAAAAGTCATGGCGCGCGTTCGGCGAGGCGCCCTGCGTTTCCTGGTGGCTACCGATGTAGCTGCCCGCGGTATTGACATTCCCGATTTGTCCCATGTTATTCAGTATGAACCGCCGGAAGACCCGGAGGCTTATATTCACCGCGCCGGCCGAACCGGACGAATGGGCTGCAGCGGCGTGGCTATTTCTGTGGTTGCGGAAATGGAAAAATTCAAATTGCAGAACATAGCCCGCTTTTATAGCATCAACATGGAAGAACGCCCTCTGCCCGATGACGAGGAAATGGAAAGGGTCGTGGCGGAAAGAATAACGGCGCTTCTGGAAGCGCGCCTGCGCTCCCGGGACAATCTGGAAATCGAACGCATGCAGCGTTTCGTTCCGCTGGCGAGGAATCTGACGCAAACCGAAGATGAACTGGCGTTAATTGCCATGCTGCTGGATGATTATTACCAGCAATCTCTGCATGCGCCGCCGGTTCAACTGGCTCCTGTTGCCGATCAACAGACTGATCAACAGCCGGTAAAGCAGTATAAACCGGCCAAGAAACGTCCGCGGCCCGGCCATAAAAAGGAAAGGACCTATTAAATATCTATGTTGGCGAACATTTTTCGTTGTCTGAAAATAATTTGTATCTGCACTTTACTTGCAGCATTAATTTCCTGTGCAACTGCACCGCAAGAGCTTCCTGCAGTGCAAAAACCGGCTAGAATTGCCGTAGTATTGGGTGCGGGCGCGTCCAAAGGTTTTGCCCATATTGGAGTTTTAAAAATTCTCGAACTAAATAAAATTCCCGTCCATATGGTTGTTGGCACCAGTGTCGGTTCCTTTGTCGGCAGTTTGTACGCCTACGGATACAGTCCTTACGAACTGCAAACAATTGCCTTTGGTCTGCAGAAAGATGATGTTGCCGACTATATCATCCCGGATAACGGTTTTATCAAGGGAGACAAACTCGAAAATTTCGTCAATAAAAAAGTAAAATATACACCGATAGATAAATTTAAAATTCCTTTTTACGCTGTAACAACAAACGTTCAAACCGGTGAAGAGATGGCTTTTGGTCGTGGCAATACCGGCCGTGCCGTGAGGGCCAGTTGCTCGATTCCGGGTATTTTTCAACCGCCGATAATCAGCAATAACATGTATGTTGATGGCGGAGTTGTGAGCCCCCTGGCGATAGATGTTGCCCGTCGCTATGGCGCTGATATTGTCATAGCCGTTGATATTTCATCGAGCCTGGCATTGTCTCCTCCTTCCGGTACTCTGGAAACGATTATGCAGGCCATTGACATAATGTACAGCAAAATAGCTGCCATTCAGATAAAAAACGCCGATGTTGTTATCAGACCCAAGGTTGGCTACATCGGATCGAGTGATTTCTCCAAAAGGCATGAAGCCATTATGGAGGGAGAAAAAGCCGCCAATGAAGCTCTGCCGGCAATTAATTCAATTCTTGCCAAACTGCGCCAGGAAGGACGATTGCCGTAAGATAATCCGTTGATTATGGCTATGACAACGGGCACACAGCTCATAAAACATCCCTTTGTTCTCGAAAAAATATGTAGATATATTTCCCGCCATTCAGGCGCGGGACAAATCCACTATGGAGGTATCAGTTATGGCTACGTTGCTGGAGATTCTGGAATGCAAGTACCCCATCATTCAGGGGCCCGTTGGTGCATTAAACAGTCCCAGGTTTGTTGCGGCAATATCTGAGGCCGGGGCTTTTGGCATGTTGGCCATCGGCTTTGCCAGTGTGGAAGAGGCCAAGCGTCTGGCCGGTGAAGTGCGCCAGTTAACAGACAAACCCTTCGGCGCCAACCTCATGACCATGAATCCGGCCAATCCCGAAATTCTGGAGGTCCTGGCGTCTTGCGGTGTGAAGACCGTCACGACGTCTGGTGGCTCGCCCAAAGGCCTTATCCCGCAAATTCATGCCCTGGGGATGAAAAACCTGCATGTCCTTCTTTCCCTTCCCACGGCGATCAAGGCCGTACAGGCAGGAACGGATGGCGTCATTGTCTCCGGCCTCGAATCCGGCGGTCTGCGCTCCCGCAGTGCGGAATCATCGACCATGGTGCTGGTACCACTGGTGGCTGATAATGTGAACGTGCCGGTTGTTGCCGCCGGTGGCATTGCGGACAGACGCGGCTATCGGGCCGCGCTGGCCCTTGGTGCGCAAGGCGTTCAGCTGGGCACACGCCTTATTGCTACAGAGGAATCTCCAGCCCATCAGTCCTGGAAAGAGGCCATCGTCAACTGCAGCGACGGCGGTACAGAACTACTTCCCACGGCCAACATGAACATGCGCGTCATCCCGACTCCCAAGCTGCAGGCGGAAATGAAGGATCCTACGGTCGATCTTGCCTCGCGCTACAATCTGGGCTTTGTTGCGGAAGCCTGGCCCACGGGTAATTTCGATCTCTTTCCTCCCGGTGCCGGACAGGTGGCCGCACTGATCAAAGAAATCAAATCCGTCAAAGCTGTGATCGAAGAAATCGTTTCCTGATGGCTAGGAATATCGATTAGTTCAGCAGAAGGAACATAATAAACTGCGGCCATCCGGGAGGCAATGGAGGGACTGTTATACACATGATTTTCTGATACTACCCAGGCAATACGGGCAGAGGCCTAATTTGGGCACTGGTATCAGGCAACTGATAAAGACAATAATGATCTGAAAATGATTTTTCATTATCACAACAACCTAAGGAGTAAACGGAGGTGGATGAATGAAATCGGCATCGCCGGAACATGATAGCTTTGCCACAGTGAAGATCATCGGAATTTATGCATTCGTCGGGGTACTATGGATATACTTCTCCGATACAGTGCTTGGTTGGCTGGTGCATGATCCGGTCCTGATGAAATATATTGCAATATCGAAAGGCACTCTGTTCATCGTAATTACAACCTTCCTGCTCTACATTCTTATAACCAGACAGACGAAACAATTATTAATGATGACCTCGGTATTAAAAGAGAAAGAAGAACTCCTGCACAACATCGCAGCCAATATCCCGGGTGTTATCTACCAGTTTTATACCACGAACAATGGTGCTTACGGAATAAGCTACGTGAGCGAGAAGGCAACAGAAATTTTCGGTTTATCAACTACAGATATTGATGATTTTTTCCCTTTGTTTGCCGCTCAGGTCATGGAGCAGGATCGCCCCCGCTTTTTGGAGTCCATCCGGGAAGCGGTGGCTGCTGGTTCAATCTGGAGATTCGAGGGCCGTTTTATCAAGCCAGATGGTAAGTTGCTTTGGTTTCAGGGTATGTCCTCACCGCAAATGGAAAAAGAACGATTGCTTTACCATGGTGTCATGCTGGATATAACCGAGCGCAAGCAGTCCGAAGAGGCATTGCGGGAAAGCGAAGCGCGTTTTTCCAAGATTTTCGATGAAATTCCGATTGTTACGGTCATTAACGAAACGATCTCGGGAAAATATGTTGCAGTGAACCGGCTCTTTATTGAACTCATGGGCCAGCCGATGGAGAGTATTATCGGCAAGACCCCTCAGGAAATAGGGTTAATTGTTGATGAGAAGCAAGCTGCTGGTCTGCGGAACTTAATTCGCTCGGGATATGAGATTGACGATGTCGAGTTTCGTGTTACTCATAATGGTAAAGAAAGAGACTATCTCGTCAAGTCCCGTATAATCAATTTTAATGGCGCTGATCATGTCCTGACCCTGCTGCGCGATGTGACTGAACGCAATAAAGCAGAAATGGCGCTAGGGGAGAGAGAGGCTCTTCTGCAGAGCCTTCTGGCGGCGACACCGGCCGGTGTCGCACTGCTGAAAAACCGGAATTTCATCCAGGTAAATAACGCGCTATGCACAATTACCGGATATTCCGTGGAGGAGATGACCGGTATGCCGACGCGCATTCTCTATCCTAGTGATGAGGAGTTCCTGCGCATCGGAAAAGAATTATACGAACAGATGGAGCGAGAAGGTCTGGGTGTTAAGGAAGCCATACTACAGCGTAAAGACGGCGCACAGATAGTCGTGATTCTCAGCCTGAGTCCATTCGATCCTGCGGATCTGTCGGCAGGGGTATGTGCCACAGTGCTGGACATCACTGAGCGCAAAAATATGGAAGATGAATTGCGGCGCTTGAGTATTGCCATTGAACAGGCAGCGGAAGACATCGTCATCACTGACCCGGAAGGTGTCATTCAATATGTCAATCCGGCCTTTGAAAAAATCACGGGATACTCACGGAGCGAAGCAATTGGGCAAACCCCGAGGATTCTGAAGAGCGGGCTTCACAAACCGGAATTTTACATTCATCTCTGGAATACGATTAAAAGCGGCGCAATCTGGAATGGACGCATTACAAACCGTTGTAAAGACGGCAAGCTCATTCAGGAGGACGCAACAATCAGCCCCCTGCTCACTTCAACCGGTAAACTCACGGGGTATGTTGCCCTGAAAAGGGATGTAACCGAAGCAGTTAGACTCGAAAACCACTTCCGCCAAGCCCAGAAAATGGAAGCCATAGGCACCTTGGCCGGCGGGATCGCACACGATTTCAACAACATCCTTGCGGCGATGATTGGTTTTGCCGAGCTGGCACAATTTAAAAATACGGACACAAAAATTCATTCGTATCTGGAACAAATTCTCCAAGCCTGCAACCGTTCGCGGGATCTGGTCCAACAGATCCTTACCTTCAGTCGCCAGCGGGAACAGGAAAAAAAACCTGTGTCCATAATTCCGATTGTCAAAGAGGCCATTAAACTCCTGCGCTCTTCCCTTCCTGCGACCATTGAAATCCGTCAGCATTACTTAAGCCCGCAAGATACAGTTCTTGCTGATCCCACCCAGATCCACCAGGTATTGATGAATCTTTGCACCAACGCTGCTCATGCCATGCCCCAACAGGAAGGTGTTCTGGATATAAGCCTCAGCCGGGAATTGCTCTCGGCGGATCACCCGGCATATCCTCCGGAACTTAAGGAGGGGGCATATTTGCAACTACTTGTCAGCGATACGGGAGAGGGAATTGATCCCGCCGTCAAAGACAAAATTTTCGATCCCTTCTTTACTACCAAGCCTTTGGGAAAGGGGACCGGACTGGGATTATCCATCGTCTATGGCATCGTGAAGGATCATGGCGGAATTATTTCCGTGGAAAGCGAAAAAGGGAAAGGAACCGTTTTCACGATATATTTGCCCTTGATCGACACTGACGAGGAAGTGGAACTACAGGAAACAGTCTATATTCCTCAGGGGGAAGGCCGCATCCTGTATATTGATGATGATGAGTCGATTGCCTTTTGGGGGCAGGAAATGCTCTCCTCTCTCGGCTATGATGTTACTGTTCACAAAAGCAGTCGGGATGCCCTGGAGACGTTCAAGCGCAATCCGGAGCAATTTGACCTTGTGATCACGGATATGACCATGCCGCACATGACTGGTGAGAGCCTGGCTAGAGAGATGCTCAAGATACGTCCCGGACTTCCGATCATCCTGACCACCGGATTCAGTGATCGGATCAACGAAAAAGATGCGAAAAAAATCGGCATAAGGGAATTTTTCATAAAACCTGTTTCTCTTTCCCGTCTTGCCCAATCTGTAAAAGTGATAATGGATCAAGAAAAAATACCGGCAGATGGTTTGCCACCTTCTGTCTGAATGCTCCGAGTCCAGATGACCGGGCAATGCGGGGCCTCTGGCATATTAAATCATTGATACTGCTCGGATAAGATGCTAACAGCCCCTGCGTTTTTAGCGGGAAACCAGCAATTTAACAAAAATATTCCGCTGAACGTCGTTGACAACAAAAATAATATTTCGGTGGGAATTAAATCTCAAGGTTTTTCGAAATGATGATAATCCTTCGGCTGCTCAAAATTGCCTCCCCAGTGCCAGCCGCGTTCTAAAAAAGCCCGGACGACTGGGTGATCGCCGGACATGGTTCCTGCCTGGCCGGGTTGATAAACAGCACCTTCCGGAGCGATTATTCCCTGGGGATAGATTACCGGATTCTGTACCGGATTGATATCCACCGCGCGCCCCAGGGAGTGCAGCGACAATTTGCTTGTCCCTTCAATTACCCGGAAATTAAAGCCGGAAGTGTTGTTGGCGGCCATTGATTTATGGTCATCCCACTGGTATTCGGCAATCGGGATAACACGCCCCACCGGAAATTTCAGTTTTTCGATCAGCGCAAATATTTCACAGACATCGTCTTCCAGTTCACTGTTTACAACTATCTGCCCCTGATGTCTTTTGCCGTCGAAGGAATAATAGAAGACATCGATAAATGATAAGCTGTCAATAATCTGCTCCGGGGCTGTTGTTCCTGTGATGGCCTCGGCAAAGCTCAGGGCGCTGTCAATCATTATTTCAGCAATATCGGACATAACAGTTTCCATCACAATTCATTAATTATTTTATCCATCGTGTCTTCCCTCAGCGATACTTCCGCATAAATGCTGCTTATTTTTTCAAAATCCAGGCGGTTAAAATCCGCTTCCAGAGGTGTAATGATAAATCCGGCCATGTCTATTGTGCCCGGAGAAACGAAAATTCTTTGTTCGCCTTCCGCATAAAAAGCATCCGGGCGATGTTTGGCGCGCAAGAAAACTATTATTCGCCAGACGCCATCTTTATAAGAGCAAAGCACATTGATCATGGGCTCACCATGGATGGAAAGAACATTTTGTGCAGCTTGAAGCAGACGATCAAATTGCGCAAGCAACAAGTCTTTGTCGCTTCCTTCCAAGACAAGGGCGGTACGATTTATTCCTTCCGGGTAATAAATCCGGACCGCAGCATCTTTTATCAGGCGACAATTACCGGGCAATGATTGCTGCAAAGGCAGAGTATTGGCTGGTATGGCCTGAAAATGCAAATGATCGGGAGCCGATGCACCACAGGCCGGTCCGTTGTATAATAAAATAAAATCTGGTGACATATCAGCGGTTATGTCCAATAGCCCGTTTGCCGACGCGGCAATGGCCTGGGGTTGATGCTGCATATGCACAACGGTAAAATGTTCTGCAAAAACGGGTGCCGGATTACAGAGGATTAAGTAATCATTCTGATAAAGGATTCCCTTTTGCTCGCGAGGAAGGTTAGAGTCGCATAAAAAACAAGGCCGGTTTTTAATGGATTCATTATCAACGGCCGCGCCGCTGCTGACCTCCCGCGCCGGATTAAATTGTACATATACATCATAGCCGCTGCCGGAGATTAATCTTGTTCGAATATTGGCCAGACCTTTTTGCGCGGCGGCAAGCAGAGGCCAGTTTCTCTTTTGCTCCTCCAAAAGATTTTTGCAAAGTTCGCGAAGAGACGTAGGCCTGCTTGCGTAGTGTGTTGCGAAATTTTTATCTTTCAATTAGTCCCTTTTCCTGTTCATTGTTTGTCGTGCGTTTATTTCCGCTGTTCGCAGCTTATCTTTATAAAAATCATAGCGGTTTTGTTTTTCTACGGAAAGCGCGGCGTCGGTATTTTCCGTCCAGCGTCGGCACAGGTAGATGCTGGAATAAATACGCCCGATTTTATATTCGCGTGCGATCCGCAGCGCAACCGCATAATCTTCACCATAGCCTACATCAGGAAAGCCGATTTGCCGCAAAACGGCTGTATTGAAGGCCCGGGGAGCGCCCAGGCCGTTGATCCGCAGGGCGTTATTGTGGCCGTTGGCGGAAGTCCATTCGCGATGATCAATCAGCCCCGGAGGAATTTTCTGCAAATGCTCATTGACTATCGTATAAGAACCGACAACCAGCGCATAATCGCCATCGAGAAAGGCATCGACAATAGTTTGCAGAGTATCGGGCGATGAATAAAGATCGTCGGAATCAAGCTGGACAGAGTATCGCCCGCAGCAAGGAGAATAGATCGCTTCATTCCAGCAGCCGCCGATGTTAAGGTCGTGGCGTCCGGGGATCAGGTGCTGAATTTGCGGGTAACGGGCGGCGATTTTTTTTACTATCTGTGTTGTTCCGTCGGTGGAATGATTATCGACAACAATAATATTGAAGTTGAAGTCTGTTTTTTGAGTAAGCGCGCTTTGCAGTGCGTCATCAATGGTTTTTTTACGGTTGAGCACCGGAATAATTACACTGGCCTGCACAGGAAAGGTTGTATTTGCCGGGCCTGCTTTTTTAGAGCGCGTCGGCAGATAGGCTCCCGCCAATTTTAAATAAACCGTGGCAATTTTTTCCAGTTTCTTTTGCCGAGCAGCATTGCGGCTGGCAACATAGGCAAAATGAGCTTCTTCCTGTATGCTGTTGCCCTTGTCCTTAGCTTCTTTCCTGGCCACAACAGAATAAAGGAATTCGGGAATATGAAATATTGAATAATCAAGAGAGATTTTCAGCCGCAAATCATATAAAGCCAAAGCGGGATCGCGAGGTAACGCACCGTATTTTTTCAGAGCGGCTTTAATTGCGGCAACAGACAAAAGTAAAACATGTCCGAAATGAAAGTCGTCGCGAATACTTCCGGGCTGATAATCAATGAGCGGACGGCAAATATGCTCATTTTCATTTTCCAGAAAATAATCGGAGTATAATATTCCCGCTTGAGTATCTTCAGCAATTTGCAACAAACGGCGGATCGCGGCATCATCAATTCTGATTTCCTTTTCGGCACTAATGGCGAGTAAATAGGTGGTTTTTGCTGTTTGGAGAAATGAGGATAAATTTTTACCTTCGTTTGCCGTGTTGCCACTGAGCAGACCGATGGGGTTGGGCTGCTCAGTTTTATTCAGGGCATAAAATGAAAATTCGCCGAATTTGCCGAATAATGGGGTCATGTTTATCGAGTAACACTTCCAGGTAACTTATTAAAAACCGGACATCATTTGATTGAAGGTTTTTTCCGCAGTATCGTTGGCCAGCTTAATGAACGCAGCTTTTCTTGTTGCCGGCAGTGTATTAATGTCACTGGCAACAGTGTAATCAACCGTTCCGCTTATGCTTTGCGACTTCCAGATATCTTTCCCGCTTTCTTTCTCCCGGAAAGTCAATTCCAATGTCATTGTTGCCCGCTCCTCAGCTGCTATTGTGCTGGCACGATAAGAGAGTGGTGCAGTGCTGAGATGGAGAATGCTCCCTTTAATTGTTGCATCAGCCAGTTCCACGCTTTCGACAATTTTAAAACGTTGCGTTAAAACAAACTGGTTGATAAAAGCCGAACGAATATAATTTTCCACCTCGGCTTGAGCTGTTTTATTGTCGAACTGCCCCACATAAATCTTTTGGATCCGTTTGTCGATATAGTCGCCTTGCGGGGCAAAGGCATAGCCGCAGCCAATTATAACGGTGAAAAAACAGCAGATTATTGCCGCTCTAAAAGCGGACGGTCCTATTTTCTTTTTCATGATAAACCTTCTTTATGAGCCGACAACAATGTTGACCAGCTTTTTCGGCACGTAAATAACCCTGAGTATATTGGCTCCCTTTGTCAGCGTGGCAATTTTTTCGTCCGCCAGCGCTGCCGCTTTAATACTATCTTCGTCCTCATCAATGGCCACCATTATGCGACTGCGCAGTTTGCCGTTAATTTGCAGAACAATAGTGATTTCTTCTTCACTGGCGATTGATTTATCGAACTGCGGCCAGCGAACAGCGGAAACGGAAGTTTTGTTGCCAAGCATTTGCCAAAGCTCTTCGGTCATATGAGGAACAATGGGTGCCAGCAGGATAATGGCACTCTCCAAGGCCTCGCGGACACAAGCTAAAGCGACTTTGTCGGTGCTTCCGGGACGATTAAACTGGTAGAGCGTGTTGATCAATTCCATAACCGCACTGATCGCGGTATTGAAATGGAAACGGTCTTCGATGTCAATCGTGACTTTCCGGATTGTTTGATGAGTTTTGCGCCGTAGATTTTTCAGTTCACCTTCCAGCAAATCACTGCCCGCGATCGGTTGGAGATCTTTTATGTCATCAAAATATTCCATAAAGATGCGCCACAGGCGACTCAAAAAACGGAATGATCCTTCCACTCCCTGATCGCTCCATTCCAGATCTTTTTCCGGCGGAGCTGCAAACAGACAAAAAATTCTTGCCGTATCGGCACCGTAAGTCTTAATCAGATAATCGGGGTCAATAACATTTTTCAGGGATTTGGACATTTTTTCGGTTTTGCCGATAATTACTTCTTTTTGGCAGAGGATACATTTGCCGTCCTGGACCTGCTCGGGGTAAAGAAAGCCGTGTTCGGGGCACTTCATGGTCTCCTTGCACACCATGCCTTGCGTAAGTAAATTCAAGAAAGGTTCATCAACGCCAATAATCCCGAAATCACGCAGTACTTTCGTATAGAAGCGTGCATACAACAAATGCAGAATGGCATGTTCAATGCCGCCGATATATTGGTCCACCGGCATCCAGTAATCGAGCTTGGCACGGTCCAGACCCGGCTTTTCGTTGCAATCGGCACTGCAGAAGCGGTCGAAATACCATGAAGACTCCACAAAAGTATCCATGGTATCGGTTTCTCTTTTTGCCGGGCCACTGCATTTAGGGCAGTTAGTTTCGACAAATTCCTTCAGCGCAGCCAGCGGTGATCCGCCTTCACCGGTGAAAACGACGTCCCGGGGTAGCACAACCGGCAAATCGGCTTCAGCCACGGGAACAAGACCGCATTTTTCGCAATTGACCATGGGAATGGGCGCTCCCCAGTAGCGTTGCCGGGAAATTCCCCAATCGCGCAGACGGTATTGAATTGTCCGCTTGCCGCGGCCGATGGACTCTAAATAATCCGCAATAGCCTCCAGGGCTTTTCTGTTCTCCATGCCGTCGAATTGCCCGGAGTGAATTAGCACACCGTCATCGACATAAGCTTCGGTCATGTTATGTACATTAAGCGGTTTATCAGGCGGTTGAATGACGACCACCATCGGCAGATTAAATTTTTTGGCAAATTCAAAATCCCGTTGATCGTGGGTCGGAACCGCCATAACACAACCGGTGCCGTAATCGGCTAATACAAAGTTGGTGGCATAAACGGGCATGCGGTGACCGGTTAAGGGGTTCTGGCAATAGGCCTCCAAAAAGATGCCTTCCTTTTCATAATATTCCGAGGTGCGCATCAGTTTGTCCTGTTTCTTGACCTTTTCGACAAACTGCTGAACATCTTTTTCAATGGGTTTGCCCTTGGATAATTCCGTAACCAGGGAATGTTCGGCGGCAACCAGCATAAAAGTTGCGCCGAATAGAGTATCCTGCCGCGTGGTGAAAACATATATGGACTTATCTGTTCCGATCAGGGGGAAGGTAACTTCACAGCCGAAGCTTTTTCCGATCCAGTTGCGCTGCATGGTGAGTACTCTTTCAGGCCAGCCGGGCAACTTGTCGCAATAATCGAGCAATTCTTCAATATAGGATGTGATCTTAAAAAACCATTGTTCCAATACTTTTTCGCTGACTTCATCGCCGCAACGCCAGCAGAGTCCTTGTTCCACCTGTTCATTGGCCAGAACGGTTTCACATTTGGCGCAGTAATTAACGGTAGAGCGTTTTTTGTAAGCCAACCCTTTCTCATACATCCACAGGAAAAAAAGTTGTTCCCAGCGGTAATAATTCGGCTCGCAGGTTGATATTTCCCTGTCCCAGTCATAGCTGAAGCCCATTCTTTTAAGCTGTTTTCTCATGTGGGCGATGTTTTCATTTGTCCACTGGGAGGGATGAATTTTATGCTCGATAGCGGCGTTTTCTGCGGGCATGCCGAAAGAATCCCACCCCATCGGATGCAAGACATTAAAGCCCCGCATGCGTTTATAACGGGCATAAACGTCACCGATTGTATAATTGCGGACATGGCCGATATGGATTTTGCCGGAAGGATAGGGAAACATTTCCAGCAGATAGTATTTTTTCTTTTGCGGGTCTTCGGTAACTTTAAAAGCTTTTTCTTCTTCCCACTTTTTTTGCCATTTCTCTTCAATTTGCAAAGGTTCGTATTTGATGTTCATAGCCTGCTCCAGAAACCTAAAATATGATGAGTTTGTCTAGCATATCGCTTACATGCTTGCAATGCCTTTGTCGCTGAGACATTATGCGAATCCGGCAAAGCCCATTCCACCAATCAGATTTTGTTTTGGGCCAGTTTTTGGATACAGAGGCAGGCTAGTTCCCGGAGCGCCGGCAAGTCGGCCGCAGAAGTTGCGGCGGTCAATAAGTTATTGATGCCATTATCAATATGTCTGAGAAAATCAGTTTTGTTTTTTTTCAAACCCAAAAAGCCGTATGCTCCTAACGCCTGCATCAGCCTCTGTGCTGAAGCCTGCCAGAAATATCCGGTGAATTCATTAAGGCTGTATGAAGGCTCCATCAGCTCATAATAAAAAGCCAGCAATTCGTTTCTTTCATTAGCGGTAAAAATTACATAAGGATCGCAAATCAGCGATCCCAGATCATAAAACGGGCATCCTTTGCGCATCCCCTGAAAATCAATCAGCACCGGCCGGCTGTTCTTCAGCAGAATATTCTGCGATTGAAAATCACGATGAATCAGGGACGGTTCTATTTTTTGTAGACAGTTAATTAATCTGGTTAATTCCATCTGCAAATCTTTTATATAAGACGGAGATAGTTCCAGTTGGCAGACTGCACCGACAAAATTTTCCAGAAAATAATTGTGCTCCCAGCGGTACAGTTCCTCGCTATAGCTCTCGGCCAGTTTTAACCCCGAGGGCAGCCGGGACAGATCAAAGGCATGCAGCTTGTGGATTTGCTGCAAAACCTGAAAATAATATTTACAGCGCTGCTTCCAGGGCAAAGCCCTTTGCGACCATAAATCAATATCGCCTAAGTCCTCCAGTAAAATGAAATGAAGTTTTTCATCCTGCGCGCTGATCTGCGGCACGGCAATGCCTATGCCGGCAAAAAATCTGTTGACGTCTAACCAGCAGGCGTTTTCTGCTACTTCGGTGCCATAGTGCATAAAAATAAAACTGGATTGATCCGGCAGCAGAATACGGAAAAAACTGCGGTCGGAGCCGCCTTTTTTTATGGGAATGAGTTCAAAATTATCAATACCCAGATGACCGCTTAAAAATTTTTGTATTTCTTGATTCATAAGTTCCATAGCTCTGCTATTCAAAAGTCCGCCTGTTTTAACTTTTCATATTCTTCTATTGTTCCCACATCATGCCAATAACCTTCATCAATGACAATTCCGCCGACAGAACGGGAATTATCTCTAATCATTTCAATGAGAGGCAAAACGATAGATTCAATTTTGCCTGCCTGCAACCGACTCAAAAATGATTTTTCCAGAATGTAAATCCCGGCAAAAAGACAACTCTTGATCCCCGGATTTTTTAAAATATGCCGCATGTCGCAGATAAAACCGTTCTCATCAATATTGACATTGAGCAGTGGCCCGCTGCCGCGTAGCGCGAGAGTAACTTCCGATTTGCCGGAAAAGTGACGTTCCATCAAAGGTGCAAGAGGAAGGTTGGTGATAATATCACCGTTGTAAACAATTATCCGTTCTTCATCGGCAATTAAATCTTCGATATTTTTAATGCCGCCTCCCGTATCCAAAAGTATCGGCTCATGACGGAATGTTATTGTCATTCCCTGCCAGTTGCTTTCCGGAAAGGACTCTTTATATTTTTGTGCACAGTGATGCGTATTGACGATAAACCGCTTTACCCCGGCGTAGCGCAACTGATCCATCGCATAAGTAATGATCGGCCTGCCGCCAATTTCCAACAGCGGCTTGGGTGTATTTTCCGTTAGCGGCCGCAGGCGAGTACCCAACCCCGCGCCCAGAATGAATGCTGTATTAATTTGTTTGCGTGACATATATTTTCTGTCCATATTTTAGGGTGGAACAAGCGTAGTGGTCATGCCGTAGCCTGATAACCTAAAGGTCACGCGAGGTCACAAGATCCGCATGGGTGGTTCCACTCTAAGTCTTATTCTCATTCGACGGTTTTTATGCTTCATATGCTCCAATTTTCCAAATGCCTTTTTCACGGAAAGCGGGGATCGTCTGTCTGCGGGCAGAGTTCAGCAATGCATTAATTGATTTATTGTGAACTTTCGCATAATCCGCAAGCGAAGTTATTGTGTCACCCTGTAAATAGGCAATGCGTTTATGCAGAGATTCCGTCAAAGCCAGAGTGATAATTTTCTCCATGGTCTTTGTCTTTTTTAAGGTCTTGTATTCATCAAATGACTGATAATACGTTTTTTTTTCTTTATCCCGAATTATAATACTAGGAAATCCCCAACGACCAAGCTGGTAATTAATAATTACACGTCCCATCCGGCCATTGCCGTCACAGAAAGGATGGATTGTTTCAAAATCTAGATGGAATCTGGCGATTTTATCAATGAAGTAAGCGGATTGATCCGCGGAGAAATCAATCAGAATTGCTTCGATCATTCCCTCCACATGCTCCGGCGCCGGGGCGATATGCGTGCCCACACGCACGTATTCTCCCTTTGTGCGAAATCTCCCGGCAATATCATCACTGATATTCCCCATCAGCATTTTATGCAGAAACAGAATCAGCTCCAGAGAAAGCTCCGACTCGATGTTTTTCCCTTTGATATATTCCAACATCCGAGCAAGATTTTTAGCTTCAAATACCTCGCGCACGGATATATTGCGCGAAACTTCCAGTGCAAGCAAAATACGTTCGGTCTCCTTGAGCGTCAAAGTGGAGTTCTCAATGGCGTTGGAATTGAAAACACTTTCCGGAAGCTCGGATTCATCAATCAGCTTCAGCAAAGAATCTTTGCCTTTGCGCAACTGATCATACTTGCCCTTAAGCACCTTGATATAATTTTTTAGTGCATTCGTAGTTGCCATGTCAATGCCCCTAATTCCATTTTAAATCAAAGATGGCGCTGAATTTTAATATCATATTAACGGAATTGTGTCAATTTATGGTTAATATAATTGTTAAACGGCATATAATTAACGTATTAATACATATAATACGTTAATTATAAGATAAAATTTCACTAATTAACGGTATTTATAATACACGGGGGGAACAACGAGCGCCGACTATTCAGCAGGGTGTTATGTCTCACAGGAGCGTTTCCCTTGAACCTTCAGACTTCGGTCTTCAGCCTTCAGCCTGACTACACCTCTTACTTCGGTGGCAGTGTTCGAACAAAAGATACCGCCCTTTGCACCCATTTATTTAGTTCTCTGTCCGAATCCAGCGCCTTGGATAAAACCATCACCCAGCCTTTCATCGGCCGGCCGGTGATATCAAATTTCACGGCATGAGGTTTCTGGAGCATCTCTTCATACCTGTCAGCGCCAACCCGGACAATCAAATCTTCTTTGATAATGCCGCAGACCATGTTGCCGGAAAGTAAAAAACAGATTCCGCCGAACATTTTCTTCTCGGCAAATCCCGGCTCTTCCTCAAGCAGCTCGCGAACTCTCTGTGCCAATCCTTTATCGTAGGCCATTGTTCACCTCTTTTTTATTATATCACCAAGAATTCTTTTATTATAGGATAATTATGGCTAGCCCACTGAAAATGAAATATCCGGTGTTATCTATCAACTGACCTCCCGCAGTAATACGCGGAACACATTTTTCTAATGCGGCAACGGTTTCATCTTTCATCTCGACATTGCAATCTGCTCCGTAATTCCAGCCTCTTCCAGCATGGCGGCTTCAAAGATTGCTAGGGGACTGTTTGCAGATGTGCATGGTCTGCTCACATCCGGGTCCACTCGTCCATCCCCATGCCTTTGTAGCCAAAACAATAATTATGCAGTAGCCAAAATAATCTTGACACACAACCACCTGCCTCTTATACTCAACACCCTGATAAGGAAGCTTTCATCAATGATAATGCAATGTAAGCTGACATTCATGATTACCCGAAACCGAATCCAGTCATGGACTTTCTCTGGAATGCCGGGAAGATTGTGGCCTGTCGATAAAGAGAAAAAGCAATGACAATTTAAAATAACACTCAGGAGAAATTGCCGATGCAGGAAATCGAAATTACAGCGATTGATGGCCTGTTGGCCGGGCACGCGCGCGACAGATCTGCTCAACCCCGTCAATATGGTGCAGAAGATTCATGCCGTGATGCTCGCGGGCGGCAGCGCCTTTGGCCTGGATGCGGCTGCCGGAGTAATGCAATATCTGGAAGAGAAGCAAATCGGTTTTGACGTTGGTGTGACGCGAGTTCCGATTGTCTGCGGGGCGGTGCTCTTTGATTTGACTTTTGGCGATTACCGGATTCGTCCGGATAAAAAAATGGGCTATGCGGCCTGCTTGAAAGCGGGGAAGGAGTCTCCTCAGGGCAATGTCGGCGCCGGTGCGGGCGCCACCGTCGGAAAAATTCTGGGTATGGATCGCGCGATGAAAAGCGGCCTGGGCTGCTTTGCCCTGCAGGTGGGCGATCTGTAAGTTGGCGCGCTGGTGGCCGTCAACTGTCTGGGCGACGTGATCGATCCGCAAACGGGGGAGAAACTGGCCGGCCCGCAAGGAGCTGACGGACAGACGCTTGAGGATACGGAAGACATTATGATGCGGGCCTACGCGGACAAGAAAAATCTGTTCAGCGGCAACACGACCATCGGCGTTGTCGCGACCAACGCGGCGCTGGACAAAGCTCAGGCGACAAAGCTCGCGTCCATGTCGCACAACGGCTACGCACGCACGATGCGGCCTGCCCACACGATGGTTGACGGCGACACAATTTTTGCGCTGTCAGCCGGTTCGGTCAGTGCCGATTTAAGCGTTGTCGGCCTTCTGGCTGCGCGCGTGATGGAGCGCGCCGTTGTGAACGCGGTGAAAAACACAACGGCGCTTTGCGGGTTGAAATGCCATCGGAATTTAAGCAAGTCCGGAAGCTGAAGATTAGGATCTCCCTCAAGATGGTACAGCAGCTGTTTTCTGTACGCTAAGCATAATTATCACCACCATTATAAGGAGGAATATGCCATGAAGATTATGAAAACTCTGAGCACTGCTGTTGTCCTGCTGTGCCTTGCCCTGCCTGCCTTTGCCGGCGAAGTGGACATGAACCGGTTGAACGCCTTTGCCAAAAAGATGGTTGAGGGCAAAAACCAGTCGATCGGCTATCCGGTCAACCAGAATGTTGATCTGCAGGAGTTTTACCGCTGGTTTGCCGATTCCGGCCTTGCCAATGTGGCCATGAACAATGTGGGCAACCCCCGCAAGCCGGCCCTTATGCACCTGAATACTCACCAGTTTGAGAACGAGGTGATCGATTTCTTCGCACCAAAATACGGTTTCCAGCCGAACGACTACTGGGGAATAGTCACCATGAGCGGAACAGACGGCAACAACCACGGGGTCTATTTCGGGGTTAAGTACCTGCTCTCCCGGAGCAAGAAAAAGCCAATCCTGTACGTTTCGGAGGAGGCACACTATTCCATCAAGAAGCTGGGCGACCTGCAGAACCTCGATATGCGGCTGATCAAGGCCGATGTGAAGGGAAAGATCGATATTCAGGCATTTGAAAAGGCCCTTGATCCAAAACGTCCTGCCCTGGTGGTGATCGCCATGGGTACAACCTTCAAGGGCGCTATTGACGACCAGGTAGCAATTGACAAGGTGCTGAAGAAGAAGAAACCGGTTGCGGTCTATCGTCACCTGGATGCTGCCCTGTTCGGCGGCTACCTACCGTTCAGCGAGCACAAGCATCTTGTCGACCGTACCGTCCATCACTTTGACTCGGTGGCGGTCAGCGGCCACAAGTTCTTCGGTTTTGACGAACCATTGGGGCTGTTTATTACCACCAACGATGTGCTGAAGCGGCAGAACCCGTTCCAGGTATCCTACCTGAACGATGCCGTTCCCACCATTACCTGCTCCCGCTCCGCACTGGGACCGCTTAAGTTCTGGTGGAAGGTGCAGAAGACCGGGCATGAGGGATACTCTAAACAGGCCGCCGAGATTCTCAAGAATGCGGCATACCTCAAGCAGCGTTTAGACGAGATCAACTATCCGGCCTGGAGGAACGACTTTTCCAACACCGTTTATTTCAAGCGCCCCAGTCAGTGGGTAATGAAGAATTGGGATCTGGCGCCTGACCACGACAAGCGTCTGGGGGGTGACCTGGCCCATGACATCGTGATGCAGCATGAAGGACCAGATACGATTGACCGCTTCATTGAGGATATCAGGAAGGATATGGCGGCGAAAAAATAGCGGGAAGAAATGAGGCATATCGCCGTGATCTCAAAAAAGTGTACTGCGGCCGTCGTTCAGGAAATCAGGCGACAGATCGATCAATAATTTTGATCATGCTCAACCAGGAGGAGTTCACATGAGAAAATCTTTCATGCGTCTGTTGCATATCGGACTGGTCCTGCATTTTGTATTGCTCTGGGTCGGGGGAGCACTGGCAGCGGAAGTCCGGCCTCTGAGCGACTGGGAGCGCAAGGAATTCGCCCTGCTCAGCCCCTTCGAGTTCAAGAACGTGCTGGGCGAGGCGACCCAATCCGCGGGAAAACCCTTATACAATGCCGGCCGGGGCAATCCGAACTTCATTAACACCAGGGTGCGGCTGGCCTTCAGTATGCTGCACCGCTTCGCAGTGAACCAGGTATGGGCGGGAAAAACAGTAGGTGACCTGGGCTTTCCGATCAAGGACGTCGCCGGTTTTGACCGGCGTTTCCAGGACTATCTCCATGTCCAGGAAGACACGGAATCCGCCGCCTTTCTCATGGCTTGCCTGAAATACGCTCATCAGAACCTGGGCATCGCGCCGGACGACTTCGTGGCCCAGATGACAGCTGCCATCCTGGGTGACCATTACCCCGTACCCTCACGGATGCTCACGGTCCCGGAAAAAGTCGTCGAAGCCTACCTCAAGGTACTGCACTTTCCGCCCGGCAAGATTCCGTCCAGCCGCTTTAACCTTTTCGCCACCGAAGGGGGCACTGCGGCCATGAACTACACCTTTAAAACCCTGAAGGAAAATTTCCTTATCGGCGCCGGTGACAAGATCGCCCTGATCACCCCGATTTTCTCGCCATACATTGAAATTCCGGTACTCAACGATTTCGAACTTGAGCCCATCTACGTCTCCGCGTCCGAGTCATCAGGCTGGCAGGTTCCTGATGGGGAGCTGAACAAGCTGAAGGACCCGGACATCAAGGCTCTGTTCCTGGTCAACCCGATGAACCCGGGCGCGGTGAGCATGAACCGCGAAAGCGTGGATAAAATCGCGTCGCTGATCAGGACCGACCGGCCGGACCTGATCGTGCTCACGGACACGGTGTACAGTCCCTTTGTGGACGAATTCCACGACGTGATCCAGGCTGCACCGGAAAACTGCATCGGCGTGTTTTCCTATTCCAAGTACATGGGCGTGACCGGATGGCGATTGGGAGTGATCTTTGTCCAGGAAGAGAACATCTTCGATAAAATGATCCGGAAACTGCCGCAAGAAAAGAAGGAACTACTCCGCAAGCGTTACATCACCGTGACCCCCGACCCGAACGCCATCCCCTTTATCGAGCGGCTGCTCATCGACAGCCGGGACGTGGCCCTGGCTCACACCGGAGGACTGTCCACCCCGCAGCAGGCCATCATGACACTCTTTTCCCTTTACGACATGCTGGACACGAAAAAGGCTTACAAGAAAAGCATCCAGGCCCTGCTCCAGAAGCGTATATCACTACTATACGCAGCTATGGGCGCACCGGCCCCGCATGGGCCGACCCAGACCGCCTACTACAACATGGTAAACCTCCATGATCTGGCCGTAAGGCTGCACGGCCCGGAATTCGCAACTTACCTGACCGGCAAATTCACGCCCTTCGACCTGCTCATGCACCTGGCGCGGGCCTACCAGACCGTGCTGCTGCCCGGTGTGGGCTTTGCCGGACCGGATTGGACGGTCCGCGTCTCCCTGGCCAATCTGCCGGATGACAACTATACAATCATTGGCAATAATCTTGTGGGAATGATGGGGGATTTTCACACCTACTGGAAACAGGCGAAGACGAAATGATTTGCGAAAGCTGCTTGTACAAAAACGGCATGATAAAGAAATATGGAGTTAAGTTGTGGTTGGCTAACCCCTTCATTTTACTGGAGCCGATGGCCAGAATCGAACTGGCGACCTACTGATTACGAACATGTAGTAATTCAACATATTCCTTTATATATCAATAGCATACAACTCAATATAGTCGTAAAATGTCTAATTTCTAAATTTTACTATTTACATTATAATATCGACATGTTATCAAAACAATACATTGATGATAATGTTTATAAATGTTTACAATGTATCTACAATTTTAACAAAATTCACTGGTGTCATTATGATTGAGACGAGTATAACACAAAATAAACTAAAAGTTGTAAAAGATCATATTGAAATCAATCTGGGAAAGATAACAAAGAAAATATCCATATACAATAACACCAAGACACCTAATTACTATTATTACTTTCGTCATAATGGAGTCAAGTATCAAGGAAGTAGTGGTTCTGATGACCTGGAAACATCAAAACTCATTGTAAGAGAGATTTTCTATGATTTAACAAAAGGTCTCCGACAAAAAGGTCGGAAGAAAATAACAAAGTTTGAGGATGTTGTTGAAGATTTTTTATTAGAAAAAGGAAAAGAAGAAAATAAACTTTCACCAAAGACACTTGTTGAATATGAACGACAAAAAAAATATCTTATTGAATGGTATAACGACCAATCAAAGGGAAGTGACATCAATTTATTCTTTTCAAAAAGTAGATACAAAGACTACTGTGATTGGAGAAAAAAATATTACGATACACACGACAATATTCAAACCTTCGAGAGAAACAGAGAAACAATAAAAGGAAGAAAGTATCATAAAGTAGGTGAAACAACACTCAATAGGGAGTGTAGATTACTTTGTTCTATTCTCAGGTATGGGAAAAAAGAAAAAAATATTCTCAAAGATCAAGAAATACCATCTTACACGATGTTTCCCGAGAAAAGACGAGAAGAAATATTAGAATATGGAGACTACGATAAACTTAAAAAATATTGGACAAAGAAAAACCTCTTCTTTTGGTACTGTATAACTACGATTAACAATTGTGGACTGAGACCGAATGAGTTGACACGGATACGGTATAGTGACCTTCATCTCAAAGAAGGATACATTCTAATTAGGGATAGAAAAAACAAAAATAAAAATGTCATTATCAATTCAACTGTTCCAATTATCGGTTCGACAAAAGAAACATTACAAATATTGAAATCTCGTAAAAACATTTCAAAGGAAAGTAATGATTTTGTGTTCGTAACTGACAATGGTAGTTTGGTCAATGTTCCTTACCTATCAAAACAGTTCAAGAAAAGTGTGAAGGAACTAATCGGGAAAAATATGACTTTATACAATCTTCGTCATAACTATATTACTCGTATGATAAAAAGAAGAATCCCAATAAAGATGATATCAGATGTTGTCGGACATACATCAACGGATATGATCAATAAACAATATTCACATCTAATGTGGGATGATTATGTAAGGACATTTCAGGAAAGTGAAAAACGAATACAAGAAGAACGGGAAAAACAGATCAACCACCAGACCAAAACAACAACCTGACCTCCCAGAATAGTCTAGGATCATTTTTTATATAATAGTCGTCTCTTTACCTTTCCCTAGTTCAAAACCTCTAAAACCAGCCTCCCCAGGTTGTTAATAAATATTACCATCCCAACATTCGGAATCTTCAAAATATTTTTATATTGTTAATAATATTGATATGTTAACTTGGTTTACAATGGTATTCGATAGGAGTATACTGTATATAAAGAGTCAGAAAGGTGGTGAAGAATAAAATAGTATTTAATGTGTAAACTAATGAATTACATGATTAATGATAGTAAGAAAGAACGATTATTAATATACAATAATATCAATATGTTACACGATGTGAATATTTTATAATAACGGTAATTCAATAATAATATCATATGTTTATTATGAAAAAATAATTATTAATCATGTCAATAAGTTACTTTATATCGTTAATTAATTAATAATAACATGTACATATGCAAAAAATAGTTGTTTACAAATGGATCAATTTGTGTTATAATGTACTTAACAAAATGGAAATAGAGATGTTGAATAACTCTGTTACTCAATAAATGAGAGTAACAAAAATGAAAAATTGATAAACACGTTATCATTTCATGTTCGTCTGAAATCTACTCAACCAACATCATACAACAAAGAACAATAAGGTCGTGATTCTAAATTTGTAATCACGATGACGGGAGAGTTTTGTTCTGAACAAACCTGTCAGAATCCATGTGAAAAATGGAAACCCTATAACTGTGTCATAAATAGATTTGACAGAAAGTGAGGATGAAAATGTTGTGAATTTAAAGAATGTAAACAAGAAGTAAAGTTGATTTATTAATTAAAAACAAACAACGGTCAGTAATGACATTTAAATATGAAAGGAAAATTTATATGAAGACAAAACTGAATGTAGGTATGAATTATAAAAAGAATTCAGGTATAACGGAGGTATGTTATATTAAGGATCGTGAACGTTTTTTACGAACATTAGATTTACACGGAATTAATAAAAACGTTCATTTTAGTAACACAGAGAATGATTTTCAAATTTTATGGTTTTATGTAACTCGTATTTCGAATTATGAATTCACAGAAGAAATAGTTGACCCAAAAGAAATTGTTGTCATGACGGTTGATGATATATATTTCGTTACTGAAGTTACGACTAAAGAAATGATTAAAATATTAGAAGAAAAACTGAAGTCTAATGACATAGACTCCGATATTAATGATTTTGAAAAATGGAGAGAAAATTTTGGTTCAAAACATGACAAATTTACAAAGAAAAATGTAGAGAACTTTTTAAAATTTTTAAGAAGAACTCCCGATGGTTTCACTATTCGTTCCAGATATATGACCTTACCCGAGTACATTGACTACTTTAAATAAAAAAATAACAGGGGGAACTTACATTCCCCCTGTTATAGTCAGTTTTCCTTGAGAATCCAGAAGACCATCCAGTCTAATCATCAAATTTCCCTTATGTAATAACACTTTTTCGATCCTTAGTTTCCACACGGACTTCAATCCGCTATAATAATATAAAATAAATTTTTGGAGGTAGTAATTATGAAATATGATTTTTATAGTAGAAATCGTGATCTTCATTTCAGTATCAACGATGAAAAAGAATTTAAACGATTCTGTCATCATTTGAAAATTCGTGGTGATGATGAATTAGAGAGAAATGTAAAAAAGATAATATCCAAATTCAAAAAAGAAAATTTTGTTTTTGTAAGTAAATACTATACTGATTGGATATGTGACGAATTTGATGGTTACTGGGATTGTTGTTATGTCATTCAAGATATAGATGACTATATAAGTAAGAAATTAAGTAGTAAAGACGGTCTAGGTACACAAGAATTAGAACGAGAACTTGTTGATATTGTAAATTTGTTAAGGTTTCATAATTTTCTTAAAAGTTTTAATGAAGGATTTATCATTTGTAGAGAAGACCAGTCAGAAATAGTATTACGGAATCTGTCGAATAATGAAAAACTCATAGATACCTATTTTAAAGATATTCCAGAGAATCAAGTTCAACACTCAAACTAGAAAAACGTCGATTATAAATACCATTAAACAGTCGAGGATTGTCCAGAAACGATGGTAACAAATTTATGATGTCACATAACATTAAATATAAGGAAATATAAAAATGAAGAAAAAATATAGCAAAGAAGAATTAGAAGAAATGAAAGCTGACTTGCAGTGGGAAGAATATCATGCTTATTTGGAATCTAAGGAATATACTCAAGAACAGGAAACTCAGACTGACAATAGAGTTCACGGAATTCCTGAATGGTTGAATATCAATTTATCTGAAGATGAAAAAACAAAATTAAAAGAAGAATATCCATTTGATTATCTTGATGTACAAAATCCATATAGGAGACAATCAAAAGTCAACTTAACAAAAGAGAAAAATAATTTTAGATGGATTGAAACGGAAGTTTTGAAGTCTCTGATGAGTTCAAGAATTACTGGTTCTGAGTGGAGTGTTTTGTTCTACATCATTCACAGAACTCGTGGGTATCGTCTTAAAGGAAAATTATACAAACCAGTTGAAACTATTAAAACTAGAGAAATTCAAGAGTGGACTGAATTATCAACACCGAATCTCTATAGAACCTTGAAGTCATTGATTGAGAAAAGAATCATTTATGAAGTAGGTTGTTCTCCTAAAGGATCTCATAAACTTGGTGTCAATTTTCGGTATGACACATGGAAATTGAATTGATACATCTTCCTTTTCTCATAAATGTGTACATTCTAAAACGATAAAATAATTAACATGGAGAGAAAGTTTATTATCTGGAATGATAATAAACTCATTAAAAAGAGAAAATGATTATACAGGATGATACAAACTTTCTCTTTTTAGAGAACAAAAACTGTGCAAGTTATTGTATTAAATGAATAATTCACTACCTATAGATAAGTATTATAGATAAGTTATAAAGATAAGGCTTGTTATAGATAAGTTTAAATATAAGAATAAAGATACGGTCCATTGTTTTTAATATTTCCATGAAGTTTAAATAATAAAACATCTATAACTTCCTTGTAATGACCATATAAATGTTCTTTGACAATTTAATAATAATTAACCATCCAATAAGTTTTTAACTGATTTGAACTCATCTGTATAAATAACAATTAACTCGTTTCCCATATTTTCAATTTTTATTGATCCAGCAGCAATTTTGTTACGTATATACCGATTTGATTTTATAAAATCAGATATAGCATAAGTCATTAATTCTGATCGCTTATCATAAGCAATAAAAATATTATTCATGTCTTCCTGTTTTTTCGTGTCTAATTCAATCTCTTTTAATTCTTTTTCAATATTCATTTTACCTCCTTAAGCCAATTATATCTCAACTCCGGCCAATCACTTTTTTTCAAATATCATTTCATCGTCTTTAAAAGGATTTTCCAGATTACACATCAATATAAAAATAATTTTTATTAATAATTGATATTTTTCTAATGGACAGTCACTTATATAAAATTTTTCTGTAAGCTCCATCACAATTGGTATTAATCGTTTTGGCTTGTCTTCGATTGCTGAGCCTTCAGTAATTTTATTTGATCCTTGCTTGTTCAATTTTACATAATCTCTAAATTTCATTTTTCATTCCTCCTGAATATTAACTTTTGTTAAATAGTTGTTATTGTCAGTCCGGCAGGAAATTCAACAGTAATCTACATCTCCTTAATTCCTTGACAGCGAGCAACATTTTATTTGCCACCGAATCAACAATAACCTATCCATATTTATACAAACTTAATATTCAAAATGATGGAAAGGAGAAAAAATATGAAAGAAAAAAATATAAATCATCCAGCCAAAGGTTCTAAAATAGCAGTTGATCCAATAAGAGATATAAAGGACATCGACAATATAAAAAAAATTCTTTCAAATAATACTCGTGATCTTCTTCTTTTTACTATTGGTATCAATAATGGCGGGCGTTGTGGTGATCTTTTAAAACTTAAGGCCGGTGATGTTCGTTATTTAAAACAAAATGAAACCTTGAAGATTAAAGAACAGAAAACAGGAAAAGAAAATATTCTAATGATCAATAAAACCACATATAAAATTTTAAAAGAGTATCTGGAAGAACAGAATCCGAATGATGATGATTATCTTTTTAAATCAAGAAAAGGTGGCAATAAGCCATTAACAGTCAGTTCAACCAATTTAATGATTAAATCCTGGTGTCGTTCAATTAATTTGAAAGGAAATTACGGAACCCATTCATTGAGAAAAACCTTCGGATTTATACAAAGAACAAAATTTGGTGTGTCGTGGGAAATTTTATGTAAACGGTTCAATCATTCTTCACCATCTGTAACGATGAGATACCTTGGAATTGAAGATAAAGAGGTCAACGGAATTTTGATGAATGAGATTTGAATGATTATGTGTTTACAACATTTAATGACATGTTTTTAAATCTCGTTTCCAATTCATTACATTTATTACGAAAGGTTTGTCTATTTTTTTGAAAGTGGTCTAAATATATTTCTATTATCAGAAATACAGAGACATAAATTGATTCTAATAAAGATACTAAAATTTGATTTTTATAATCATCATTGACATCATTTTGATACTCTTCTTCTATTATCCTTCCTATAAATTCAATTGAAGGATGAACATATTGATTGTTAATTCTATTAAACATAAGGTATCCTTTTAACAAGTCATCCCTCTTTTTTTCATCTGATATATTTTTCATCATTTTGTATAGACTGAGACCACTCCAATCGGTAACAACTTTCTTTTTTATGTTGTAATGTAAAATATAATGATTATAATTTTCCTGAATAATTGAATCTTTATTTTCTTTTTTTAACTCTGGGACTATTGTGGGATACTGTTTCAATGTATCAAGTAGATTGTATTCTTGAACATACTTATAATCAAAGAATCGTTTTAATTTTTTTTCCATTTCTGATTTATCATCATTTATATAGGTAAGATTTACAACCATCTCAAACATATTTCTACAATAATTATGAACCTGATATATCATGTTGTTTCTCAATAACAACAATGATGTTCTGATATTATCTCTTGAAATTAATATATATCCAAAACATAAATAACGGAAATGAGATATTCTTGTTTGAGGGTAATCATTTTGAAATGAATGAGATATGTCGTCCAATAGAGTAATTGTATCTTCTAATATGGAAATTAAAGTGTTTTTCCTTTTTCCCCAATCATGTTTATTAGAGTCCGTCATGTATTTTCACTTCATCAATTACTATTACAATAAAAACATACAGATTTTATGATTACTGGTTATTTACAGATTTCTTTCATAACAGTTTCACCTTTTGAATCAGGAGTTACATATATCCATTCTTCTTTATCAAACTTCTGAGAATATAATTCTTTATCATCCGTATCAAAATAACTAACATATAATGTATTCGTCATCCGTTTCTTACAGTCTGTTTCATTCAAACTCTTATAGTCTCTTAATTTATCCCATCCTTCAGTCGATAACCCATCTTTTATTCTGGATTGAATTTCTTTTTCTCTACCTTTATCCGAATAAACTTGTTTCTTCCATCCTTTAACTATATAATTATCACCGTCTTGACTAATATTTACCTTCTTATAATAAGAAACATTTCCATCATTGTCAGTCTTATATTTTACCCAGTCCGACGAACTATTGTTACAACCTATAAGTAGAAAGAGAACCAGAATCAACAAAAAAATAACTGAACTAATCCTTTTCATATCTATTCCTTTCGGGGGAAATTCCATACATGACAATCCTTTTTAACATTCATTCTTTCGGGAATAATTTACCAATCACGATATAGTAAAATCCTCTCCTTATACATTCCATGACTAATATATAACATATTAAGACGATGAAACTATATTTGACAAAATTCATGATATTCAATTTATGATAGGGTTTATATATGTATTTCTTTTTTAGTGGTGTGGTTGGTACAGGTTGTTTCTTTATACCCGAAACATACCATTCTTGTTCTATATCTGTAAAGTTTTTGAATAAATTTTTTTCTTTTTTTGGTGTATCAAATTGGTCAAAAACATTGAGAAATATCATTTCATCAATTGATGAAAGAACATTTCTCATTTCATCATAATCAAGTTTATAAAACTCTGGGTCTTTTAGAGTTTCTTCAATGGTATCTGGAAGAATTAGTTTATCATGATATTCCTCACTACTTTTATATACTATTAGTAATGATAGAAAAAAAGTAAGATACAACAGGATGTAAATTACTTTAAGAAACCGATACCATACTTTTCCATTCAATTCAGTGAGTGTTGTCATAGTTTTGAACCCTGACCTTGAAGATGTGTTATTCTTCCATATAAGGTTTTACGAGTGTGTACCATTCCTTTTCAGAGTTACATCCTTTTTCTAACACCCAACAAACAACTGGGTTTTCACTATTTTTTGATTTTACAATTAACCCATATTCATTATTTTCGTTGATATTCAATAAAGTTCTTGTAAAAGAATTACTACCAGGTGAACTAGGGTTACCAGAAAGTAAGAAGAAACATTTATTGAGTTTTTTATTATAATGACATTTGTAAGTAAAAACCTCTAGGTGTTTCCCAATAAAGATATTTCCATCACCATATTCCTTCTTGAACCGTTCCTCACTCCGTTTCCCACATCTTTCCTGTAACTCATAATCCTCCTTTGATGATGAATATGTATTATGTGGTAAGAGAAAAAATGAACAGATTATTATGATAATTATCCCCATATAATTGTTATTCATAGATTCCCCATAAATTTTCACGTTCCTCTTTCTCACTCTTAGGATTACGACTGGAGACATACAATACCTCTCCGGTTTCAACATTCAGTAGTTTTGTTGTAAATCTGTCATCGTAAATAATCCGAAGGAAAATAATGTCCAAGTTTTCGATCTTCCCAATTTTTACTCTATTTCCTTCAGTAATCCCTGAAATAGACAGATTATGTTCTTCTAATATTTTGTTTAGGTGTCTTCGTTCAATAATTTTTACGGTCTTCCTCAGGTCGTTTTCAACATCCAAACATTTAATAAATGTATTTTCTATCTCATCACTCAGTCTTTCATTTTCAACTTTACTGATGTTATGTGTTTTGTTTTCAACTATTAAACAGATACTAATTCTTCTATTTTCTTTTAGAACATATTCTCTTAGAAATGAATTTACCGAATAATAATCACCGGACATACAATCAGAAAAACTGAGACGTATTTTGTTCTCATACGAATTTGTAACTTTCTGTAGAACCTCAGTGTCAATAGTAAATTGAACCTTCTCACAAATTTTCCTTCCCTTTTCTGTATGACTGATAACCTTGAAGTTTTCTAAATAATTATTTCGAATGTCTTCCACAAAATCAATAGAAAGGAATATATCACTTCTGGATATTTTTTTGAGACCATTTTCAATAGAAAACAATCTAATATATCTCCTTTCACTTTTCCAGTTTATGTCTTTCTTATCACCTGTAATAATTCTACAGTCTTCACCTGTAACTGTTTTCATTTCAGAAAAACTGATTGATGGAAATAAAAGAACGATGATCGTCAATAGTATGATTGTGAGTTGGAATTTGTTTTTCATAAGTCTTCTGGGTTTTTTAAAATATTCAACCGTTTTCAAATAAATCTGATTTAAATAATTCAAGTATATTTTACTGGATTTGAACCTGTGTTACAAAATACTGTCCAATTATTCAGTGTTTGATCTCTACGAATATTATCAAATTCTATGTAATAACGATCAGGATCATTTGACTTACGAGTTCCCATGAAATTTCCTACAATGATTTCATTTATATTATCGTGTCTATAATAAATAATTACTTTTGTTACACCTATCATTGTTATTGTATTCAATTTCCATATACCACTTTCAGATACACCATTATTACGAAGACGAAGGTTGTTTTGTAACCTCTTTTGATTTGTGAAAACACAAACACATTTCTCATTGGGTTCAACATCTCTTAGAAAATTCACCATCTCAATATCTCCCCCTTACTTTAATTTCAATATTCACTAAAAAACAGACAAATCTCTTTTATAGTTTTGATGACTGAGATATAAGTCCACGAATTTCACTTACACTCAACATTGGTCTTGATTTATGAATGACACGATGACAGTTGGAACAAAGAATACTCAAGTCACTCAGTTTTGTTTTCTCTCCCTTTTTCAATGTTGAAACTGGTTTTGTATGATGACACTCAGATAGTCCAGAACCTATGTCACCATAAAACTGTTTGAAATCAAAATTACATACCTCACAAGAAATTTTTCCGGTTGTTTTTAAAACAAGGTCTTTTTTCTTTTTAACGATAATATATGACCGTTCCCTTATTTTGTGAAGTTTTGTAAGAACCTTTCCTTCCTCAAATTCTTCTTCATCATCGTAATTATCAGAATTATCGGATTGAATTACTTCAGACATATTATCAATAATGGACTGGGACACTTTTCTTAGTTCGTCTTTTCTTGAACTAAATTCGTTCCATATTTCTTCTTCCAGTTTTCCTCCAGATGTCAGACCTGAACCTTTGTAATCTGGGTCAAATCGTAAGAAGTTACAGAGTTTCATATAAACACCATTGGGATTTCTGAACTTCTCATATTCTGTATTCCTGGGGTGTATAGGAAGGTTGTTTAGTATTTCACTAAGACGGATTACTTCTTTGTGGGTCTGACTGATTTTGTTTGGATGATGTCTAAAATATAGGTCAAGTGATAAAATTAGTTCATCTCGTGTCCATTTAGGATTTCTCATTTTATCTCACCATCAAATCTTGTACGAGATTCGAAAATCATTTTTTTATTGTTTCAATTGATTTAACCAATGTCCTTGGTACTATAATAGATTTGTGTAGTTCTTTATCGTAGAAGAAAAAGTATCCACTATTTCCAGTCAAGAATACCCACGAATTATCGTTAAAATTTATTCCTGTATTGTATGTAAAATTAAACTTCTTCAAATCTGATATATTTCCTCGATATATCTTGTCTTGATCATTCATAATTGAAGAAAATATGTTACTGGAGAAGAAAATCATACTCACGACAAAAATTGATATGTAAACAGGTTTGTCAAAATATTTATTAATCTGAAGGTTATGATATAGATACATCAGTACTAAAAGAATAAGTAAACTTAAGAATGTATACTTCCCAGGTAAATCTCTATAAAAACAAAGAACGGTTGAAATCGATAACATTATATTCATTAATACGAATGGAATAACTATTGGATCTTTTTGGGGACTTATTTCTAATAATTCATTTCTATTATCAGTCTGAAAATTATTGTAAATACCGTATATGTAAAAAGTAATTCCTATAAGGACAGAAACACCTGAAATATAGATTTTATCAATACTCGTTGATAAATAATCTCCTACGGAAAAAAAATGTGATACGTCAACACCGAAAAAACCCAAGAAAAATCTATTATAGATATAACCTGTTAAAATAAAAATAGTTGTTAATACACCAAAAAAATAGGTTAGATTTTGTGATGATATTTCAATTTTGGAAATCTGAGATAAGGTTTTCTTTGATATTATTTCGTCTCGTAGTTTCCAAAACTGTTTTCTTTCAATTTTGTATTTCTTGTTTATTTCATCCGACTTTTTTATAAAAGAATCGTATGTTAATTTTTTTACGTCATCACAATATTTAAGTGATTTTTCAAAATAGAGTTTTGATAACTCTTCATTCATAATTGTTTCATAAAAAAATGATTCGATTAAATGATGGTCAGAGATGAACTGTTTTATTTCCTGACTTTCTCTCAGTGAAATAATTTTCTCTTCAATTATGTTTTTTTCCCTCTCGTAAATTTCTATGTGTTCGTCTAAAACTATATCACTTAGAAGTTTAGTGGTTGTTATGTTTGACAACTTTAAACAGTAAGAGATATATTCCTCACCATATTTCTGAACATACTCTTTCACCAATTTAAAATTTAACGATATCCCAAGTTTAATAACTGTTGTCTTAATATTATTCAATCTTCTTTTTAAATAGAAAACCCTGATTTTCAAGATTAATTTTAAAATAAGATTTCTAAATGATGTTATTTTGTGGTGAGTTTCGTCCATTATCTCCCCAATATTTCACATTTCAATATTCAATAAAAACACCTTCAATCACTTTATGATTTTGATGGATGAAATCTAACTTACTTCCTCTTGTTTATCCCGACAAAGATAATTATTATTACTAATAATATGATTGATTTTCTCATTTATGAAATCTTTTAATTCTTGAATTTTTTAGTTTTCTTATTCTTATTATCAATAGTCTTGTCTGTTTTGGAATTATTGTTTGACGTATTTTGGATACCATCTAATAACCAGACCTTGTAGGAATCTCCACCTATGTGTGTCAAATAACAGGTCTTGATTTCACCAGAATAAATCATTTTTGAAGAATACATATCAAGTATTGTACAACATTTTTCATCTCTCTTTGTTGAGATTTCATTACCATTACTATCATATTCTGTTACGAATATGTAACAGTGTGGGTCTTCATAATGAAAATTTTTGATTGTTTTCAATTTCACGGTTATCGTTGTATCTGTATAAGAACCATAATATCCGTCCTTCTTTGTTTTGTAATCACTTACAGACAATATTTTCACATAACCATTATTATCAAGACCCATATCCTCTATTTTCTTTGTTCTAACTGAAATCTGATTTTCAATAACTTTTTCAATTTCTTTTGGTTCAACAGTTCCAGAAATTTTCTCACATATGGTTCTTCCTTCCTCGGTGTGTTCAAGAACTTTTATGTTTTTGAGATAACCAGAACTTATCATCTGAACGAGGTCATTTGACAGAGTGAAGTTTTTTACCTTGGTGGAGGACTCTATGAAAACCCTGTATGACTCAATACCGTTCCTTATACTCAAGGTTCTGACCAGTTCACGGGACTCTTGTATTGTTTCCCTGTCTCCGTATGTGTAACAATACTGACCGACAATAGTTTCAGAGGAATAAACATTGATAGGTAAAAGAAATAATACACTGACAATAATTCCCAGATAATTTTTACTCATAATATTCCTTTCATTCCAAAATAAAAAACCCACAAATCCTTATGGAATGTGGGTTATATGTAATCTGTCATCTGATAATCGTTCATCTGAAAACCTTACCGGATAAATGGAAATGATGAAACGATACAAAAAAGTCAATATATTCACAGTCCATAGACCATATATCAGATTATTTTTCAAGGTTTTTACTATTTTGTTGTTTTTTCAACCCACTCTTGAACAATATGCCGTATCAAATTACTCTTTGATCGATCCATTTTTCTACAAATCTCATCCAGTTTTTTATCCACCGTCCTGGTGAAAAGAACCGTTACTTTCTTTGATAATTTCTCTTCAATCATAAAATATTAATCTCCCATAATTTCATATTTTCGTGGCCTGCCTGTTCGTTTTATGTGTTTCTTTAATAAGGATTGCTCAATAATCTTTTCACGGATCGATCTGGTTATTCTGTGAACTTCAGTCTGGTAATAAATTTCAGTAACAGTAATCTTTCCAACCTGACTTTCAATATCCTTGATAACATCATCTTGATTCTGTCCTATGGCTTTACAGGTAAACATTTGACGTGTGGACTGAATCGAATATTCAATGTGATAGAGATACATTCTTATATAACCCTTGTGTTTATTGATTTCCCTGAAAATAAGGAATCTAATCTGTTAATATTTATGAAAAAATATCTGATTAACTCAGTTTAGATGAGACAAAAAAATGTGTCGGAAGTGATGTTTGTGTGTCTTTAGGTAAAATGATTTATATTATTGAAAATGTGGAGAAAAACGATGAAATAAGAGAGACAAAATGTTTACAAAATATCTACAATGAAAAAAATGTGATTCAGATGAAATCGTTGAAAGCCTTACTGTTACTGGAGCCGATGGCCAGAATCGAACTGGCGACCTACTGATTACGAATCAGTTGCTCTGCCGGCTGAGCTACATCGGCGTCCATAATGTCCGGTAAGAGCCGCAGTATTTATCTTAAGGCGTTGGCCTTGTCAAGGTTTTGTATAGCTATAAATAAATGGGCAGCTTTATCTCCGGCAGGGTATCGCCTTCGTATAATACTTTTTCTAGATATAGGCCGGATGGCGGCGCAGTATATTGCGCCGGAATATCCGTAGGGGAATTGATCATTTGTTCGATATCGCCGATGGTGAATTTTCCTCGGCCGGCCTCGACGGTTATGCCGATAATGCGCCGGACCATCTTCCACAGAAAATGCGAGCCCGCAATGCGCACGGCAACAAGATCATCAAATTCTTTCAGCTGGACGTTTTCAATGTTGACTTGAGTGGATGTGTCTTTATCCATTCTCTTGTCGGCAAAAGAAGAAAAATCATGAAATCCCGAGAAAACATTGATTACCCGCTGCATTTTCTTAATATCCAGATTGTCTTTAATCCACCAGACATAACGTTTGCCGAAAGCTGTCCGCCGGCGGGCAATGAGATAGAGATAACTGCGGCTTACTGCGGAGTGGCGGGCATGAAAGCGCGGCGGAGCATTTTCGACCTTAAGGATATTAATGCTGGCGGGTAAATTGTCATTAAGACCCATTTGCAGATTTGCCGGGCTGATTTTTTTGGCAGATTCCAAATGAGCAACTTGAGCCAGGGCATGAACTCCGGCATCAGTGCGGCCGGCGCCCTGAATTTCCGCCGGTGCATCTAAAAAAATTTGCGCCGCGGAAATTAAAGCGCCCTGAATGCTCCGGGCATTATTTTGTTTCTGCCAGCCGCTATAATTGGTGCCATCATATTCCAGGGTGATCTTATATTTATGAATATTGGTTGCTTTATCCTGCTTGTTTGTAGCATTTTCTTGCAAGCTGACAATTTGCCGGCGGGTCTTAACGGCATTGGAAGGTTCTTTTCCTTTGCGCTCTCCTGCCGCTGTAACGCGCATCCGGTCGTTGATCAACTTTGGTGACATTATCATCCTTGAAAAAAGGCATTGGCGGTTGGATTTTTATTCGGAAGCTAAAATGCTCATGCCGGAAATGTTGGTTAATAAATCACCGGCTTCTGTATCGAAGCTTCTTAACTCACGTCCCGGCCGCAATGTTGTTATTACCGCCTGTCCGATAATTTTTCTTCCATCCTGCCCCGTTAAATCTTTGGTTCTTATCCCCCAGATGTTATGAAAAATCAGGGCCTGTCCGCCCTGTGCGCCTATGTAAAGCATAACGTGACCTTTGCGCCACAGGATCGTTAAATAAGGGATTCCCTTGTCTAAAATAATTTTTTCCTTTTGCTCCGGGGCAATACCGCTAAGATTGATGTAACGGCCTGCTTCCTTGACTTGATCTTCGGAATGGCGCGGCAACCATATTCCAAAAACCGCAAAAAAATCTCGCGTCATTGAAGAGCAATCGCGGTTTCCGTAAAGACCGCCCCAGCCATAAGGTTCGCCAATCATTTCATTGGCGATTGTTACTGCATTGAGCGAGTTTAGTCGCAGGGGCTTGATTGTTGCTGCATCCTTGGAAACGTAGCCTTTTTTGATCGTGGCATGGTCACTGAAAATGCTCATCGCGGCGATAAGAATTTCCATTTTTTCCGGTGTTTCCCCGAGTAAGGGGAAAATATATCCTAGAGATGATTTTAAACCAAATTGCCCGTTTTTATAGAATATTGGAGTTTGATCGCGGGTAATTACAGCATAGCGTCCCGCTTCCCATTTTTTAATAAAGGCGCTGTCTACACGGCCAAAGTCAGTTACCGGCATCCAGCCGAAAGTGAAGCAGGTTTCGACCAGCGCCCAGGTTCTGTCCGCGCTTAAATGACAGACAAAAATCGGTGTATTGCTGGCCACTGCGGAGCGTTGCAGATTATCAAAGGGCCAGCCGTCGCTGTCTCCGTCCGGGCTGGAAAAATGAGGTTTCTGCGTGGGTAAGGCTCGCAGGGCGGTATTACGGATAGTGATGGCGGGATATAGGGCATTGGGGTAATTATCCAGTGCGGCATTTTGCAGGAGTTTTTTATACCAGTCGCTGGTATGTTTTCTTTTATTCTCACCGAACCCGAAATTAGTGCTGAATCTTCGGGAATCAATATTGACCGTAGGGGGTTGGGCATAAAAAGGGTCTCGTTGGTGCCAGACAGAAAAATAGATGGCGTTGTAGTCTTCATCTAATCGACTTTGGTTGTCGGCAGTAATCAAATCTTTGCTTTTGGTCTGATCAGGCAAATAGGCTAGATGATTCTGCTGCAAATCACTTATGTCTTTAATGGTTTCTGGTACTTTCAGGCAGGCTGTTAAAGAAAAAATGACCAGACTAACGATAATCAATTTCAATTTCATGAAAAATCCTTTAACTAAACTTCAACTGCCTTGATGTCTGTTGTTTTAATATAAACTTTTTTATAGTCCTTTTTAAGTATTTGGGCAAGATTAAATGAATAAAAAGGTATATTTTAACTTGGTACATATAATAATTTTGTGGCATAAGATATTGAAGGCTGGTATAAGAGGTAAACCACTTAAATCTAAGATAAAGGAGATAGTTTATGGTTCCCGTTGGCTTACTGAAGGAATTTATCTTTTGCAAGGAATTTACTGATGACCAGTTAAACAAATTAGCTGAATTGGCAAGTGAAGAAAGTTTTTTGGCCGGTACTCAGATGTATCAAAATGGTGATCCCGCCAGATCTCTTTTCCTGATTAAAGAGGGCAAAATCGTTTTATTTATAGATAATTATATGGGACCACATAAGCCGCCCATGCAGGTTACTGTGGATATGATCACCAAAGGTGAGTCCATGGGCTGGTCAGCTGTAGTTGAACCCTATATCTATACTCTCGGTGCTCTTTGCATTGATGATACAAAAGTAATTTCCTTTGATTCATTCGGCCTGAGAAAGTTAATGGAAGAAGACAATAATCTCGGTTACAAAATTATGCAGGTTATAGCCAAAGTAATTTCGACAAGGTTGACCCATACGCGAATAATATTAGTAGGGGAAAGAGGTCTTTCCGTTTTAAACGAATATTAATTATTAGCAATAAGCAGCGGTATTTATGTCCGGTAAAACTTTAATTTACGGAAAAAGCGGCTGACCCTATACAGATAGGGCCAGGGTGGCTTTTGGTGATTCAGCTGTTTATGTCGATGTAAAGACCGATGCTGATCGGTTGGCAGAAATGTTGCGATTATCCGGCGGGAAACGTCAAGTGCCAGTGATTATTGAAAATGATAAGGTAACAATAGGTTTTGGCGGTTCCTGAGGTATATGAATACCGGCCGGTGGCCGGTTCTTTAATTTACAGATGGGTAAAATAATTATGAATAATATCAAATTTGATTCCATCATTGAAAAAGCAATTGCCAATGAAGAAGAAGCCAACCAGTTTTATCTGAAGCTTTCCGAGAAGGTTTCCGATAAAACGGTTAAGGATACCCTGCTTTATCTGGCGGGTGAAGAAAAGCAACATAAAGAGTATCTGTTGCGTTACCGGCAGGAAAATTTTATCGTTAATAACACAGATAATGATGAAGCTGCTAATAATAAAATTGCCGAGTTTCTGCAGCCTCCTCAGGTTAAGTACGATATGGATAGCAAAGAGGTTTATTTGCTGGCTGCCGCCAGGGAGTTGAATTCCTATAATTTTTACAAGGGGATGGCGGCTATTCATCCGGATGGCGAGATAAAACAAATGTTACTGAAGATGGCCAATCAGGAAATGAAGCATAAAGAAAAAGTAGAGTATTTGTACGATAATACAGCGTTTGTGCAAACCGACGGCGGATAAAGGTTAGGGGTTCCGCTAATATATTAATTCGCCCTTACGAGGACGAAAAAAAGGAGATGGAAAGTGTCTGATTTTGTACCCAAAAAGATTTTTTTTACCAAAGGTGTGGGAACACACAAGGATGAGCTGCATTCCTTTGAGCGGGCCTTGCGCGATGCCGGTATTGAGAAATGTAATCTGGTCCAGGTTTCCAGTATTTTCCCGCCACACTGTAAAATGATTTCCAAACCACAGGGGCTCACAGAGCTGGTTCCCGGCGCCATTACTTATTGTGTTATGAGCCGTTGTTGCAGTAACGAGCCCAAGAGGCTGCTGGCGGCGTCAGTCGGTTGCGCTATTCCTGCAGATAAATCGTCATATGGCTATATCAGTGAGCATCATGCTTACGGCCAGACGGAAAAGCAGGCCGGTGAATATGCCGAGGATCTTGCGGCGGCTATGCTGGCCTCTACTTTAGGTATTGATTTCAACGTTGATGAAAGCTGGGACGAGAAAAAAGAAATATTTAAAATCAGCGGGAAAATAGTCCGCACTCTCAATGTAACTCAGTCCACAATTTGTAAAAACAATAATTATACCACTGTAATTGCCGCTGCTGTGTTTGTTTTTTAATAAATTGTAACTTTGCGCGATATTACAAAACCAGGCAGGAGGATGTAAAACATGACAACGGAACAAACAAAAATCATTGATCAAGCCGTCAAGGCCGTCGGTGATAAAGAAGGGAAATATTTAACTTTTTGTCTTGCCGGAGAAGAATATGGTATCGGAATTCTGAAAGTAAAAGAAATAATCGGCATGATGCCTATTACTATTGTTCCTCAGACACCTTCCCATATTAAGGGAGTAATTAATCTGCGTGGTAAAGTAATCCCGGTTGTTGATTTGCGTGTGAAATTCACAATGGCGGCCGCTGACTATACCGAAAGGACTTGCATCATTGTGGTGGAGATCGCCGCAGAAGGACGCACTATTCTTATGGGTATAGTTGTTGATTCTGTTTCGGAAGTGCTCAATATTAAAGGGGCCGACATTGAAGCAACTCCTGCTTTCGGGACGAAGCTCGACACCGATTTTATCCTGGGTATGGCCAAAGTTGGTGGCGGCATCAAGATACTGCTCGATATTGACCGGGTTTTATCTGTGGAAGAAATACAAGCTGTTGATGTTGCCGGCGAATAAGCCTGAATAATCAACAATCAATGCAGGCGCTGGTTTGCGGCTATTCGGGGTATGTAATTGGCGGACAATAACAACAAAATAGAGGAGTTACGTATACAGGATGTTGATGGTGCCGGGTTACCCTACCTCTTTTTTGAAGCCGAGGCTTCCGCACCGCAAATGTTGTTTATGCATGCCACCGGTTTTCTGCCCTGGCTCTGGCAGCCGGTTATCGAAGAATTCGCTCCGGCCAACAATGTCTGGGCTCCCTTTATTTGTGACTATCGTTCCTGTAATCCGCATGCGGGAGGCTTGAGCTGGGATGTTATCGCCCGTGATTTATCTACTTTCTGCCGCCGGCAGCAAATTCTGCAACCTTTGATAGTTGGTCATTCCATGGGGGCAACCGTATCATCAATTGCGACTGCCCTTTATGGTTTGCAGCCACGTGGAATGATTCTCATTGAACCGATTTTCCTGCCGGATAAATTCTATACGATGGAGCCGGAAGTTGACAGCCATCCTTTAGCTTCCAAATCAATTAAAAGAACAAACCATTGGAAAAACGAGAGTGAAGCCTGGTCTTACCTCAAGTCCAAATCGCTTTTCTCCAGCTGGGACGAGCGTGTTTTACAGATATACCATCAACACGGCCTGCAAAAAAAGGAAGAAGGAAGTTTACAACTGACCTGTTCGCCGCAAAACGAAGCGGCACTATTCATGGGCGGCTGGGATGTGAATCCCTGGCCGTTGCTTACGAAAATTAATTGTCCCGTTCTGGTTATTGAAGGAGAAATTTCCAATAATAGGGGGTTCGTCGACATCCCCAGAGCCGTTTCTTTATTAAGCCAAGGACAATATAAATCGGTAGCGGGTGCTGGGCATTTAATTCCTATGCAGAAGCCCCGGGAAATTGTTGAAATTGTCAAAGAATTTAACAGGCAGATTGGTTAACATAATCAAATAGAAAAATTAACACCGCTGTTGCCAACTTAACAAGCAAATAAAGCGCATTACTATAAGGAGTAAATGATGAAGCCCGACATTATTGCCCTATGTAATCAAAAAGGCGGTGTAGGTAAAACTACCTGTGCTTTAAATATTGCGGCCGGACTAACAAGGCTGGGTAAAAAAGTACTGCTGGTTGATTTCGATCCTCAGGCGCATTTAACCTATTCTCTAGGTATTGTGGCGCACGATCTCCAAAAAACGGTTTATTCAGTAATTAAAGGTTTGGTGCCTTTGGAAGAGGCGCTCCTGGAACATGCCGGAATGAGTGTGCTTCCGGCCAATATTGATCTGGCGAAGATGGAAAATGAAAAAGATGCCTTTCCTGAAGGCGAATTTACCTTAAAGAACAAACTGGCCGGTGTCCGGGACAGAGAGTATATCCTTATTGACTGCCCGCCCTCGACAGGATTTATTACCATCAATGCGCTGGCCTGCAGCCGCGAGATCTATATACCCCTGCAGATGGAGTTTCTGGCGTTGAAGGGAATGGGCCGGTTGATGAACCGTATTGAAGAAGTACAGAAAAGTTTCAACAAGAATCTGCAGATATCCGGAATTATTCCCACCCGTTTTGATTCTCGCAAGAAATTGAATAATGCTATCATGGACAGCATCCGCGAGCGCTTCGGGGATAAAGTATTTTCTACTGTTATTCGCGAAAATATTGTGGTGGCGGAAGCTCCCAGTTTCGGCCAGACAATATTCGAATATGCGCCGAAAAGTCATGGTGCAGAAGATTTCCTGAGCCTGTGCGAGGAGATAATTAAAAAGAAATGAATGCCTACCCGGGGGATCTGCAATTTCCGAATATATGACTGAACAGCAAAGCGCCAGTCGCAAGGCCTATATGGCCCTCGCTGCTGTTACTATCCTGTGGGGATACAACTGGGTTGTTATGAAGCAGTCGCTCCAGTACTGTGATCCCTTCGTATTTACTGCACTGCGCGTATTTTGCGGATCAGTTATCCTGCTTTCCATTCTGGCCTTCAAGCGCGGTAGTCTTTTCCCCCGTAATATTCCGCTGCTTATCTTAACCGGGTTTCTTTCCATTACCGGCGGAACCGGTATATCCACGTGGGCGCTTCAGAATAGCGGAGCTGGTAAAACAGCGATTCTGGTTTATACAATGCCTTTCTGGGCGCTGCTTTTGGGATGGCCTTTCCTTGCTGAACGCATCCGCGGTCTACAATGGTTGGCTGTCGGACTGGCCTTCTCCGGGTTAATTGCGATTCTTTCACCCTGGAAAATAGCTCTCGATTTTTCCAGTTCGCTGCTGGCTATTTTGTCCGGCTTGATGTGGGCGGGCGGCTCGATCCTGATTAAGATCATGGCTAAAAAAAGCGATTTCGATCTGCTGTCCGTTACTGCCTGGCAGCTCTTTTTCGGGGCCATCCCGATTGTGATCGCGGTTATCCTGATCGAATCTCCTCCGGTCCGGTGGACATCATATCTGCTGGGTGCGCTGGCCTACAATATTGTATTTGCCACATCTATTGCCATCCTTTTATGGTTATACGCCCTGCAGAAATTGCCGGCAGGCTCGGCTGCGATGGGTACCCTGGCTACTCCGGTGATCGGTGCGATTGCCGCCGCCGTTCAACTGGGCGAAAGGCCATCGCTTAGCGAAACTGCCGGGATGATTCTGATCATTTGCGGAATCGTCCTTCTGGCCGTTTTGGATTTGCGCCGCAAACAAAACATCTAAAATGAAAATAAAATACCTGGGAGATGAATTGCTTTTCAATCCAATTATGAGGCCACAATAAAATATATCTACCATGCTTGCCGGTTTAATGGTAAATTGCCAACACTTTTAAGTCAGGAGGTATTACATGAATATTACGGAATTATTTTCACTCAAAGGAAAGGTTGCGCTGGTCACGGGTGGTGGCCGCGGCATTGGTAAGTTTATCGCGACAGGACTGGCCGAAGCCGGTGCTGATTTAATTTTAACATCCCGTAAAATAAAAAACCTGGAAGACACAGCCCGGGAGTTGGAAGACAATTATAAAATACGCGCTGTGGCTATTGCCAGCGATATGAGCAAAGAAGATACAGTTGACATCATGCTGGAAGAAGCGCAAAAGAAATTCGGGCACATTGACATTCTGGTGAACAACGCCGGTGTTACCTGGGGTGCGCCCACACTGGAATTCCCTCTGGAAAAATGGGATCAACTTTTCAATGTAAATGTTCGCGGTGTCTGGGTAATTACTCAAAAAGTTGCCCGCATCATGAAAAAGCAGGGTGGCGGCAATATTATCAATATTTCTTCCGTAACGGCTTTTCGCGGCACGTTGGAAGAGGCCCACCCGGCCGTTCCTTACAATTCCACCAAAGCCGCCATCAATGTATTAACGATGAATCTGGCCGTGAAACTTGCCCCCTATAACATCCGGGTCAATGCCATTGCCCCCGGTTTCTTCCTGACGGATATGATGGCTTACATTGAAAGGCCGGAGTTCAAGCCGGCATATGATGCGACTCTTGGTGTTATCCCGTTGCGCCGCATGGGGAAAAGTGATGATATCAAAGGGGTTGCCGTATTTCTCGCTTCCGCTGCATCGGCTTATATGACCGGCCATGTTCTTATTACGGACGGGGGTATGCTGGCTCACTAGAATTGTTTTATAAGGAAAAGAGATTTGCCTACATCAAGTGTTGTTCCTATTAGAGATGCAGCAACAGTAATTCTTGTGCGGACAGTGTATAATGGTAAGTGGGAATTATTTTTAGCCCGCCGCCATCGTCACCAGTCATTTATGGCCGGCGCTTTTGTTTTTCCCGGTGGACAGGTGGAGAGTAGTGATTGTGAACCGGAAATTTCTTCCCTTGTTTTCGCGGCAGACAGTTTCCATCCGCGCGCTTTATTGCAGGATGAAAACCTGACTTCAGGCAGGGCATGGGGATTTTTTGTCGCGGCAATTCGGGAGACCTTTGAGGAAGCGGGAATTTTCCTGGCGGGCGATAGTAATGGCAATTATATTTCTTTTCAGCAAGAGGAAGCTCTGTCCCGATTTACCGATCACAGACGGGCGTTGAATTTAGGCGAAATTTCCTTTGCCGAGGTTCTGCGCAAAGAAAAAAAATTTTTATTTCCGGATGCCCTGATACCTTATAGTCATTGGATTACTCCGGAAGGTGAGAAAAAAAGATTTGACACCCGCTTTTTTCTGGCGGTGCTGCCCCCGGGCCAGGAGACTGTTTCCGATTACAATGAACTTACCGAATTCTTATGGGTCACGCCGCAAAATGCGCTTTCTCTGCATAATGCCCGCAAAATAATTTTAATGCCACCGACACTAAAGACGGTTATGGAATTGACGTCATTTTTCAGCGTGGAAGAGCTTTTCGCAGCGGCAAGAAAGCGTATTCTTTATCCCATTCTGCCGCAGATTTTTGAACAGGGAGTAAAATTGCCGCATGATCCCGAGTATGGACTCGAGCAATATCGACAGCCGGAAAATCCGGAGGAACCATGCCGCATCATTGCACAAGACGGAGTCTGGACGGCGGCTTACTATAAAGATAAAAAAAGCCCTGAACTTTTATAAACGAAAAGTTCAGGGCGGAAGAAACATTGTTCTCGTAAGCTGAAACTAGAATTTTACTGCCGGTGCTGTTTTCGCGTCTTTCGGGGCTTCAAAGAAGGCCGCTTCTTTAAATCCATACATGCCGGCCAGAATGTTTGCCGGGAACGATCTTATTGCTTCGTTGAATATTTTAACCGCTTCGTTATATCTCATTCTTTCCACGGCAATGCGATTTTCCGTCCCCGCCAGTTCATCCTGCAATTTCATAAAATTTTGATTTGATTTCAAATCCGGGTAGCGCTCTACAACAACCATCAATCTGCTTAAAGCACCGCTCAATTGATTGTTTGCGGCAATTTTATCCGGAACAGTTCCCGCACCGCCGACTTTTGATCGCGCATTGGTCACTTCCACCAGTACATCTTTTTCCTGCTTGGCATAACCCTTGATGGTTTCCACCAGATTGGGAATCAGGTCATAACGGCGTTGCAGTTGGTTTTCCACCTGCGACCAGGCCGCTTTTATTCCGACATCCATTTTGACGAATTTATTGTAGTTACCGGCAAAGAAAGAATAGAGCGCTATGACCAGAACGACAATTACCGCCAGCACGATAAGCAGAGTTTTCTTTTTGGAATCCATTTTTTACCTCCTCAATTTATATTAAATTTTCTTTATTATAATCGATCAATTATGTTGCAAACATTATTGACTTCCTGTAAATATTTTCTAAAAATATCAATAACTTCATCGCTGGATAGTTTGTCTTTGCCTTCTTTAATATCGGCACATAACATAAATACTGCCGTATCAATTGTAAAGAGCTTTCCCACTTCTTTTATTGTATCGCGCCTGCCCTGCGGGGCCTTGCCCTGTTTAAAATATAACAGGGCATTAAATACGGAAATAAAAGCCGTTAATGAATTACCGATAAGCTGTCTTAAAAGCTTTGCCTTTCCTTGGGCTTCCAGATAGCCCTGCCGCAATAGAATCAACTTGCCCCGCAACTCTCGTTCTATTTGCAGACGCAAATCGGCCGGATTAAAGCTAAGCTCATCTAATACGTTTTCTCCGTAAATTAATATGTGGCTGTTTTTCATATTTAAAAATTCGATGGGATATGAATCCAAGGAAGAGGCAATGAAATCTTTGGTCATCACCAGTGGCACGGCCACACGGCGTTTTTTCCACGAAGTGACGGTGTCGAGAATATCAGTAAACTTATCCATTCCGGAAGGTGTCAGGACAACCAGTAAATTTATATCCGACTTACCCCGGATATAAGACCCTCCGGCAGCGCTGCCGTAAATAATAAGAGAGAGAAGTTCTTTGCCGAATACTTTTAAATAATCCTGTGTCAAGGGAACAAAAATGTCTTGGGGCTGATCTGGTATTTTTGTCATGATTTCAATCCATTTCATTATTAATAATCTCCTCCGGCTCCGCCGCCGCCGCTGCCGCCGCCGCCAAAACCGCCAAAACCGCCGCTGAATCCGCCGCTGCCAGCACCGCCGCGGCCACTACCGCTCATCAGCAACAGTAATATCCATGGCAGCATTGATCTGCCTTGCCTGGTGCCCAGAAGCAATGCTGCCGCCAGCAAAAAGAGAATCAGCCCGAAAACATTAAAGCCTTTTTTCTCCGCCCGGGCTTTTGATCTCGTCGGAACGGGAGACCCGCTCAGTTGAACCTTGGCATCTTCAGCAATGTAAGAACTCAGCACATACATGGTATCATAAAAAGCCTGGCCGTATTTGCCGGCCTTAAGTTGAGGCTTTAAATACTTGTCGCGGATTTCGCCGACGAGACCGTCCGGCAAAATGCCTTCCACGCCGTAACCCGTTTCGATCCGGACTTTTCTTTCCTTAACGGTTAAAAATATTAAAACGCCTTTGTCTTCGCCTTTTTTCCCGATACCCCAGGCTTGGTAAAGGCCATTGACATAAAGACTGGTTTCTTCATTTTCGCCGATCGTAGGAACAGTGACCACAACAACAGCAGTACCGGTTTTTTGCAGTACTTCGCTCGCCAGGGCTTCCATCTTAGCTTTACTTCCCTGATCAATAACATTGGCAAAATCATTAACGGCGCCGCGCGGTTGGGGGTATTTTGGCGCAGCAAATAAATGACCGCAGGTAAGCACTACAAGAAATGCCGATAGGAGCGCCGAAATTAGTTTAGGTAGTTTAGTTTTTTTATTTTTCACAATATTAGACAAAGCTTACAGTTTGTTATTTTGCCGGTTGTGGCTTGCGTGCTATATGCAACTTGCGACCTATACTGCCCAAAGATTAAATTTTCTGTCAAGCGGGAAATAACAGAGATATGATAAGCATTGTTGAATAATAGGCAAGTCTGTAATAAAGAAATACTTATGAAAAAGACAACATCGGGAAATTATGCCAGGCAGCCAATAATAATATTAATTCATCCCCCGGTCAGTAAACCGTCGGAGGCGCCGGCGGGACTCGCGAAACTTGCCGGTTGTTTGCAGGCCAACGGTATCGCTCATGAAATCATAGATGCGAATCTGGAAGGCTTTCTTTACCTGCTGGCCGAGTTTGCTCCGGAGGGCTCTGCCGGCGATCGCTGGACGGCACGCGCCGGGAAACATCGGGAAGAAAATCTTTCCGCCTTGCGGGACGGTAAAATATACCGCAATCTAAGCCGCTACCAGCGGGCAGTTGCTGATATCAACCGCCTGATAAACCAGGCCGGAAAAGCCTCTGGTGTTAATTTATCACTGGCCGATTATCGTGATCCGCAATTAATTCCGGTGAAAAGCGGTGACTTGCTTGCCGCCGCCGCCCAGCCCGAGTTGAACCCCTTTTATCCTTATTTCTCCGCCCGTCTGGGGGATGCTCTGCAGGAAGAGCCGGAATTCCTGGGGTTTTCCTTAAATTATTTGAGTCAGGCGCTTTGCGCCTTTGCCATGATTGGATTTATCAAAAAGAAAAATCCCCGGCAGAAGATTGTTCTGGGCGGCTCTCTTGCCACTTCGTGGGTGAAGATTGCCGGCAACGACAATATTTTCCGTGGACTGGTTGATGAAATGATAGCCGGGGCCGGGGAAAGGAAATTGCTGGAGTTGCTGGGCTGTAAAGGCGGTGCAATCGATGCGCCGCCCAGTTATCGGGATTTTCCCGTAAATGATTATCTCGCGCCGGTTTCGATTTTGCCTTACAGCACGGCGCAGGGCTGCTACTGGCATCAATGCTCCTTCTGTCCCGAGAAGGCCGAAGATAATCCCTATTTGCCGCAGTCCCCGGACAAGGTATTGGAGCAACTGAAGGGGCTCTGCGGTGAGATGCATCCCGGCTTGATTCATCTTGTGGATAATGCCCTGAGTCCAGCACTGCTTGCTGCTTTGGCCCGAAGCGACCTGGGCGTTCCCTGGTACGGCTTTACGCGTATTACCAATCACCTGACCGATGAAGTTTTTTGCCGGTCTTTGCGGACCAGCGGTTGCACTATGCTCAAGCTCGGCATCGAATCAGGCGATCAGAAAGTACTAGATCAGCTCAACAAGGGCATAGAGTTGCCGACAGTTTCGCGGGCATTAAAAACAATTTCCAAAGCCGGTATTGCCACCTACGTTTATCTGCTTTTCGGCACGCCGCCCGATAGAGAAGAAAGTGCAATGAAGACTTTGCAGTTTATCTCCCGCCACCACGACTGTATTGATTTTTTGAATCTGGCGATTTTTAACCTGCCGGCATTGAGTCCGGAGGCGCAAAGTCTGGCCACAACCGATTTTTATGAAGGTGATTTGTCTCTTTATAAAGACTTTGTGCATCCACTGGGCTGGCAGCGCGCCGACGTGCGCAAATTTTTAGAAAAGATTTTCAAAAAACATCCGGCCATCAATGAAATAATCCTGCGCACACCGGACTATTTCACTTCCAATCATGCCCCTTTTTTCCATAAATTATCGGTATGATCTAAACGGTTTGAATGTAGTCAAGGCAGTCATCAATATAAAGTCAGCTTCTCTCTGATTTTTTTCCCAGCCACGTCCACAACTTACAATTTTTTTTCTTAAACATACATCCTCGTATTGACATCATCTAGATGTTGTGTTTAATAGACAAAAACAATACTACATGTAGTGCTTATAATTTACAGCCCTCTTACTTTATCCCAGGAGCAATACTTTAATGGAAAAGAAGCCTTACACTCCGATCATTCCGGAATTGACGAAAAATGCAATCACTGTTCTCGAGCGACGCTACCTCAAGCGCGACAAAGAAGGGAAGGTTTTGGAGACCCCCGGCCAGATGTTCCGGCGTGTGGCTGAATCTATTGCCGCCGCCGATCTGAAGTTCAACGAAAAGGCGGATACTGCGCCGATTGCGGAAGAATTCTATCGCATGATGACACAGTTGGAATTCCTGCCTAACTCACCGACCCTGATGAATGCCGGACGGGAATTGGGGCAGCTGTCCGCCTGTTTTGTGTTACCCGTGGGTGATTCCATGGAAGAAATTTTCGATGCCGTGAAATATACCGCGCTGATTCATAAATCCGGCGGCGGCACAGGATTTTCTTTTTCCCGTCTACGGCCGGCCAATGATGTCGTTTTAACCACTACCGGCATTTCGAGCGGACCGATTTCTTTCATGCGCGTTTTTGATGTGGCCACGGAAACGATCAAGCAAGGCGGCACGAGGCGCGGTGCCAATATGGGTATTTTGCGTGTTGACCATCCGGATATTATGGATTTCATCATGTGCAAGGCCGATAAAAAGCAGTTAAATAATTTTAATATTTCCGTCGGTTTAACAGAAGCCTTCATGAAAGCCGTCGAAAAAGATGAAAATTATGACATCATCAATCCCCGTGACGGACAGGTTTCGGGAACGCTCAACGCCCGTAAGGTTTTCTCACGAATTATTACTCAGGCCTGGGAAAACGGTGAGCCGGGTATTGTCTTCCTCGACCGCCTGAACCGCGACAATCCAACACCTCACGTCGGCGAAATCGAATCAACAAACCCTTGTGGCGAGCAGCCGCTGCTGCCCTATGAATCCTGCAATCTCGGTTCGATCAACTTAAGCAAAATGATTAAAGACAGACAGATTGACTGGACAAGGCTGAAAGAGGTTGTTCGGCTGGCCGTGCATTTTCTGGATAATGTCGTGGAGGTGAACAAATATCCACTTCCCCAGATTGCTCAGATGACGCAGGCGAACCGTAAAATCGGTCTGGGTGTTATGGGTTGGGCGGATATGCTGATCGGTCTGGGCATTCCTTATGGCACCGAAGAGGCCATTGAGCTTGCCCAAAAAGTAATGCAGTTTATCAATGAGCAGGGACACGGCGCGTCTCATGAGTTGGCCAAACAGCGCGGCCCCTTCCCGAATTTTAAGGGCTCCATCTATGATAAAAAAGGTCAGCCGCCTATGCG
>CAYXZW010000021.1:0-4483 GCA_964469905.1 uncultured Smithella sp.
GGCGGCACAGGTCATCCCGCCCACGGAGATAGTAACCTTGTCCGGTGGAGAGGCTAATCCTCCGGCCTCCACAAATGCTTCATAACCCAGATCGCTTATTTTGTTTTGCAGGGCATTTATATCCACAACACCGGCGTCAAATTCAACCGAAGCTCTTTCCGTGGCAAAATTAACCGCTGCATTACGCACACCCGGTGTTTGCCGCAATCCTTCTTCCAGACGCCGCACACAAGTGGCAAAGGTCATCCCGCGAACGGCAAATGTCACTTTCTCAAACAATTTCGAAACCCGCTTTCTTCACAGCATCCGCCACAATTTTGGCATCAACAGGTTTTGTTTCTTCGAAATGGGCCTGCGAGCTTTTTAAATCAACTTTAACGTCCTTAATGCCATCGATGGCGCTTAATGCTTTAGTCACAGCCATAACGCAATGCTGGCAACTCATTCCCTTTATTCTGATATTTTTCATTGGATTCCTCCTCCCGGATGTTCGATTCTTTAATCTAAGGCTTTTTATTAATATAGCAAGGTCATTAATAATTTTTTTGACTTTTTCTCTCCCACAAGGCATGATACGACTTGATTGATAAAAAGAATTTCTGTATTATTACAAATATGCGAGGGGGAAGATGTTAATTCGCTGCTGGGGCGCACGAGGCTCTATCCCTGTTTCAGGCAAGCAATACTTGCATTATGGCGGTAATACGACTTGCCTCGAAATTCGGACAAAAAATGATGATATTCTCATTGTCGATGCCGGATCGGGTATTCGCGAATTGGGCAATCGTCTCCTTGCGGAAAAACGCCACACATTTACCATCTTAATGACACATGCCCATTGGGATCACATCATGGGCTTTCCTTTTTTTAAACCCATCTATTCCAGCAAAACCAGTATCGATGTCTGGGGTTGCCCGTTTGCTCAAATATCTTTAAAAGAAATGCTCTCGAAAATTATGGCTCCTCCTAACTTCCCGGTAAATTTTGACGCCATCAATGCCCGAATATCCTACCAGGACACCTGTATAGATTCCTACCAACTGGGTTCAATGACGATTACGCCCATTGCCCTGAGCCATCCTAATCAGGGCAGTGGTTACAAATTTGAAGAAGACGGTAAATGTTTTGTTTTTCTCACGGACAATGAATTGGGCTTCCGCCACGAAGGAGGGCTCGATTATTCGGATTATCTGAACTTTTCCCGAGGTGCAGATCTGCTTATTCATGATGCGGAATACACTGAAGAAGAATACAAAAAAACCCGTAGTTGGGGACATTCTGTTTATAAAGATGCTCTGAAATTAGCACTGGAGGCCAACGTAAAACAATTAGGGCTATTTCATCACAATCAGGAAAGATTTGATGATGCAGTTGATTCCATCGTAGATGAATGCCATAAAGAAATAGCCCTGCACGGAAGAGACCTTACTTGTTTTGCTTTACGCCAGGGATCAGAGTTAAAACTATAGAGCAAGTTTAAGTTCACCGGACGAAACTGCCATGCTTATCATCTTCCATAAATCATTAATGGCTCTGGCCACACTCTGTTTAATCACCGGTGTCAGTGCTGCTGTTTTTTTCCGGAAGAACCGGTACTGGTTGAAAATTCATAAAGCCTTTAATTCTAGCGCGGCATTTTTTGTATCTGCCGGTGCGGCTATGGCAATTGCGGCGGTCTGGCAACAAAGAGGCGAGCATCTGGCAGGGCTTCATCCTTTTATCGGAATTACAGCACTTGGATTTACCATTGTTTCCCTGTTGCTCGGATTCTATCAGTTCAAAGCAAAAAATAGCAGGCAGACTTTCAAAACTCTGCACCGCTGGCTGGGACGGATCTCCTTAATCCTGATTATTGCTGCCTTCGTATTGGGGTTAAAGCACGCCGGAATTATCTAGCCGTTGTTCAACAATAACTGTGATATATAATATCATAACCGGCATAAGGGGCTGTAACGAAATGGTTAGAAATTAAATGCTTATTTCATAACAGCCCCTAAAAACAGCCGGACAAGGGGAAAAAGTGAAAAAAGTTGTCTACATTTGTCTGATCTCTTGCCTTTATTTATTTAGTATTGCCGACCAATCAAATGGAGCGCAAAAAACCATGAAAACAACAAATACTGGAGTCGCGCAGGAAGAGATTACCTTCGGCGGTGGATGTTTCTGGTGCACAGAGGCCATCTTCCAGGAAGTTCGCGGGGTGCAAAAAGTCGAATCCGGTTATGCCGGAGGATCGGTCATCAATCCTACCTATGAAGATGTCTGCTCAGGACGGACGGGGCATGCGGAAGTTGTTCGAATAGTCTTTAATCCCGAGGTTATTTCGCTGGAAAAGATTCTCCAGATTTTTTTCGCCACCCATGATCCGACAACCCCCAATCGACAGGGAGCCGATATCGGCACTCAATACCGTTCCATTATATTCTATAACAACAAGCAGCAAAAAGCTGTAATTGATAAAGTTATCGCTGAACTGAAAAAATTAAAAGCCTACAAAGACCCGGTGGTAACGGAAGTCGTGCCTTTTGCATCTTTCTATCGAGCTGAAGATTACCATCAAAACTATTTTCAGCAAAATCCTCAACAATCTTATTGTCGGATTATTATTAATCCCAAACTGGAAAAATTCAGGAAGGTATTCCGCGACAATTTGAAAAAATGACGGGTCTGCGGTCAAAATCATGTTTCTCCCCACAACTCGTGCGGAATTAAAAAAATTAAAATGGGATAAGCTCGACATTATCCTCGTAACCGGCGACACTTACATTGACAGCCCTTTCATCGGTGTTGCCGTTATCGGCCGGGTTCTGCTGGCCGCCGGCTTCCGCGTGGGCATAATAGCCCAGCCCGACTGGCATAACTCTGATGATATTTCCCGCTTAGGCGAACCGGAATTATTCTGGGGGATAACCGGCGGCTGCATGGACTCCATGGTGGCCAATTACACCGCCCTGGGAAAGAAACGGCACAGCGATGATTTAACCGCCGGCGGGAAAAACAACCGGCGACCGGATCGGGCGAGCGTGGTCTATGCTAATCTCATCCGCCAGCATTTTAAAAATACCCGGCCGCTGGTGTTAGGCGGCGTGGAAGCAAGCCTGCGGCGTATCGCCCATTATGATTACTGGTCGGATACCATCCGCCGCTCTCTTCTCCTGGACACCCGTGCTGATTTTCTTGTTTACGGGATGGCGGAAAAAGCAATTACCGAACTGGCCCAATCGCTGCAAAAATGCCGGGACACAAAAAATATTCGCGGCATCTGTTATATGGCTTCTCAAAAGCCTCCGGATTATCTGGAATTGCCTTCCTTTGAAGAAGTGCAGGCGGACAAAAAAGCTTTTACGGCGATGTTTAATATGTTTTACCGCAACAACGATCCGCTGACAGCGCGCGGGATGATTCAACAACACGGTCCCCGATTTCTCATCCATAATCCACCCCAGTTTTCTCTCACCACCGACGAACTCGATAAAATATACGCCCTGGAATATGAGCGCGATGTTCATCCGTTTTATCAGGCTGGCGGAAAAGTCAAAGCAATGGATACAATTAAATTTTCTCTCACCTCGCATCGCGGATGTTTCGGCGAATGCAATTTCTGCTCGATCAGTGTTCACGAAGGCCGGACAATAATTTCCCGTTCCGAAAAATCAATTATCGCCGAAGCGCGGAACCTTACCGCTTTGCCGGATTTTAAAGGCTATATTCTCGATGTGGGCGGAGCAACAGCCAATATGTATGGTATTGACTGTACCCGCAAACAAGCACAGGGCGCTTGCAGCAACAAAAGATGTCTTTATCCCCGCGTCTGCAACAGCTTGAATGCCGATCACACAAGACAGATCAATTTGCTGCGTCGGCTGAGAAAAATAGAGGGAGTTAAAAAAGTATTTGTGGCTTCCGGTATTCGCTATGATTTGCTGCTCGCCGACAAAAAACATTGTGCAAGCTATATGCAGGAGCTGGTAGCGCACCACATCTCCGGCCAACTCAAGATCGCACCGGAACATGCGGGAAGCAATGTCCTGAGAATTATGGGCAAACCAGGAGTTGAGGCACTACTGGCATTCAAAACAATTTTTGCGAAGCTCAATGCGGCCGCCTCAAGCAAGCAATTCCTGACCTATTATTTCATTGCCGCGCATCCCGGCTGTGCAGAAGAAGATATGCGCGACCTCAAGGCTTTTACTTCCCGGGAGCTGAAGATCAATCCGCAGCAGGTGCAGATTTTCACCCCGACGCCCTCCACCTATTCTAGTTTAATGTATTGGACAGAAATTGATCCCGCCACGGGCAAAAAAATCTTCGTCGAAAAAGATGCCAATAAAAAACAGAAACAAAAAGATATTGTTGCCCAAACAGCTGGGCAAAATAAGACGCCTTACAAGCGTGGCCATCATTGAGTTATCTTGTCTGGTCATCTTGTTCTTAATATTGTTCATCCAGTTATTTGCATTAGGACAAAGTATTCTTGACAACA
>CAYXZW010000021.1:4583-49554 GCA_964469905.1 uncultured Smithella sp.
CAAATGCCATCCCGCAGCAGAAATAGACTAATCGGCCATAGCAAAAGAGGGCGCTGGGAATAGATATCTCGGCTACTGCACCATATCTCTACTATACGAAAAAGCATATGCTCCTTCCAGAAACAAATACAAATAATATTGACCTTAGAATTCAGTCTTTATACCGCCAATCAGCAAGAAAAATAACCAATCAAGTTGGCACAATTGCCCACAAAATGGCAATTCATTCTGGCCGCAAGGGCCGGATAGTTATCTAACCAGCAGTAATAATAGATTATTGTGCAATATTATCATATATGCTAATCATTGAGAAAATGTAATTCGTACAAATAAATTTGGAGGTGCGAAAATGTCTAAAATCATGCGATTAATGGTCATGTCCATTCTCCTATTATCTGTTTCAAGTGTTGCCCAAGCGTGGAATGTCACTGTTGAAAACAAATCCCCCTTGGGAAATATTACAGCGACGGTTTACAGCGGCTCTTATTATAACAAAAAAGAGGAATTCACCAAAACAGTTCCGCAAGACGGTCAAATTACAGGATCGCTCTCAGGGGGATTATGTATGGCTGCAATTAAAATCAATATGTGCACATGGATGGGAGCATACAAATGTGAAGAAACGCAACATGTTTGGTTTGAGACAACCAGATGTGCAAACACGGTAGTTACAGTGGAACAAAAAAAATCCACAGATTACCGAGACTGCGACCCATATCCAAATCAATACTCATGCGAGGTTCGCACGAAAATATTTTTCAAATCCCCCGGATTAATAGACGATACCATTTATTTTAAACGTTATGAGCGTTCATCCCGATACTAGTAGGTTTCAGTGTTTAGTGTCAATAATAGGTAAGTGAAATAAAAATCTTTGTTATTACCCAAAGTGAACAGATAGCAACTTTTTTATTAATCGCTAATGTACGTTTCAAACAGTATTCATTGTTTTTGAGGATTTCCAATTTCATTTGTTTGTAGATACCGTTCTCGTCAAGCGAAATTTTGCATAAAGTTTGGATCATACTTTTTGCCGGATTTCAGGACGCCAAAAATAACATGAACCAGTTTTCGCATAATTGCACAGACAATCACTTTCCCATTCTTGCCTTTATCTTTTAGGCGGTTATAAAAATCGATCATGACAGGATTACATTGAATTGACACCAAGGCCGGCATATACAATGCTTTCCTGAGTCTGACATTTCCGATTTTGGATAATCTAGGTTTTCCCTTAATCGATGACCCTGAGAGCTTTTCCCTCGGTGCGAGTCCGATGAAGGCCACCATTTCGCGAACATGGTTGAATTTTTCCAGATCATCTAATTCCGCCAGGAGTCGAGGTATGGTTGCCTTGCCCAGGGAAGGAATAGAATTAAGCAGTTTCTCCCTCTCTTTGAGCTGTGGATTTTGTCCTATCAAGTCGGAAATTTGCCGCCTGATTTTTTCAATTTCCTGATCCAGATAAGTGATATGATCTTTGATCAGAAGAGTGACAGATTCATGCGCCGTGCTGATACGATTTTTCTCCTGAGTGCGCATCTCGACAAGACTATCCACACGTCTGACCAGAGCTTTCAGGGATCTAATCTCCGGTAAAGGCGGAGTCCATTCCCTTGGTTTCATTGCCAAACAGAACCGGGCAATCAAGGCGGCATCCATCTTATCCGTCTTGGTACGGATCAGCTCACTCTGAGCAAACCCCTTGATACGGGCGGGGTTGACAATGCTTACCATGTGGCCAGCTTCATGAAGATAGATCACCAAATCTTCTCCATAACTGCCAGTCGCTTCCATACAGGCATGAATCTTTTCAACACCCTGTTTCTCAAGCCAGAGCCTCAATGTTTCAAACCCTTCCGCCGAATTCTTGCAGGTCTTATGTTTGGTCTTCCCATCGACAAGAAGTGCAGCATCAAATTTCTGCTTCGCCAGATCTATACCAAGAATCGATGCAGACATAAAACCCCCTCTTAAATAATTAATTTAGTCTTCGTTAAAAAAGCTTCGTTCGAATCCATCTTGCAAGTGCAAACTCATTCCCTTTTGGGAAGGTTTATGATACCGTTCGAGTTATTGAACAAAGCAGGGGGAGGATGATCTACTCTACAAATCATGCTCATGGGCATTAGATGAAACACAGATTCACTCCTCCAATTTTACCTCAGCCTACCGAGATAGCTCATAACATCCATTAATTCATAAGAACACAAGATATAACAATTACCGAGACACGACTTATTTTCATGCTGACTGTCTTGTCAAGCATGGTTCAACTAGCTATTCTTCTGCCGTATCATTTTAGTAGAGAATCCAGCTTTTCCTATCGGTTAATCCCCGTCGTTCCATCACAGAGGGCTTCCTGATCTGCCGGACATAAGTTAAAAAGCAGGCACCTTTGCTTTCCAATAGCCAATAAATTCATGCTGCTGCGTTACATTGAATCGGAAACACAGAAATATGCCAACAAAACCTTTCCTTGAATATTTAACAAATTAAGTATAATGAACCAGAGTTATTTCCATAATTTCCGCCGGAATACTGCCGGCAAACAATCCACCAATAGCGTAAAAAAGTGAGGAAACATTATAAAAACAGATACTAAGACATTTAAAGAGTTGGGCATAGACAAACGAATCTTCAAGGCAATAACGGAAATGGGATTTGTCGCCCCTATGGCCGTTCAGGAAAAGGTTATCCCCTTTTTATTAGAGGACACCAGGGATCTGGTCGCTTTGGCTCATACAGGAACAGGCAAGACAGCCGCTTTCGGCATACCCATTATTCAACAGATTGATACCTCATCAACAAAGACACAGGCCTTGATTCTGGCACCAACCAGAGAGCTTTGCCTGCAAATTGCCGATGATCTGTCCAATTTTTCCCGGCATATTGACGGCCTGAATATCGTACCGATTTACGGCGGCGCTAATATCATCACCCAGATAAAGCAGGTGGCCGCCGGAGCGCAAATTGTCGTGGCCACGCCGGGACGCATGCTCGACATGCTCAAACGCAAAAAGGTAAATGTTTCCGCCATCAGCTGGCTGGTGCTCGATGAAGCCGATGAAATGCTGGATATGGGCTTCAAAGACGATTTGAATGACATTTTATCCGGAACACCCGCTGAAAAAAGAGTCCTGCTGTTTTCGGCGACGATGCCTAAAGGAATTGAAAGTATCGCCCGCAGCTATATGAAAAAACCGGCGGAAATAACGGTGGGCTCTAAAAATACGGGGGCGGAAAATATTCAACATCAGTACTATGTGGCGCATGCCAAAGACCGCTATGTCGCCCTCAAAAGGATTGCCGATTATTATCCTGATATCTATGCGATTATTTTTTGCCGGACAAAAATTGAAACACAGGAAATTGCCGACTCCTTAATGAAAGACGGCTATAACGCGGACTCCCTGCACGGCGATCTTTCCCAGACGCAAAGAGACAGCGTCATGAACCGCTTTAGAACCCGAAATCTGCAAATGCTGGTGGCCACTGACGTGGCTGCCCGGGGAATTGATGTCACGGATTTAACACACATCATCAATTATAATCTCCCGGACGATATTGAACACTACACCCATCGCAGCGGCCGGACCGGACGCGCCGGCAAATCCGGCATTTCCATTATCATTATCAATTTAAAAGAGCATTTCCGGATCAAACAGATTGAGAAGCAAATAGGCAAAAAGTTTGAGCAGGTTAAAATACCTACCGGCAAAGAAGTCTGCAATCGTCAGTTATTGCACCTGGTGGAAAAATTAAAGAATACCGAGATTAAACACAAAGAAATTGAAGAATTTCTACCCGCTGTTTACGAAAAATTAAAGCCGCTCAGCAAGGAAGATATCATTGCCCGGTTCATATCCACTGAATTTAACCGCTTTTTGAGTTATTACAGCCGTGCCGTTGATATCAATGTAGAAATAAGAAAGGAAACAAGCAGGCCGGAAAGGAAGCCTTCCGGCTCCGGCAGTTCTTCCGGCTTAGTCCGCCTGTTTATCAATCTGGGGCAAATGGAAAAATTTAATGACCGCAGCCTCAGAACTTATCTATCCGACGCGGCCAATATACCTAACCTGCGCATTTCCCATATCGAGGTAACGCGTTCCTGTTCGTTTTTCGAAATAGATCCCGGTCAGGTGGACATTCTCATGGCCAGATTGAAAAAAGAAAAATTCCAGGACCGCCGGGTGCAGATTGAATATGCCGAAAAACACAAAAGCAGAGACAGCAAAAGCAGCGAGAGCAAAAGATATGTAAAACCGCCTATGTCTTTTTTCGCCAGAAAGAAGAAAAGAGAAAACCGGTATTGACAGATTTCGCCCGTTAAAATAAGTGCATTATGGCCTCCAGGTTCAGCGCTGCCTTATATCCGTGAACCCAGTATTCTATCTGCCGCGATCAGCGCCGAGGAAAAGCTGATGTCGCCGGAGCAGCCGTCTGACTTGACCGTGTCACCGATAAAATAGAGGCCTTTAATTGTGGAGCATTCGATATCCGGCCGGTAAGGCTTGGACTGGGCGGGCGTAAGAACATTGCCGTTCATTACCGGCACAACGGTCTTTCTTTCGACGACGACCTTGGACATAAAATCAGGAAAGATTGCGGAAATTGTATTTTTGAGCCTCTTCTCCGTCTGTTCGACGGTTTTCTGATCGCCGTTAAAGTTCCACGGGAGCATGATCCCCCAGGTGGAGAGATATTTCCCCGGAGGCGTAAAGAAATCATCGGCATTGGACTGGAAGCGCGCCCATATGGGAACATCAACACCGAGAAGGCTGGCGCGAGTATTTGTAACCGGCCTGTCTGTGATGAAATCGATGGTCAGACCGGAGCTGTTCTCGATATTTTTTGCATAATCGAGCGTGGCCTTGGGCAGCAGATGATTGTCCACCAGATCAAGTACAAGCGGCAGTCTCGCAGCAAAGATTATATTGGGGGCGGAGTATTTTGCCCTGTCTGTTTCCACACCAACCGCCTGGCCGTTTTCAATAATTATCTTCTTCACCTTTTCCCGGAGATGTATTTCACCGTTTTTTTCGATGTGTTTTTCCAACCGGGAGAATATCTGGGCGGAGCCGCTTCTGGGCTCGCCGACGCCAACTCCGGCTTTCAATGCCCTTTGCAGGAATGCAATGACTTCGCCTGCACTGACCTTATCCGGTGCAGGACACATGACGGTCATGCCGAGGAAGGGCAGAAATGCTTCAACTTCCGAATGCTGCAATGATGTTTTATAGAAATCATGCAGGGTTTTCTCATACCATTTTGAAGGATCGGCTTTCTTTATTTTGATCAGCAAAGCAAGGAGCACAATTCTTGCCCGCCAGGAAAGCATGGGCGTTTTCAAAAATCCCGCCGGCCCTGCCGGTCTTTCCCAGAGCCTGTCTCGAAATATCAGCTTAGCGTCTTTGGCCTCGGGCAGAAAATCGATTTCTTCGCCAAGCCTTTTAAACACCTCGTTGGCGATGCCTTTATGCGCCAGCCTATGCGAATGCGCACCGTACTCCCAAACATATCCTTCTTCATCTCTGGATGACTGTGCCCTGCCGCCGATGATATCTGCCGCTTCCAGAACGATAACTTTACTGCCGGCGTGGGTCAGCAGCGCCGCGGCGCTCATTCCGGCGTAACCTGCTCCAATGATGATCGCATCCGCCATAGGAACCTCCGGTATCTTTAACATAAAATTTTTACATCTTTCGCAAGTGGATAGCTCGTCCCTGAATCATTCGCGATAGAGGCTCTCAATCATGTCCTTGTGGCGTTTAATGATCTCCTGTCGGCGGAGCTTGAGTGTTGGCGTCAGCTCTCCCGTCTCTTCGGTAAAATCGTGCGGGAGGATGGCTAAACGCTTGATTTGTTCGTAGGGCGCCAGGCGCTTGTTGACATTATTAACCTGATCGGATACGGCCTGCCGCACCTTCGGATCAGCGGCGAGGACTGACATTTCCCTGGCAGCAAGAGATTCCCGTTTGGCGAAATTCCGCAGATCATTTTCGTTCAAGGTAATCAAAGCAGTAAGATATTTTCGACGATCGCCGTAAACCATTACCTGGCTGATCAGCGGCAGTGACCGGACGAGGTTTTCAATGTTCTGCGGCGCGATGTTTTTCCCGCCGGCAGTGACGATCAGGTCTTTTTTGCGATCCGTGATGCTGATAAACCCTTCGTCGTCGATGGCTGCAATATCGCCTGTATGAAACCAGCCTTCTTTGTCTATGGCCGCTGCTGTTGCTGCCGGATCTTTGTAGTAACCCTGAAAAAGACCTTGCCCGCGCAGAAGCAGTTCGCCGTCGGGGGCTAATCTCGCCTCCATGCCGGGAATTAATTGTCCCACTGTGCCGAATTTGAAATGTTCCGCCCGATTCACCGCCGCCGGTGCCACTGTTTCTGTCAATCCGTATCCCTCCAGAATCAACAGTCCCACACAATTGAAGAATTCCAGCAGGTACATAGGCATTGGCGCTCCGCCGCATAAAAGATATTTGACCCGCCCCCCGAAGATATCATGTATTTTACGAAATACGAGACGATGGGCAATGGCATATTGGAAGGCCAAAAAAGTCGGCATTGATCGTTTTTCCTGACGATAGTGCGACGCTTGTCGGCCCGCGGCTATGGCCCATTGAAATATCCGGCGTCGCCAGGATGGTCCGGAGTCCAGCATCTGGTGGACCCGGTTATATATCCGTTCAAATATCTGAGGTACGCTGACCTGGACGGTGGGACGCAGCTCCTGGAAATTATCCACAAGCTTATCGATACTTTCGGCATAAGCGCCGACAATATTCAGGTGCAGGGCGGCATAAACGGTCATTCGCTGCAGCATATGGGTCAGGGGAAGAAAAGCAATGCCAAAATCGCTGTCTTCGTAAGAATGCATTTTTGTGGCATTAATGGCCGTATGGTAAAGATTGGCATGGGTGATCATAACCCCTTTGGGCGGTCCGGTTGTTCCGGAAGTATAGGCAATCGTCGCCAGATCGGAAGGCACAACTGATCTCCATGCAACTTCAAAAAGCCGCGGATCGTTTTCATGAACGCTCCGTCCCTGAGCAAGGAAATTCTCCAGATTGATGACACCGGCCGGAAGCGGCTTGCGGTTTGTTTCCCAGAGGATCATCTTCTTCGGCAGACCCGTCTCGGCCTGAACAGCCAGAAGCTTATCCAGCAGCACTTCGTCTTCCACAAAACAGATCTGGAGGCCGCTATGGGTAACAACGTGGGTAATTTCCCAGAGACTCGCCGAGGGGTAAAGACCGATGGTGACGCCACCTGCCGCCAGAATGGCAAGATCGGCATCACTCCATTCTTTGCGTGTGCGGCTGGCAATTCCGACGGTATCCCCTTTTTGAAATCCCAGAGCGAAGAGCCCCATAACTCTGGCCGGCATTGATTCCAGTGATTGCCGCCAGGTGATAGGTTCCCAAATGCCCGCTCTTTTAACCAGCGACAGCGTTCTGTCGCCTAAACGGCGGGCCTGGTGCATGAATATCCCAATAACTGTCGGGGGATTGTATGAAAAATCGGTTTCGCTCACAAATAATTCCGTTCTTCCTTTTCAACCTTTAAACGTTATTATACCATTTAAACGTTATTATACCATTGCGTTTTCAAGGGATAAAGAGGCGATAAGGAGAATTCAATTTCCCAAACGAAAAGCAGTGAAATTGGCCGGTCGCATTATCCCATTGAAGCGGCGCCAGGAAAGTGGCGCCGGACGATGTTATCGATTTGTTCAACCGCATCTTCCATGGTTCCCGTATTCAGGATATATTCATCCGCCAGGACAATCGGAACAGCAGCGCCGTATTCGATTTCCCTTAAATCTCTCCCGTCAAACAACAAAGCTGAATCATCCGCCCTTTGCCGTGATATGATCCTCCGGAGGCGCAATCGCCTCGGCGCCAAAAAGGCAATTACCACACACTCGGCCGCTTTACGAATGAGTTCAATCTCCGGTTGCGAGCGCATCCCCTCCATAAAAATTATTTCTGCGCCGCTTTCCATAGCCGATGACAGCGCCAGACGCGTAACTCCCAGCCCGTCCGCTCCACGCAGTTCAGTCGAAACGGCGGCAGCGGCAAAAGCATCATGCTCTAAACCTCGCTTGCGGATCTCCTGGCGAACAAGATCGCCGGTGGCAAAATAAGGAATATCTCTGGCCTGGGCATAAATTCTGGCAATGTTTTTACCGGAAGCCGGCATTCCGACGACTACAAATACTCTCATGTAATGACCCTCAATTATTTATAGGATTTGACGAGATTAATTCATTAAGGACGTGCAACAATAAAACTCTCTTCAGGCTCGGCCGTAGTCGTCATCAAAGCGCTCGATATCATCTTCACCGAAGTATTCTCCGGTCTGCACTTCAATTATAACCAGGTTTTCGGTGGAAGAATTCTGGACCCGGTGCCTGGCCAGAGCCGGTATATCGATTACACTCCCGGCACAAAGCGATAACTCCTTGCCTTCAACCACCGCAATGCCCTCGCCGGAAACAACAAACCAGTGCTCATTGCGCAACTTATGGCGCTGCAGGCTTAGCCGCCCTTCCGGTTCAACCACTATTGTTTTTACTTTATGATCGGAAGCATCGGCCAGAACCTCGTAATATCCCCAGGGGCGTCTATTAATTTTTTCCATCGCTCTCCTGCTCGCAACATTTTGCTCATTTCCTAGCATATTATTGATTTATTGAAAAGTTCTGTTTATTTATGGGTTTTCATTTCACGGAAACCACAGCGATGAACTCCAACAAATGCCTTGGAAATCAATTCCGCAAGATCGCCGCACCTTATTCAAGCCCGACGCTTTGTGTGCTTATTCAACGCCACTATGCGGGATAATTCGAAGTGCCAATTTCAGCTCCCCTTGTTTCAAAAGCTTGTGTCTTATTAACCTGTCAATTCCATTGGCCTTCAGCTTATGGAAGCAGTGTTTCACAATAAATAGCGATTGTCGTTCATTTGTGATAAGAAAAACATGTCGTCGCAATGGAAATAAATGCGCCACCAGCAAAATTTCTATCTATGGATAAATAATAATGGCGGTTCCTTACATACTGAAAAGAAGCCGAAAAAGAAGAAGAACAATATCACTGGAAATTACCGGACAATCCGCTGTAATTGTTTCCGCGCCTTATTTTACACCCACAAGAGAGATCAACAATTTTGTTGAACAAAAATTCGATTGGATTCAAAAAACCATTAAAAAGCAAAAAGAGCAGAGCGCTCAAGTAAGAGAAAGACTATATACATCAGGTGAATACTTTTATTATTTGGGAACGCCTTACCCTCTGGAAGTTTTTTTTCAGCAGAATCTGCCGCCGGGCCTTGTTTTTTGGAGTAATCGTTTTTATCTTAACTGCGCCGACGGACCGTCCAGACGGAAAGATTATTTCGTTGGTTGGTATAAAACAAAAGCTAAAGCATATTTTGCCGAACAGGTTGACCATATTAGCCGCCGGTTGCAGTTGCTGCCGCAGAGCATTAGAATTACATCCGCCCAAACGCGCTGGGGATCTTGTTCGCCAGAAAACAAACTGGCTTTCAGCTTCCGGTTGATGATGGCGCCGCAACCAGTTATTGACTATGTGATTATCCATGAATTAATGCATATAAAAGAAAAAAACCATTCTGCCCGATTCTGGCAATTGGTAAAAAAAGACCTGCCGGAATATCAATTACACAGGCACTGGCTCAAAGAAAACGGCAACAAATTCATTCTGTAAACGGCGCAAAGAAAGGATTAATTAACTATTTATTTTATGAAGAAATTAGAAATAATTGATTTTCAACACCGTGGACTTTTTCTGGAGAATTTCAAGCAACTTAATCTGCCGATTTCCGATTATACTTTTGCTAATATATTCCTTTTCCGCAAGATCAGTCACTACGAATTTTTGACCACCGATTGCGGATTATTTATTTCCGGCTACAACCGTCAGGGTCAGAATTACATAATGCCTTTAAACGACCTGCGGAAATGCGATCAGCAGACCTTTGAAATGCTTCTGGATAAACAGAATTTCTTTTTCCCGATCCCCGAAGAGTGGCTTTCCTTTTTTCCGGAAGACAAGTTTGTGATTAACTACGATGAAAGTGAATCTGATTACATTTATCTGACGGAAAAGATGGCGTCTTTCAAAGGAAATCAATATAACCGCCACAGAAATCATTTAAATCAATTTTTTTCTGCCCATAATCCGCGGGCGGAAGCGATATCTGATCACAATGCCCAACAAGCGATGACCGTATTAAAGGTCTGGCAAGACGATTCCCACCTGGCAACAACAAAGACGGATTTTGAGCAATGCCGGGAGGCTCTGGAAAAATTTTCCGCGCTTGATTTATGGGGAACTCTTTATTACATTGACGATGAGCCGGCCGGATTTATAATTGGCGAAGCCCTCAACACTCAAACATTTGTCCTGCACTTTGCCAAGGCATCAAAGAAACATCATGGTATTTATGAGTTCATGTTTAATGACACGGCCAAGCGCTTATTGCCCCGGTATAAGTATCTCAACCTGGAAGAGGACATGGGCAATAAAAATCTGCGCCGGACCAAGGGGTCATACGGCCCGGCAGTGCTGTTGAAAAAATATCATATATCTCTTAAACAATAGACTGGAGAGCAATGACAAATCCAATTCCCATAACCCAATTGCAGGAAGGCGATCAGGGTATAATTAATTCTATAGAGGGCGGCTCCGCTTTAACCAGCCGTCTGGCCGGAATGGGCCTTGCCAATAATGCCAAGTTCAGAATTATCCAGGTGAGCGGCGGCCGGATCATCGTTCAGGTAGCAGACACAAGAATTGCCTTAGGCCAAGGCGAAGCGGTAAAAATTATGGTCTATCCAACTACAGTCGCCAAGGATGATGTCTGTGCCCCCCCCATAGACAAAGAAATTTTCGTTGCGCTGGCCGGACAGCCCAATGTCGGCAAGTCTACTGTTTTTAACATCCTCACCGGATTATCCCAGCACGTCGGCAATTGGCCGGGTAAAACCGTCGAAAAGAAAGAAGGATTTCACCGCACTGCCAACACCATGCTTCGCATTGTCGATTTGCCGGGAACCTACAGCCTGACAGCATTTTCGGAAGAAGAAAGAGTCGCCCGCGAATTCATTATTCAAGAAAAGCCTGATCTTGTCGTTCTGGTTTTAAATGCAGCAGCGTTGGAAAGGAGCCTTTATCTTCTCTCGGAAGTCCTCTTACTCAACCGCCCCGTAATTGTCGCCCTCAATATGCTCGATGTTGCCTCCCAGCAGGGAATACAAATCGACACACAGGCTTTACAGACGGCACTGGGCATTCCCGTCATTCCGATGATAGCCAAACGCAACAGCGGCATTAAAGAACTGGTTGCACAAATCAATTCTTTCGCTGATAGTGATGTCAAGTTCAATCCGCGTTTACCGGAAGTATCAGCCGATCACCTGCCGGTTTACCGGAAAATACTGGAACTGGTGCAGCCGGACTGTATTGCACCTTACTCCGCGCAATGGATCACTGTCAAATTGATGGAGGGAGACCCTGACGTTTTCAAACAGATGGAAGCACAACTTCCGGCGGATTCCTGGAAGAAAATTATGGCGCTCTTCATCGAGCATGAAGATTCTTTGCATGCTGTCGTCAATGGACGTTATGACTGGATTGAAGAAATAACCAGAGCGGCACTTTCCCGTTTCAAGATGGGACAGGTAGTAATGACGGACCGGATTGACCACATTCTGACCCGTCCGGTGTTCGGTATTCCGATTTTGCTGGGAGTTATGGCGGCAGTATTCTTCCTGACTTACTCCATCGGCATCCCCTTACAAAACTGGCTCAATGGATTAATTCAACAATTTACCAGTTGGAGCGAACCATTATTTCTGGGACTGCCCATCTGGCTGAAAGGTTTGTTTTTCAACGGCATCATAGGAGGAACGGGTGCGGTAATTACCTTTTTGCCCATCCTGATTATTTTCTTTGTCACCATGGCACTGCTGGAAGACATCGGCTATATGGCGCGCGCCGCCTACGTGATGGACAGAATCATGCATATTGTCGGGTTGCACGGCAAAAGTTTTATCCCGATGTGCCTGGGTTTCGGCTGCAATGTCCCGGCCGTATTGGGAGCGCGGATTATCGAAACACGCAAGGCCCGGATGATTACTCTGCTGCTGATTCCCTTTGTCCCCTGCACGGCAAGGCTGGCCGTCCTGACGCTTATCTGCGCAGCTATTTTCGGCTCGCTGGCGCCTTATGTGGCCTGGAGCATTCTGGCTTTAAATATTGTTGCTCTGGGCATTGCCGGTATTTTCGTAAATAAAATTATCTGGAAACAGGATGCTCCTTTTATCATGGAACTGCCTATTTATCACCGGCCGGATCTAAGGACGATTATGATGGTTGTCTGGTCGAGAACGATATCTTTTATACGCAAAGCGGGAACCATAATTCTTGGTGTCGCCGTACTGGTCTGGTTTCTGTCTTATTATCCTTCGGGCATTGTCGAAGAAAGCTGGCTTGCTTCTTTGGGCAAACTACTGGAACCAATTGGAGATCCGCTGGGCTTGAACTGGAAAATGATTGCCGCACTGTTAACAGGACTGGTGGCTAAAGAAAATGTTGTTGCTACACTGGGTGTCCTTTATTCGGTGGGTGCAGAAGGACTGGTGCATGTACTGCCTCAGGTTATGAGCCACGCTTCAGCTGCGTCTTTCCTCGTGGTCATGATGCTTTTTATTCCCTGCGCCGGAACAATTGCCGTTTTGAAGCAGGAAATGAACAGCAACAAATGGTTTTATTCGACGATTCTGCTGACCCTGCTGACGTCATACTGCGGCGGAGTACTGGCGTTCAATTTTGTTAAATGGATCGGGATTTAGATAACAAGCTCGCTATCCTTTGCATAACTTTGTTGGCAACAATGTCGGCGTCCTCGACGTATGTTAAATATATGCCTGCGGAGCCTTCTCGTTGCCGCCGCGTTCTGCGTTGAATATCGAACTTGTAATATGTAGTAATGCATATGCGGATTGGAATTATATCTTGTCCACTTTTTCCACAGCTAAAATGCGTTTTCTGATTTCATCAGGTATCGCTACTTTTTTATTCCCGCGGTAATCATAGCAGACAATCATTCCATCGCCTTCAGCTGCCACCTTCTGATGTTTATGGCTAACCACATAATAGGACATAATCAAGGCATCATCTTTGAGCCTCACAATCTTTGCCCCCGCAGAAACATTATCCGGATAAGTCAGAGGCAGTCGGAATTTGCATTGCGTAGAGGCAAGTATCGGCCCTATTCCTGTTTCATTCATATAATTGATCAGATCAAGTTTTTCGAAATAAGCGATCCGCGCATTTTCAAAATAGCGGAAATAGACAATGTTGTTGACATGACCGAAGGCATCCATTTCTCCCCAGACAACCGGTATCTCGACTACAACCGGACAATTTGATAATACGTTTTCCATAATTGCTCCAATGGTTATTAGGCAGCCCTGCTGTGTCCGCTTAATCCCTTATAAAATGTTTTGATTCGATCGGACAACTTCTCAGGGCTCATTTTCAGTAATAATCACAGTTTTATCTGCTTGTTGGCGGGATCATTACTCCCGGGCAACGGTGCAGGAACCGGCACCGTGGGTTTGGTTGCGGCATCATTTTCCTTCTGCTTTTCCAAAGATATGAGCGGAATAACACTATTTTTCTTTTGATCAATACCCGGAGCCTTTATTTCAGCGGGGTCTACCTTATCCGCATTTATAAGTAATACTCTGATATCTTTGGGTATCTCTCCAAAAACGAGATCAATCGGCCACTCACCGGTTTTATCAGGAAAGAGAGGATCTGCGATTCCGCCGTTCTTGCTTTTCTCAACAGTTCCTTCTCTCGTCATCATTTTATAATCAATCCGGAATAAAATATTCCGGTAAGATTTCGACCGGCTCATATTCTGCACCTGGAGGAGGCAATTTTTCCCGGCGCTACAGGTTAATTTCAAATTAAGACCGTCAGCTTCCGCTGCTTCGGAGGATGTCCGGCTGACTCGCGATTCATCCGGAACATTAAGCGGGCTAAAAGAGAAATCGAAAGCGATATCTTTCGCTTTCTTTGCTGTTACTCTGTATTGCACAGTGCCGCCGGCATTCACACTCAGGCGTCCATTGCCTTTGACTGTCTTTCCGGCTTGCGCTTTGAGCGTTAAAGATGGTTTGCCCTTCTCCAGCAGTTCTATTTGATAAAACCCTTTTTTAACGGTTAGAGACACATCCGCTATCAGTATCGTGGAGTCGGAATAAGCAAGTTGCAGAGTATCAACTTTCGGGCCGCCATTGGCCGCATTGATTATAACCTTTACCAGAGTAATCTTCCCCCCTGATACTGACGGGCTGACCCGACGGCCCTTTTCCTCAAGATCTGCCGCCAGACAGGCCTGACTGAAAAAAACCGATAAAAGGATGCCGGCCAGAAAAACAATGCTGCCTTTAGCAAAAGCTTTCATATTTAATCCCCTTTGCAATCCACAGGATGGCCGAAATATAAACCATTAAAAGATCAGAAGCAAGATGATTTGGTTGAATATTTAATCCGCAGTCTTTTTCCATAATTTTTTTGACATTTACAAATCAGCACAAAAGAGATACCAATATGAACAACAATAGATGTAATTAGAGCAAAGAAAGATCAGGAGGTTGTTTCCATGAAAGTACTCGGCGTTATGGGCAGCCCGCGTATCGGCGGCAATAGCGATATCCTCTTAAGTCAGGCTCTATCCGGCGCCAAAGAGGCCGGCGCGGAAGTGGAAAAAATTATCCTCGACAGGAAGAAAATATCCGGCTGCAAAGACTGCAAGAAATGCAACAAAACCGGTCTCTGTGTTATTAAAGACGACATGCCGGAAATCCATAAACAGATACTGGAAGCAGATGCAATTATCCACAGTGTGCCTGTTTATTTCTTCTCGATGACCGCGCAGATGAAAGCCTATCTGGACAGGTGGTGTGTCTTCTTTGATGAAAAATGGCTTTGGCAGAAAATTTATTATCCTAAAATGCGGGGCAAACGCATCGGACTGATCACCGTTTGCGGAGCTGCGGATGTTCACATGGCCGACCCGATTGTCAACAGCTTTCAGCCAACAGTGGAAATGTCCAAAATGCAATGGCTGGGCACCGTCATGACTTCAGCCAATGAAAAAGGAGAAATCGTCGATAACAAAGCGGCTATTCAGCAGGCTTTTGAGCTGGGGAAAAAAGCCGCAGCAAGTTGACACAGGATAGAACTGCTGAAGGAAGCCTGACGACAGTGAGTATCTTCCCTTTTCGCAAGCTTATCTACAAGAAAGCACCTTGATTGTATGAAATCTCGCGGTGAGTAACGCATACAAAATTTATATCAGCCCAGAATCTTCCGAATCTCGCAGGATAGCTTTGTCAGGCTGAAGGGCTTTTGGAGGAAGCCGTTGCAGCCGCGATTCATAATGGCTTGGGCTTCACCGTTGAGGCTGTAACCACTGGAAAGAAGAATCTTTACATTCGGATTGATTTTACGGAGACGATCAAAAGTATCTGAACCAGATATTCCCGGCATGATCATGTCCAGAATAATCAGGTCTATTTTGCCTTTCTTCTCCAGGTAAACAGCAATAGCCTCTTGACCACTGCCAGCCACATAGACATTGTATCCCAGCAGCGCAAGTAACTCCTTGTTGACCTCTGCAAGTATCTTCTCATCATCTACCAGCAGGATCGTCTCCGTGCCTGTGGCAATTTCTTCAGTTGCCGTCTGTTCCTGTATCACTTCCTTATCCGAAGCGGGCAAATAGATGTTGAATGTCGTTCCATGGCCTGGTTCACTGTATACATTAATTATACCCTGGTGACCTTTAATGATTCCGTAGACGGTTGCCAGTCCTAAACCAGTTCCTCTGCCCATTTCTTTTGTTGTGAAAAATGGATCAAAGATACGTTCTCGGGTCTTTTCATCCATTCCTGATCCGGTATCGGTAATTGTTATTTTTACATATTCACCCGGCTTTGTGGAGAAGGACAGCACCTTTTCATCACTCAAACAAACATTCTGCGTCTCCAGATATATATCTCCGCCTCCAGGCATGGCCTGCCAGGAATTAATATAAAGATTGATCAATACCTGTTCGATTTGTCCTCTGTCAACTTCCACATTCCAGAGGTCGTCGGCAAATCTCCGCTGAAGGGAGATTTCCTTTCTAGTTCGCGCAAACATAGAAGACGTCTTTTCCAGAATTTCGTTCATATCCGTGGTCTTGACTTCATATCTTCCCCCGCGGGCAAAACCCAACAATTGGCGCGTTAAATCCGCCCCGCTTTGCACCTGTTCCTCAATCCTTTCCAGTCTTTCATAATTGGGATCAGAAGGGTCAAGATTCAGCAACGTCAGGGAAGCAAAGCCATGGATTCCCATCAGCAGGTTGTTGAAATCATGAGCGATGCCACCAGCCAGCGTCCCGATGGACTCCAGTTTGTCGGCTTGTTGCAGACGTTCTTCCAGAATTTTCTTTTCTGCTTCGGCCTGTTTGCGTTCGGTGATATCCCGACCTTCGCCAAGGATAGATTGCGGCTTTCCATTTTTATCCCGAATAAGAGTAAATGTGCATTCCGACCAAAATGTCGAGCCGTCTTTACGGAAAAACTCAAGCTCTAAGACACATGTCGGTGTATAGGACGGAGTCGCCAAAACCTTAGCCTTTTCAGCCGAAAATACTTCCAATGCCCACTCTAACGATTTAAGGGTAAGTTGTTTATCGAGTGGTAGCTGATTAATCTCCTCGAGGGTATATCCCCTCATCCTTTCCAAAGACGGGCTGAGGTATTGTGCTTTAAAGCTTGTATCCATCAACCAGACAGCCTCTGTCATATGCTCTGCCAGCAAAGCGTACCTGGCTTCGCTTTCCTGAAGGGCTTTCTCCACCAGTTTGCGTTCGGTGATATTGCGAGAGAAACCAAGGATGCCGACAGGTTGCCCGCTTTCATCATGCAGAAAGTTCATCTTGAGCTCAACCCAAAGCCTCGCCCCGCTTTTATGAATTTGCTCGGTCTCGATTGTTCGCGAACGGAACTTATCCACCTGCGGGTCATTCTCTAAAACCAATTCTTCTTCTAATACTTTAAGCAGAAGGTCTAACGATGCCGGAGCAATGATTTCACTATGAGGTTTCGCCAGATATTCCTCAACGGTGTATCCCAGCATAAGTTCTATCGCCGGACTTATGAAAGTAAACCTGGTGTTCATATCCAGCATCCAGATAACGTCCCTGGCATTATCAACAATCATCTGTTCGCGTTTTCTGCTGTCTCTCAGTTCCTCTACCGCCTGCCTGTGGTCGGTCATGTCCCTTGCCAGGCCATGTATTCCGACAGGTTTGCTGTTCTCATCCCTGATGAAAGACAGCGAAGTCTCCAGACAACGGACAGACCCGTCCTTATGGAAAAAGTCAAGATCAAGACAGATGTGTCTGTCGGGGTCCCTTTCCTTGTCGAACTGCAGTTCTTCAACCAATATTTCCATGGCGAGATGCAATGTTTCCGGCGGCATTTGTTCCGCGAGGGTATGCTTCATTCGCTCCTCAACGGCAAAATTCAACACCTTCTCTATGGAAGGACTCAAGTAGGTAATGTTCATCTCCAGATCGCTTGTCCAGAGGATGTCGTTCATGTTCTCGGTCAGCAACCTGTACTTCTGCTCATTTTCCCGCAGCGCCTTTTCCGCCATTGTTCGTTCGGTGATTTCCTTCTGAAGTTTACGATTCATCTCTTCGAGGTTAAAATAATTTTTAATAAAATAAATGACAGCAGGAGTAATCAGGGATGTAACGACGAAGGAATCGATGCAGCCGATCAGGATAAGGTCAAGATCGATTCGCCCCCACCAGATCAGACTATTGGCAATGTTCATGGCGGCTGTTAAAAGCTGGGACAACAAGGTGATTATGCAGAAAATATAAACCGGCCACCTGCGGTTGGAAAATAGTTTTACCATGATTGATTGTTTTTCACTTGCGCCGATTGTTTGTTCCAATGATTTATAGGTAGACTCTTCAGTCATAGGAATTTGGCCCCACGTATAAGCATATAACCAAACATTTTAATTGCTTCAATTTATAGCATACTCTTTTTTTAAAAACCACAACCGCCCATCGTCTTTATTCGCTGATGACGTAAGACATTGATAACTCAGAGAATAAACAATAAATAGTTGCTTATTGCCGGATCATCCAGCATCCGCCGGAGTACCCGCCCGGCAATGACAAAAAATGAATCCATCAGTTTTCAGGGCTGTTCAAAAGTGTTGAGATGCTAGGCGCGCAAGATCAACGCCGCGAGGCGTATAGTTTCATACGTTGAGCGGAGGGGATCGCCGTGCAACAACGCAGATCAGTGCTTTTCAACAGTCCGTCAATGGGCTTCGTCCCAGTTATTCCCTGAGGCAATCTCCACCTTCAGCGGCACCTTGAGCTTAATGACTTCTTCCATTTCCTTTTTGACCAGGGCCATGACTTCATCTTTTTCCTGCATCGGTGCTTCGAGAACAAGTTCATCGTGCACCTGCATAATCAACCGGGAAGAAAGATTTTTCTTTTGCAGCAAAGAGGCAATATTGACCATGGCCACTTTAATCAAATCGGCAGCGGTACCCTGAATGGGCGCATTAATTGCCATGCGTTCGGCAAATTGCCGCACCATTGCCACCGGACTCTTTAATTCCGGCAAATAGCGGCGGCGATTCAACAGCGTGCAGACAAAGCCATCGCGGCGGGCCCCTTCCAATATCCCATCCAGATAACACCGCACCTTTTTATAGCGGGCAAAATATCCGTCAATGTAGACCTGAGCCATCTTCTGGGAAACACCCAGCTCTTTGGCTAACCCGAAAGCGCTCATTCCGTAAAGGATGCCGAAATTGATAACTTTGGCCTGCCGGCGCATATCGGCATTAACCATTTGCGGGAAAACACCGAAGATATCCGATGCCGTGCGGCTATGAATATCCTCTTCCGAAGTAAAGGCCTCAATCAAGGTTTCATCTTCCGAAAAATGTGCCAGCACACGCAGTTCTATTTGCGAATAGTCGGCAGATATCAGAACGCTTCCCGGTGCGGCAATGAAGGCCTGCCTGATTCTTTTTCCTTCCAGTGTCCGGATCGGAATATTTTGCAAATTTGGATTGCTGCTCGATAGCCTGCCTGTGGCGGTTACCGTCTGATTGTAGGATGTATGAATGCGGCCTGTTCGCGGATCGACCAGCACCGGCAGTGCATCAACATAAGTGGATTTGAGCTTGGCCAGACTGCGGTACGCGAGAATTTCTGCGGGCAATTCATGACTTTGCGCCAGAGAAGAAAGAACATCCACGTCTGTAGAGAAACCTTCCTTCGTTTTCTTGCCGGTGGGCAGCTTGAGCTTGTCAAATAAAATGCTCTGCAATTGCTTCGGGGAATTGATGTTGAATTTTTCGCCGGCCAGGCGAAATATTTTCTCTTCGGACATAGACAGCAATTGAGCCAGTTCCCTGGACATTTGCCCTAAAAGATTAACATTCACGAGCACGCCTTTTTTCTCCATGGCAAAGAGCACATGCAAAAGCGGCATTTCAACCTTGTCAAAGAGATCGGCGGCAGAGATTTCCTTCAATTTCCCGAAAAGAACCGGCGCCAGCGCAAACACGGCAGCCGCGCGCACTCCCGCATAAGCCGCCATTTTGTCTATGGGCACCAGATTCAGCGGATACGTTCTGCCCTTGCCTCCGGCAACATCAGTTACAGAGGGAATCTGCTCATGCAAATATTCCCAGGCAATTTCACCCAGGTCATAGGAATTCCGGGAAGGATTAACAAGATAGGCCGCCAGCATAACATCATTGCCTGCCTGTATATCTGCACCTAAGTTTGCCACATCCAGCAGAGCAGCTTTAAGGTCATGCACATGTTTCTTTATTTTAGCACTGCTCAGAACAGGAGCTAATGCAGCCAATACATCTTTTGCCGGCAACTGTACCTGCCGGCTCGTGTGCCCCAGAGGTACATAGAAATCATCGCTGCCGGTGCTTAGGGCCAGACCGATTAAATCCGCAGGCTGCGTTTTCTCCCGGATAATCTCCAGTGATATTTCCGAAAAATCCTGCAATTGAGTGACAAGATCCTCCAACTCCCGGCGATCCTGAATTATTTTTGAATCCCGAACAACTTTTTCGGCACCACGTTTAATCTCCTGCAGGAGCGATGAAAATTCAAATTCACTGAAGAGCCGGGAAAGAACTTCTTTATCCGGCTGCCGGCGTACTGCCTCTTTCAGATCAAAATCAATTTCAATATCTCTTCTGATGAGCGCCAGCTGACGGCTCATCCGCGCCTGTTCGGCATACTGGCGGAAGCTCTCCCGCAGCTTGACGTTCCTTAAATTTTCCGTGTTTCGGATAACTTCCTCGACGGACCCATATTCCTCAATCAACCGTTGGGCGGTTTTCGGGCCGATACCCGGCACCCCCGGAATGTTATCCGATGTATCACCCATCAGGCCGAGTATTTCCGTAACTTTATCCGGGCCCACGCCGAAGCGTTCTTTCACTGCCGCCACATCATAAGTTTTATCCCTCATTGTATCAACCATGGTGACATTTTCATCGATGAGCTGCATCAGATCTTTATCACCGGAGACAAGGATGGTTTTCCAGCCCAACCTGCTGGCATCATCTGTCAGCGTACCGATAATATCATCGGCCTCGATACCTTGTTTTTCCAATACTGTAATGGATAAGCCGCGAACCACTTCTTTAATGAAAGGAATCTGCGGGATCAGGTCATCGGGCATTGGCTTGCGTGTTGCTTTATAATCGGCAAATTCATCATGGCGCAAGGTTGCACCTTTAAGATCAAACGTAACAACAATATAATCCGGTTGCAGGTCACGCAGAAGCTTCAGCAGCATGGTGGTAAAACCGTAAATGGCATTGGTAGGAAAGCCTTTGGAATTAGTAAGCTGAGGAATCCCGTAAAAGGCACGATATACATAGTTGCTGCCATCAACGAGAGCGACCACAGGTACTTTATTTTCACCGGACATAAACTACTCCAATCAGTTTCAGCATTTTTGTGGGGAATTACATTTCAAAGGAAGCATCTATTTTAAAAGTACGCACAGCATTCATTTCCAGAATATCTGTTACTTTGGTATTCTCTTTCAGCTCGGCAAGAAACCGGGCAATTTCTTTTCTGCTGGCGGCATTCACCGTGAACCACACATTGTAGTCATTATTTCTCCGATAATTATGCGTCACACCGGTATAGGCGTTAACGGCACTGACAAAATTATCCAGATTTTCTTCCGGTACCCGGGCCGCACAAAGTGTGCTGACTCGGCCCAAATTGGCGCCATTGAAAATAGCTCCGATCCGGCGCAGAATTCCCTTCTCTTTCAACTTCTGAACACGGCTGATTACCTCGTCTTCGCTGATACCGCATTTTTCCGCTACGGCAAGAAAAGGACGTTCCGTTAGCGGAAATTCCTTTTGCAGAATATTTAAAATTTTTTTATCGATATCGTCCATCGCAACACCCTACTTCGTCATTCCGGCGAAGGCCGGAATCCAGTCAAGAAATACTTTCATATAGATCATTCCAATTCGGATTATCTTTCTCAATCATATTGAGTTTCCATGCGCTTTTCCATTCTTTTAATGCCTTTTCCCGTTCGATGGCAGAGCTTATATTTTCATGTATTTCATACCAAACGAGATGATGAATATTATAGCGTTTTGTAAAACCTTCGACGAAATTATTTTTGTGTTCCCATACTCGCTTGACCAAATCAGATGTAACTCCTATGTAGAGAGTTCCATTTCTTGCGCTTGCCAGAATATATACGGCCGGTTGCTTGAACATCATTTAAGTCTCTGGATACCGGCCTGCGCCGGTATGACGGTGTTGCTGGGACTTTCCGCTATTGTGGCACAATCTCTTCACCGGAATAACACATAACATGAATCTGATGACACTAGCGTTGCGGTTCATAAAGACACAACGGTTCTTCTGATAGATAGTCTCCCGTTGCCTCATATGCCCGCGCCCGGCATCCTCCGCAGACTTTGATAAATTCGCAGCGTCCGCACTTGCCGCCGTAATTGCTGTAACCGCGCAGATTGCGAAATACCTCAGAGCGCTCCCAGATTTCGGCAAAGCTCTGCTTCTGCACATTGCCGCAGTCAAGCTCCAGATAACCACAAGGCTGAACCTGGCCTGTATGAGATATGAAGCAAAAAGAAATGCCCCCTAGGCACCCCCGGGTGGATTCGTGAAAGTGGCCACCGGCTTTTTTCACAGGAGCAACCCCTTTTGCCTTATTCTGGTGCATTATGCGGAAATAGTGCGGGGCGCACGTTGCTTTGAGTTGTATTTCGCAAGTCAGGCTTTCCTGATGAAACCACAGCAGTGTTTCTTCGTAATCAGCAGCGGTGATGGCCTGCGCTGCCAGATCCCTGCCCCTGCCGGTCGGCACCAGCAGAAAAATATGATGTGCGACAGCCCCCGATTGCAAGACCAGATTGTGAATATCTTTGATCTGATGGAGATTGGATGTGGTAATCGTCGTGTTGATTTGATACTCCATCCCCACAGACTTCATTGCTTCGATACCCCGCATTGCCCCGGAAAACGCGCCCGGTTCACCGCGGAAAGCATCATGGCTTTCGGCGTCTTTGCCGTCAATGCTGATGCTGACACGCTGGATGCCGCTTATGATCATCTTTTGCGCGGTTGGCGCATCTACAAGTGTGCCGTTGGTCGCCATGACCATGCGCAAGCCTTTTTTTGTTCCATAGGCGGCAATTTCAAAAATGTCCGGTCGCAAGAGCGGCTCGCCGCCGGTCAGAATAATCACGGGGGATGAAGAGGCGGCAATATCATCGATCAGCGCCAGACATTTTTCTGAAGATAGCTCTCCCGGATAAGGCCCGCAGCTTGCAGCTGCCCGGCAGTGCAGACAATTCAGATTGCAGCTTCGCGTCACTTCCCACGCAATCATACGCACAATATTTTTCATTATTTGTTCAACACCTTTGCGGCCTGCATTGCCCAGTAGGTAATAATTATATCCGCACCGGCGCGCTTGATTGCCGTCAGTGATTCGAACATGGACTTTTCTTCGTCCAGCCAGCCCTTTTGCGCTGCAGCTTTGATCATCGAATATTCACCGCTGACGTTATATGCAGCCAGAGGTAAATCAAACTCCTGCTTTGCCCGGTAGATAATATCCAGATAAGCAAGCGCCGGTTTCACCATGATAATATCCGCGCCTTCGGATACATCAAGTGTAATTTCCCGGATAGCTTCATCGCCATTGGCCGGATCCATCTGGTAAGCTTTGCGATCTCCGAACTGCGGTGCGCTTTCGGCCGCTTCGCGAAAAGGCCCGTAGAAACAGGATGCATATTTCGCCGCATAAGCCATAATGGGAATATTTTCATAATTGTTTTCATCAAGGCCTTCACGAATGGCCGTAATCTGACCATCCATCATGGCCGAGGGTGCAACCATATCGGCACCAGCGCGCACATGGGAAACCGCTGTTTCCGCCAGCACTTCCAGCGTCACGTCATTGGCCACCTCTCCCTTTTCGATCATACCGCAATGCCCGTGACTGGTATACTCACAAAGACAGACATCAGTTATAATTATAATGTCGGGCACTTCCTTTTTAACCCGGCGGACGGCCTGTTGAATAATGCCGTCTTTGGCAAAAGCACCGGTGGCCAGCTCATCTTTATGTGAAGGAATACCAAACAGCAAAATGCCGGGAATGCCCATGTCTCTGGCTTTTTGAGCTTCCGCAACTATATTGTCTGTCGACATCTGAAAGATTCCCGGCATCGATTGGATCGGCTTTTTTACATTTTTACCGGGAACTGCAAAAAGCGGGTATATAAAATCATTGACGCTCAACTGAGTTTCCCTAATCAAACGACGGAAATTCTCATTTTTTCTTAATCGGCGGGGACGGTAGTCCGGAAACTGCATTTTCTAACCTCCTTTGTTGTTGATGCTTTTCAGCATCTGAAGCTCTTCTTTAACTTTTGCCAGTTCACCACTTGTGTCCCGTAAACGGCAAGCTAATACCTCAGCAACCATCTGATAAAATATCGAACAAAACGCCACTTTGTCTTCACTGTAAAGGTTATCTATAAAGGATACATCTGTTGCCAGACAGGAGACATCGTCCATTGCCTGAATTGAAGCCGAACGAGGACAGCCGTCAATCACACACATTTCCCCGAAGATATCTCCGGTCCGCCGCAGCGTATCTATCTCCTCTGAATTTTTAATAACACGAACATTGCCGTCTATCAGAAAATAGATCCAGTTATCATAGCTTCCTTCCTCAATAATCATTTCACCGGCGGAATATTTTTTTACATTACTGAAACTGAGAAGCTTGTTAATATCTTTTTTACCAAAGGAATGCAGTACCGGAACATTTTTCAATTTCTCTACTAATTCTAAATTTTCTTTTAACAGCTCCGTTTCCATCATTAAACCTCCTTTGCTGTAATTTCCTCATCGGAAAGATAGCAGGCGGGATCCGGCCCCCAGACATCTCCTGCCGATTCGGCTCTGGCGCGGAAGTTACCGCCGCAGACATTAAGCCACAAGCACGAAACACAACGCCCGTGTACGTGTTTTTTCTTGTTTTTGAGTTTCATCAGGAGCTCATTTTTTTCATCCAGCCAGATTTCGCTGAAGGGTCTGATCCTCACATTCCCCAGCGACTGATTGCGCCAGAACTGATCAGGATAGACTTCACCATCCCAGCTCACACAACCGATGCCGTGACCGGAGCTGTTGCCCTCGTTCATTTCGAGCAGCTCCAGTACTTCCTTGGCCCGCGCCGGATCTTCCTGCTTTATTTTCAGATAAAGATACGGCCCGTCGGCATGATTATCCACTGTAAGAATTTCCGGTGAGAGTCCGGCATCGAACATTTTTCTGGTCTCTCCGGCAATCAAATCAAGTAATTTACGGGTTTCCTCGTGAGACAAATCTTCATCGCGCAATCTGGAACCACGACCGGTGTAGACCAGATGATAGAAGCACATTCTCTCCATTTCTTCTTTCCGGAGAAGATCAAACATGGACGGAACATCGGCCAGATTGTGCTTATTGACAGTAAACCGGATACCAACCTTGATACCGGCTTTGCGGCAATTTCTCATTCCCTCAATTGCTTCGGCAAATGCGCCCTTTTTCCCCCGGAAACGGTCGTGCGTTTTTTCCAGGCCATCCAGACTCACGCCCACATACGAAAGGCCAATCTTCTGGAGTCGGGCTGCGATTTCTTTGGTGATCAGCGTACCATTGGTGGAAATGACTGCGCGCATGCCCTTGTCTGTTGCATACTGCGCCAGTTCTAAGAGGTCCTTGCGCAGCAGCGGTTCGCCGCCGGAAAACAGGATTACCGGAGCACCGAAGGCCGCCAGATCGTCAATCAGCTTTTTGCCTTCCTCTGTAGTAAGCTCATCGGGGTAATCTATATCGGCGGAATTAGAATAGCAGTGAATGCACTTCAGATTACAGCGGCGCGTCATGTTCCAGACAACAACCGGCTTTTTGTCCACTGAAAATTGCAGCAGGTGCGATGGTAATTGCCCGGAGTGCCGGTTGTAGCGCAGCACATCGGATGGTTCCACCGCTCCGCAATATAATTTAGAAATACCAATCATTGTTTTTCCTCACCCGTCCGTCCGGGATGCTTTTTCCTGCACATGATTAATCAGAGACTGCACCAGTCCCTCCATTGTGTATTCTTCCTGGGAAATATCAATTGGAAATCCTGCCTTTTTTGCAGTGTCCGCCGTCACCGGGCCAATGCAGGCAATCTGGATGGAAGAAGGCAGCACATACTCCGCCCCCATAATTTCCAAAAAGTTGTTCACGGTTGATGAGCTGGTGAAGGTGATAATATCCACTTCGCCCGCGTCAATCAATTTTGTCAGTTCTTCTTTTTTTCGGCCGGAGTTCACTGTCTGATAGGTTGTGGCTACATCGACTATAGCGCCTTGCTTTTTCAGACTTTCCGGCAGAATATCGCGGGCAACAGCGGCACGCGGAATCAATATTTTCTTTCCGGACAAATCCAGCGAGGCAAATGATTTCAGAATACCTTCGGCAATAAACTCCTGGGGAACCAGATCGACTTTAATGCCCCTGTTTTCAATCTGCCGGGCGGTGGCCGGTCCGATGCAGCAGATTTTTATTCCTTTAAGATCGCGAATGTCTCTGCTTTTTTCCCGCAACCGCTGAAAAAAGAAATGGACGCCGTTGGCACTCGTAAAAATCAGCCACTGGTATGATTCCAGCTGATCAAGTGCACAATCCAGTTCTTTCCAGTCTTCCGGCGGCACAATACTGATCGTCGGAAAGGCGATGGGAGAAGCGCCTTGGGACGCAAGCAGCAGCGCCAGATCATCCGCCTGCCGTTCGGGTCGGGTAATCACTATGCCTTTCCCGAACAATGGCTTCGTATCAAACCAGCTCAGTGTCTCTCTTAATTCGACAACCTTCCCGACCACAAGGATAGCCGGAGGCTGGAAATTATTGACTTGCGCCTGCTCAACAATCGTTGACAGCGTGCCGGTGATCACTTCCTGGCGAGGCGTCGTTCCCCGGCGAATCAGCGCCGCCGCAGTTTCCGGTGCTTTGCCGTGCGAAATCAATGCCCCGGTAATTTGCCCGATATTCTTCACACCCATTAGAAATACCAGAGTACCGATACCGGTAAGCGCCTGCCAATCGATGTCGCTTTTCTCCTTGGTCGGATCTTCATGCCCGGTTATAAAGGCAACTGTGGATGTGAGCCCCCGATGCGTCAGTGGAATGCCGGCATAGGCCGGAACGGCTATGGCCGAAGTCACACCGGGAATTATTTCAAACGGCACATCATTCAGAGCCAGTATTTCCGCCTCTTCACCACCCCGCCCGAAAATAAAGGGATCGCCACCCTTGAGGCGAGCTACAGTGTTGCCGTCCAGAGCCTCCTGGGCCAGCAGTGCGTTGATTTTATCCTGAGACAAAGTGTGATCGCCGCCTTTTTTGCCGGCGTAGATGAAACGGGCATGAGACGGAGCATATTTCAGCAATTCTTCGTTAACCAGATTATCGTAAATTACCACATCGGCCCGACGCAAACATTCTACGGCTTTGAGCGTAATTAAGCCCGCATCGCCCGGCCCCGCACCGATTATATAGACTTTACCTGTTTTATTTTCCCGATTCATATTTTTCAGCACACCAGATTCAATAATTTTTTGCCACCTTTTTCCATAATCATGTCCGCCAGTCGCGCACCCAATTCCTTCGCTTCTGCTATAGAACCTCGGACTTTGTCTCGACAGATGATTTCACCATTCGGCGCTGCCACCAGGCCTTCCAGCGAAAGTACTTTCCCTTCCATCTTGCCCAGCGCCGCAATCGGCAGACGGCACCCGCCGCCTAATGCCCGAAGATACGATCTCTCCGCTGTTACTTCCGCAGCTGTCGTCGCATGATTTAGCTTCGCCAGGACCAAGGCTAATTCGGAATCCGTATCGCGTATCTGCAATCCCAGCGCACCCTGTCCAACCGCCGGCAGCATTAATTCAATCGGCAGATACTGGGCAATTTTGTCTGCATATCCCAGGCGCTTCATTCCTGCTGCCGCCAGGATTACGCCGGCAAGATTTTCCGTTTCAATTTTTTTCAAGCGCGTATCGATATTGCCGCGCAAAGGCACAATGGTAACATCGGGCAGCATTGCCTGTATCTGAGCACCGCGCCGCAGCGATCCGGTACCTATCCTCGCACCCTTGGGCATAAATTCCATTTTAATGTTACCGCGGGACACCAGGATATCGCGCACGTCTTCCCTCAGCAGAATAGCCCCGAACATCAAGCCATCGGGCGTTTCACCGGGCACATCCTTCATACTGTGTACCGCCAGATCAATACTTCCCGCCAGCAGTGCATCTTCAATTTCCTTAACAAACACGCCCTGTCCGCCGATTTTCAGCAACGAAACATCCTGCATTATGTCCCCGCTGGTTTTGATCACACAAATCTCGGCCGTTATTTCCGGAGCAACTTTTTTTAAACTTTCTACGACAGTATTAGCTTGGGCCAGAGCCAGTTTACTGCCGCGTGTTCCAATTTTTATATTCATATTTTTCCTTTCATCCTAAAAACCGGCAGATGAATCGGGGCATTCTCTGAGTGAATATGCCCGAAATACAGTGGCTCTTCGCGAAATGGAGCAGTAGGCAACCGAACTGTTTGAGCCCGAAGGGCGAGTTTTCGGCTGCCGCTCAATGAGCTCTAGAGCCACGATTGGAGGGGATACTGAGCGATGATATGCCCCTTCAACTGCCACATCATCCCCTACTCATCCAGCCGGAAAAGCTGTCTGGCCGCGGCGACAATATCCTGAGAATTTAATTCGGCGCTTTCTTCCTTGATCACAGCAACAGGCGTATGGAGGAGCTTGTTAACAATGCCATTTACCAATGCGTCCACTTTTTCGCGGTTACCGTTTTCGAGCTTCGACATCCAGCCTTGAGCTTTTACCATCTCCATCCGCACGATGCCTTCGGCCTTGTTCCGCAGCGACACGATAGTGGGAACGGCCTCCAGTTCCCTGAGCCAGTTGCTATACTGCGTTACCTCTTCCGCAATGATTTGTTCGGCTTTCAGCGCTTCGCGGCGGCGGCTTTTCATGTTTTCATCAACAATATCCTGCAAATTATCAATATTGTACAGATAGACATTCTCTATACTATCCACTGCCGGATCGATGTCACGCGGCACGGCAATATCAATTAAAAAAAGCAGCCGGTTTTTGCGTTTGCGCAAGCACTGACGAATCATCTCCTGCGTTACGATGTAAGAAGGTGCGCCGGTGGAGCTAATCACAATATCGACATCGCAAAGCGCTTCATCAATATCTGTAAGTCCGATGGCTTTACCGTGAAACTTTTCCGCAAGCAGCACGGCCTGAGACAGCGACCGGTTGGCGACGGTTATTTCCTCCGCACCGTTGCCGATCAGATGCGTACCTGTCAACTCTGCCATTTCTCCGGCGCCGATCAATAATACTTTTTTGCCGGCGAGCGTTCCGAATATTTTCTTGGCCAATTCCACCGCCGAGAAGCTCACCGAAACCGGATTGGCGGCGATACCCGTCTCCGTCCGGACGCGCTTGGCGGTGCGAAAAGCCCGGTGCATCAGCCGGTTGAGCGCAATGCCGGTGGCGTTTTTCTCCAGCGCCTCGCGGTAGGCATCCTTCACCTGACCGAGGATCTGCGCCTCACCCAAAACCAGCGAATCTAGGCTGGAGGTAACCCGGAACAAATGCCGGATCGCCTCTTCATCCTGATATGCATAAAGACAGATTCCGGCTTCCTCATTCGTCAGTTTGCCTTGTCCGGCCAGAAAGCATTTGAGCGCATTTAGCGCCTGCGGCGCATCCTCAACTGCGGCAACCAGCTCCACGCGGTTGCAAGTAGAAAGGTGGAGGATTTCCAGCACACCCTCAATCGCCTGCAAATTGCCCAGCAGGTTGCCATCACTCAGGCATCCGGCAAAGAGTTTTTCACGCACGCTGAGCGGCGCCGTTTTATGATTTAATCCGACTAATACAATCATATCTCAAATAAAGTTATGCACGGTTGAAAAGCAAAATCGAATAGCTAAAGCCGACAATAAAAATAGTGCAAAAACAGCGCAGGACCATGATGCCATCCGGATTCCTTTCCAGCCGATTGCGAGGCGCTGATGCAGCAAAAAGCCATAAATAACCCAGACGGCAAATGACCAGATTACCTTGGGATCATAAGCCCAAAGGTTACCCCAGACAAAAGCGGCGAAAATAGTTCCGCCGATCATGCCCAGCGTGAGCAGAGGAAATCCCCACAACAGTCCCAGATGATTGATCCTGTCCAGGTCGCCAAGCGAGGGCAACAGGCGGCCCATCTTGCCCGGTTTTTTATGTTTGAGCAAACTGTTCTGGATCATAAACATCGCGCCGGCTGCTGAAGCTATCACAAAAAGAGCCTCGCCGGCAATCGCCAGCACCAGGTGAGACGTGGTGAGCCACCCCTGCCACTGAGGGGGCACAAGATTTTTATCCGCTCCCTGACCGGCGGCAGCGATCAAAAACAATAAAATAAACGGCGCGATGAAAGCGCCCAGCAGTCTTGTTTTGGTTTTAAATTGAAACCCCAGGTAAATACCGGCAATTACCCAGGCGTAAATCGACAGCAAATGGCGCGAACCGAAATTCTCCCATCCGGTCGACCGGATAACGGCACCAAGCAGGTTGACGGTCAGAAAAAGAAATCCTGCCGCCAGAATCCAGGTGGATGCTTTGGCCAGCCCGACTTTCTTCACCAAGAGAGACAGCAGATAACCCGCAGTGGCAAACGCACAGCAAACCAGAGCCAGCACAAACAGCGCCATTCCCATACTAATCAATGTGCACCTCCTCGCCGGTGATGTCACGGATGATTTTCTTCACTCTGCCTTCATCATTTTTCCGGATTGCATCCAATAATCCACCGGCCAGAAGCTCATCAAACCAGACTCGGCCGCGACCGGCATTTTTCTCCATCTTTCCCCGCAGTTGGCCTAAAATATTAAGCAGGGTGGCATATTCCATGCCATAGACGGATTCCAGCTCCTCGCGTAAATAGCGCGCCAAAGCCGGGCTTTTACCGCCCGTGCCGATGGCCAGGGTCAAATCACCTCTTTCCACGAGAGAAGGCAGAATAAAATCACACTTTTGCGGGTCGTCCACTATGTTTACAGGAATTCCGCGGCTTCGGGCATCGGAAGAAATCGTAGCATTGGTTTTTTCATCATCCGTCGCCCCGATAATTAAAACCGCACCTTCAATATACTGAATATCATACTCGGCAGCTATATGTTCTATGGCACTTTCCGCTTTCAGTGCTGTGAGCTCCGGCGTGAGCTGCGGACTCACGACCAGCACCTGTGCGCCACAATCGAGCAGCCTCGCAACCTTTCTTGCAGCCACTTCACCGCCACCGGCCACCACGCATTTTTTACCGCAAATATCTAAAAATACAGGATAATATTTCAAGATTAACCTTCCAGCTTCAATATAATGTCACTGCTTGTCCCTGCGCAAAGAAACTATCACGACGGATGGCAAATTTCAAGCTGTTGAATTGATTTGTGTTCATTCCCTGACGCGATTAACTCAACCACTTGTCTTTATAAGAATTATTGCGGGCTTAAGTCCTCAATTATTATCTTTATTAATTGCGATGTCATAAAGAACCATAAATAACAATTGCTTTTTTAGAATACATATTCTATTATAAAGCAACTATGGGACGAACTGCTTACTTTACCAACGAACAATTCGTGGCGGCGGCATTAAAGATCGCTGCTGCCTCCGGGCCTGCGGCTGTAACCATCGCCGCTGTTGCCGGAGAAGTGGGGGCACCGGTCGGATCGGTTTACCACCGCTTTCTGTCGCGGGATACACTGCTCGCCGAAGCATGGCTCAGCGTTGTTTCCTCATTTCAGAAAGATTTTCTCGAGATATTGGAAAATGGCAATGGACTGGATGCCGCCCTGCACACGCCGCGCTGGGTTAGGCTGCATTCCGCCGAAGCACGGATTCTCCTTCTCTACCGGCGGGAAGAATTGGCAGAAGGAAGCTGGACGAAAAATCTCCAAGAAAAGACTCGCCGGATCACTCGCGATCTTAACCATGCTATTCGTAATTATGTAGTGTGTATGTCCGGCAAGTACGCTCAGGAAGCCGCCGATCGCGCCATTTTTGCGATCATCGACGTACCTTATGCAGCTGTGATCCGCTACATCAGACAGGGGAAAAAGCCGCCGAAAAAGGTCGATGACTATATCCGACAAACCTATATAACCATTATGGAGCGGGAAAAATGAAAATTGACAGCCGACATGAGAGGAATTTTCAGGCAGAAGCTAATTCTTTAGGAAGCATTCTAGATACCTTATCCGGACCGGCAGACCGCCTCTGGCCACGGGAAACATGGCCGCCCATGCTTCTGGACGGATGCCTCGCAATCGGCGCAAAAGGGGGTCACGGAGCAGTCCGATATGCAGTAGAAGAGTATATGCCCGGCCGAAAAGTGGTTTTTCGCTTTGACGGCACAGGCCTGACAGCAGATTTCCAGGGGCATCACTATTTTGAGATTATTCCTGAAAATGGGCATGTCCTTCTGCGACATGTGATTGCTGCCAGAGGAGACTTCAAAACATGGCTAAAATGGAAAATCGTCGTCGAACCGCTGCATGACGCCCTGATTAAAGACGCCCTGGATCGCGCTGAGCTGGCATTGAACGGTCGAGTGGCAAAGCCCGCGGCATGGAACATCCGGGTGAAAATTCTCCGTAATCTCCTGACCAGGAAACAACGGCGGGCAGATCACACCGCCGGACATTTAAGGAATAATAAATAGATCATCTCTGCTGATTATATCAGCTCAGCATCCCTGATGGTCGGGCAAGCACAGAAAACGCCGGCATCTTTTAAGAAGCACTCTCCTGTTTCAGAAGATAAATTTCACTTGTTTATCCCACAGGTTTGAATTTAATCCCGCAACGAAAATCAGACAGCAATACTCCGGCATGGAAAAAATAATTGACATGCCAACGGAAATTCCCTATATTTCGCGAACTAGAAAAGCCCTATGATCGTCAAAAGGCTTGACCGAAAACGGGGAAACCCCGTCCTCAGTATTCATTTTACATTAATTTGACTTTAACAGGAGGAAAAAAATGAAGAAAACTTTTTGGGTAGTGTTGTTGGCAGTTTTGTTTACCGCTTCGTTTGCCATGGCAGCGGGACTTAAGGTTGGCGACAAAGCGCCGGATTTCAAACTCAAAGATGCCCTTGAAGACAAGGATTTCTCGTTGAGCTCTCCGGAATTAGCAGGTAAAGTTCTTTACATAGTTTATGCAAGCACAAGTGCTGCTGATGACAATGATCATGTCTCGGAAGCGCTGAAGGCCGACAAAGACCTCGATCGTTTGAAAAATGAAAATAAATACCGCGGAGTCGGAATTGCCAATCAGAAAGACAGTGGCGTACCCAATTTTGTGATCAAATCGGTCGCCAAGAGCAAGCAGAAGAAAACCGGCGCCGTTGTACTTCTCGACTCTGACTTCACGATTGGCAATACCTGGGGTGCGCCCAAGAAGATTGCCACATCGATCATCCTCGACAAAGATCGCATTGTCCGTTACATTTATTCCGGAAAAACACCTGCGGAGAATATCCCCAAGATTATTGCGCTGATCAAAGAATACGGGGCTAAGTAAATAAGAGAAACAATTATAATTCAATTACATCCCCCTCGACAGCCTGTTACGGTTTTCGAGGGGGATATTATTTTAAGCGCCACGCAAGGCGCGATCAGGTGGGACGCTTAGTCAGACCAGAAGATTGGCGGGATATTTTCACATTAAACTTCGCAGTGCTTCATTAACAGAGGCGTCGTCCGGAAACACGGCCGCCACATCAGTACTGACCAAAACAAGATTAGTTCCTTTCTTATAATCTTCAAGGTATTTTCCTCTAATTCCTTTGCCCAAGTCTTCCCGCCTGTATTCTTTTCTCATTTCTGTGTCTTTAACCGTCTTCATATATTTTCCTATCCAGTCTTGTTGCACGCTTCGCAGTTATTATTCTTGTTTTTCCCTGTCTTTCAGTGTGACTGACGACCAATAATTTGCCTGCGCTGGAATAACCGAAAATCAGATTTCTATGCTCCCTTTTTGAACAGTCAGAATCGTTAAAGGTTATGTACTTTACCAATTCGGCGGACGAAATGACAGTCTGCTTGAAATATTACTTAAAAGAGGCTATATGTAGAAGCACGAAAAAGCGCCAAGCAGTCTTTAACTTAAACAATCGAAATTGCAGGATTATTCATGACGGAAAAAGAAGCTGAAAAGTGGCTGAAAATTGAAATAGCAGCGAGCGCAGACTTAATGGACGCCTTGGGAAATTTTCTTACGGAAACAGGAGCTCAGGGAGTATTTCAGGAATCCTTAGCACCACAGTCTCCCGAAGATTTTCCGGATGCGCAGGCTGGTGAAACAATCAAGGCTTATTTCCCGCAGGATGCACGCAGCGAGAAGCGGATTGCCGCCATTCAAAAATACCTGGAGAGCTTAAGCGAGATTTTTTCTGATCTTCCGGCGCCTGTATTAAAGTCAGAAATCATCTCCGACCCGGATTGGGCAGAACAGTGGAAAAAATATTTCAAGCCGATCCGTGTCAGCAACAATATTATTGTCAAACCGACCTGGGAAAGATATGCCCCATCCAGCCGCGATATTGTTATTGAAATTGACCCGGGCATGGCCTTCGGCACCGGCCAGCATGCATCCACCAGAATGTGCATCGAAGCACTGGAAGATGTAATCATGAAAGACCGTTCTGTACAGGAATGGAAAGTGATTGATATTGGTTGTGGCACCGGAATTCTGGGCATTACCGCCGCCAAGCTCGGTGCACAGGATGTCATTTGTGTGGACATCGATAAAAAGGCGACGGAGATTGCCGGGGAAAACGCCGCCATCAATCATGTCGATGACCGGCTGCGTATTATAAGCAAAGATGCGACCACCATCCATGTACCGCGAAATTTAATCATCGCCAACTTAACCGCCAAATTACTCTTAAAACTTCGCCAGCACTTAACGCAACTACTTGAGCCGGAAGGCTATATGATCATATCAGGTATCATCGAACAGGATGCCAAAGAAATCGAAGAGAATTTTTCTATCGCGCCGCTGATTCAAAACAGAATGCTGCAGGAAAAGGAATGGGTCTGTTACGTACTGAAGAAAAATTAATCCGCCACGGAACCGCATGACTCACTGTTTATTGATATTTGCAAAGAGGTAAAACACGCCTTGACCATCCCCAGAATTTATAGCGCGATTACCCTGGAAAAAGGAAAGCTCTGCGAACTGGGGCAAGATAATCACAAATACTTAAAGCAGGTTTTGCGTCTGGAACAGGGTGACCGCGTTAATGTTTTTGATGGCCTGGGACATGAATTTGTGGCGGTGATTAAGAAATTTTCCGCAAATGGTGTTGCACTGGAATTAGGAGAAGCAATAGAAAAATCAGGCCGCGAAATAAAAATCACTTTAGCTCAGGCCCTCCCCAAAGCCGGCAAAATGGATTTGATTGTCCGGCAAGCTGCGGAATTGGGCGCTGATGTGATTATCCCTTTTACTGCGGCGCGCTCGGTTAGCCGTATTGCTGACGAAAAAAGCACGTTGAAAGCCACCCGCTGGCAGAAGATCGCCCGCGAAATCGCCCGTTGCTCGCGGAGCACACAGATAACGGACGTCTTGCCGGTTGCCTCCTGGGAGACCATGCTGGCCCGCGCCGATGAACAAGCACTAAAAATGATTTTCTGGGAAGAAGAAGATCAAATGAGCATCAAAGACGTTCTTTCTGACCAAACCGAATCGCAAGCTAAAGATTTTTTTATCATTGTCGGGCCTGAAGGCGGTCTGTCCAAAGATGAAATTTCCGGGGCAAAAGAAGCCGGCTTTATTTCCGTGAGCCTGGGCAAGCATATTCTCAAGGTGGAAACAGCAGCACTGGCAATAATTTCCATAATCCAGTATGAAAAGGGAATTTTCAGCAACAAGGGGGGGCAATAATGGCTACTTATAAATATGCCGGTTTCTGGCGGCGCTTTGTGGCGTTTACCGTTGATAATATAATTATTAATATTGTTTTTATAATCTTCACGATAATCACTGCAACGGCCTTTATCATGGGTTCGGTATCCGGCGGCGATGCCAGAGCCTGGATCGCTGAGTTAACCGATCCGGCGCGTAGGACCTCCCTTGCTCTTCTGGTAGTAGCGTTCTATACGGTCCTGTCCATTATTTATTTCACTTATTTCCACGGGATAAAGGGCCGCACACCGGGCAAGATGCTGCTGGGTTTGCAGGTTCTATCGGATGAGGGAAAACCCATTGGTTTCGGATCAGCCTTTTTAAGAGCAGTAGGCTATCTGGTTTCCAGCTTGTTATTCACCATACCGCTGGGTTTTATCTGGGCTGCTTTTGATAAAAGGAAGCAGGGCTGGCACGACAAGATTGCCGGAACGGTAGTTATTATCCGGCATGAAGAAAATGACGCCGGCGGCCTGATCATCCCGGAACCGACTGCTAATTTAACTATTCCGCCAATAGCGGAAAGACAAGGCGAAACCGTCTCTCAGTCCCCTGTTCCGACAGGCGAGCCGACGGCAGGTGAAAACAGGGCAAATGCTGATCAGCCAAGGTACTGATCAAAAAATACCTTGACAAAAGATATCATATTTTATAGACGAATGCCTGCTTTTCGCAAGGCTTATATAAATTTGGCGGGCCGGTAGCTCAGTCGGTAGAGCATCGGACTGAAAATCCGAGTGTCGACAGTTCAATTCTGTCCTGGCCCACCAGTAAATCAAGAGGTTGCAAGTGCTGGTCATTTGTAACCTCTTTTCTTTTGCATAGTTTCTGTCCTGTTGAATACTCGGGAAATTGGTTAGGAAAGTCAAACCCTTGTTCCGGAATTGCAAGCGGGACCAATTTCAAGCATATCTAAATGGACTAGGGAATGATTCGCACCAACCTTCCTTTCTGGTCGTAGACCTCAACGATCATCTCATTATTGCTTGATATAGTTTTCACTATCCCGTTATTGCTGGCAGACTCATCGGTATTAAATGTCTCGACCTTTACCACCTGACCGCTGCTGTCGGAGTATATTATTGCCTTCGCTATTCCGTTCTTGTATTCGTCATCATTCAGAAAATAAGAGACTATTATTGTTTTGCCACCAAACTCGTTTTGCGTACGCAATACCTCTCTATTCATTCCCACTCCTTGCGGAAGCCATTTTTATCTGTCTATATTTTTCTTATTTTTCGGACATTTCGGCAGCCTTGCCGATAATCACTTTGTAATCATGAAATATTTTCTTTTTGGAATGAAATTACCTGTGTTATGATTATATCGGAAAAGATGAAAAAAACAAAGTTCACCTTTTACAAAAGTCACAAAGCAATAATAATGGAAATACAAAATTGAAAGGTAATAATTAATGGCTGCAATAATTCTTGATGGCAAGACTCTGGCCCAGCAGATGGAGGGCGAACTGGCGCTGCGCGTAAAGGCGATCAAAGATAAATCTCCTGGTAATACGCCAATACTCGCAACCATCCTGGTTGGCGAAGATCCGGCTTCTGCAACATATGTCCGTATGAAAGGCAACGCCTGCCAGCGCGTGGGAATGGAGTCTCTGCGTATAGTCCTGCCGCAAACTACAACGACGGAAAAACTGCTTCATGAGATCGACAAACTCAACTCCAATACCTCCGTGCAGGGAATTTTATTGCAGCACCCCGTTCCTTCGCAGATAGATGAACGGCGCTGTTTTGATAGAATCAGTGTGGAGAAGGATGTTGACGGGGTAACAGTGTTGGGCTTCGGAAAAATGGCGATGGGAGAACCAGCCTATGGCTCGGCAACACCGGCCGGCATTATGCGGCTTCTGGCGCACTATAAAATCGCCCTGACCGGCAAGCATGCCGTTGTAGTCGGGCGCAGCCCGATCCTGGGCAAACCCATTGCCATGATGCTGCTCAATGCTCATGCCACGGTAACGATTTGTCATTCCAGAACTCAAGGATTGAGCGAAATTATCGGATTAGCCGATATTATTGTCGGTGCAGTGGGTAAACCGGAATTTATTAAAGGAGAATGGATAAAAAAAGGGGCTGTTGTGGTGGACGCAGGCTATCACCCGGGTGGCATAGGCGACATTGAGCTATCCGCTGTTATAGACAAATGCTCTGCCTATACCCCCGTCCCCGGCGGAGTCGGCCCGATGACCATTGCTACCCTGATTGCCCAAACGGTAGAAGCGGCGGAGAAATAGAATGAGCCGGCAAGTTAACCTTGCCGGCTTTTTTATTTATTGTTACTTATTTATAGAGATTTAACTCGCCCAGGAACTGCGATTGGCCTGCGTAAAAGAGCGCTGCGCCGGGCGGCTGCCCGTCCCCGTTTTAGGATAAAATTGCGTCCTGCCCTGATTCCGGCCATTGCCGCTGCGCCCGGTTCTCTCGTTGACCTGACTTGTCGGCAGGATGATCGTTAATCCGTCAACAGTCCGGTATTCCAGTTTTTCGCCCAGCACTCTTTTTAAGGAATGCGCCAAATCAATGTCCTGGCCTGTAACAAAAGTAAAAGCATCGCCGGTTTTGGCGGCGCGTCCCGTTCTGCCGATCCGATGCGTATAAGCTTCAGCGGTAGAAGGCATATCATAATTAATAACATGGGAAATTCGCGTCACATCAATGCCGCGCGCGGCAATGTCGGTGGCTACCATGATCTCATAGCGGCCGTCACGGAAACCGTCGAGCGCAACCTGACGCTTCTGCTGCGTTAAATTTCCATGCAGCGAAGTAACTTTATATCCCGATCTATCGAGCTGCAGGGCGACGCTCTTGGCCCGCGATTTCGTCCGGGTAAAAATCAGAACAGATTCTGTTTGAGTTTTATCAAGAAGATCTTTCAGCAGGGCGGTTTTCCCTTCCATCTGTACCGGATAAAAGCAATGGGAAACTGACTCTACGGGTGCAGTACCGCCGATTTTAATATTAACCGGGTTTTTCAGCAGATCATTGGCCAATTTTCTTATATCATCGGGCATTGTTGCTGAAAACAACAACGTCTGGCGCTGCGTCGGCACGTTTTTGACAATTCTGCGCACATCCGGCAGAAACCCCATGTCGAACATGTGGTCGGCCTCGTCGAGCACCAGCACTTCCACCCGGGATAAGTCGATTGTTCCCCGATTGATATGATCCAGCAGGCGACCCGGACAGGCGACAATAATTTCCACCTTGCCACGCATTTTGTTGATCTGACCGTTAATATTCACGCCGCCGTAAATGGAGACACTCTTGAGTTGCGTTCTGCGCCCCAATTCTCCGATGGCTTCATGTGTTTGCTCGGCCAACTCGCGTGTCGGCGCGACAATCAGCGCACGGACATGGCCACGCGGGCCCTGCATAAGACGCTGTAAAATCGGCAATACAAAAGCCGCTGTTTTACCGGTTCCGGTCTGGGCAAGGCCCATAACGTCGCGGCCTTCCATAATCGGCGGAATTGATTGCAATTGAATTGGTGTCGGTTTTACGTAACCTTGCGCCTGAACTCCGGCCATTATTTTTTCATTTAACTCAAACTTCTCAAAACTCATTTTCTTCTTTTTCCTTTTTCCTTCATATTTTTATTATGCCCCTTCGCTTTCCAAGGATCAGATGCGGCAATCCGCAGGCTCCACAAGCGCAATAATACGCTGAGGAACCGGCATACGCCGGGCTTCGTTACCAACAAAATTGGCCAAAGAAAGTGCATGGCATTTGTGACATTTGAACCCATTTCTAATCGTCGCGGCAGTTCTTGACATACCGCTTCTTGCGCCGGTGCACCACCTGAATAACAGGCAATAAACAACGCCTTATAGCTGGATTCTGTTACGATTAGCTGGATTTTCCTGCCGGGATTTCTGAAGAAGAAAGAGGGGAAGGTAAATAACTATCGCTATCACTGGAAAGCCTTCTACAGGTATATCCTTTAAATAGCAAGCTTTATTTTTGCCGTCTGTTATTTTGCCGTCCCCAAATATATCATGGTTAGCTGTCAATAGCTTAAATAATGGACTATTGTGTAGAGCCATGATAATAAATATTCGGGAATCTAAGCGCCCGATTACGGAACAAGGCAATTCCGCGAAGTAGAATCCAGTTGACAAATCTGGTAACCTCTGGCACGCTGTAAGCGTTGATATCATTAATATTCTAAATCACTGAAAGGAATCTGCTCATGTCGGATTACTTCTACAAAGTCGTCCTGGAACCGCAACCGGAAGGCGGGTTTACTGCTTATGTACCCGGACTGCCAGGATGCGTTTCCGAGGGAGAAACTTACCGGGAAACGATGGACAACATCCGGGAAGCTATGGAACTTTACCTGGAAGTAAAAAAGGAAAGAGGCGGCAAAATTATCCCGGACAATGTCCATATCACCGAGATGTGCGTCAGCTTATGAGTGGCGTCATTCCTTCTTTGTCACCAAAAGAGGTGACGTCTGCCCTCGAACGGATGGGCTTCACCTGTTACCGGCAGAAGGGTAGCCATAAAATATACGTCAAAGACGACCATCAAGTAACAGTCCCCTTCCATACCAAAGACCTCAAAAAGGGCACGCTCCATCAGATTATAAAGGGCACAGGCGTATCTGTCGAAGAATTCCTGAAAAACCTATAACAAACAGAAATAAAAATATTAAGAACGGTCCCATATAAATACGTTCTGCATAAGGAAGAACATGAATCAATTATATTACGAAAAAATTGCCCAGGAACTTAACATTACATCTCAACAGGTCAGTGATACAGCCTCGATGATTGCCGAAGGGGCGACTGTACCCTTTATCGCCCGTTACCGCAAAGAAGTAACCGGATCGCTCGATGAAGTGGCGATCACTGCCATTCGCGATAGGCTCTCGCAACTCGAAGAGCTGGAAAACCGCCGCACAGCTATTTTGAAATCACTGACGGAACGCAATCTACTCACAGAAGAACTTACAGAAAAGATTGCGGCAGCGGAAACTATGTCCGTTCTGGAAGATATCTATCTGCCGTTTCGTCCCAAACGCCGCACACGCGCAACGATTGCGCGGGAAAAGGGTCTGGAGCCGCTGGCCGTTAAAATATTTGCCCAGGAAGAAATGGATGTTGCAGGTGAGGCCGCCGTGTTTATCAGTGAGGAAAAAGGTGTCACCACGATCGATGAGGCTCTCGCTGGGGCACGTGATATTATTGCCGAGTGGGTAAATGAAGATCAGGATGCCCGGGCAAAGATGCGGGCATTGTTTATGGATAAGGGAGTAATTACCTGCAAAGTATTGCCGGACAAGATAGAGTCCGGAATTAAATACAAGGATTATTATGAATGGGAAGAGCCGGTAGCAACTGCTCCTTCCCACAGGGTTCTGGCGATGCGGCGCGGCGAGCGTGAGGAGTTTCTGATGCTGCGCCTGACCCCGCCGGAAGAAGCTGCTTTAGAAATCCTGAATGAGTTGTTTGTCAAAAATGAAACCGAGGCGGCAACACAGGTGCGGCAGGCTGTTCATGATAGTTACAAGCGTCTTTTATCCATGTCCATGGAAACGGAAATACGTCTGACAACCAAGAAGCGGGCTGATGAAACGGCCATTAAAATATTTGCCGACAATCTGCGCCAACTTCTTCTGGCGCCGCCATTAGGACAAAAGGCGGTGCTGGCTATTGATCCCGGTTTCCGAACTGGTTGCAAAACCGTCTGCCTGGATCGTCAGGGAAAACTGCTGGCGCACGAAGCCATCTTTCCGCTGCTTTCCGAAAAAGCAAGCGATGCGGCAGCCCAGGCCGTTCGTAATTTTTGCAGCAGATACAACATTGAAGCAATTGCGGTAGGCAATGGCACGGCGGGGCGCGAGACAGAGGCATTCTTAAAGAGCCTTGATCTCTCCAAGGAGATACCGGTAGTCATGGTCAACGAAAGCGGTGCATCTATATATTCCGCCTCCCAACTGGCCCGCGATGAATTCCCCGATGAGGATATAACCGTCCGCGGGGCAGTATCCATTGGCCGGCGTTTGATGGACCCGCTGGCGGAGCTCGTCAAGATCGAACCCAAAGCCATCGGTGTAGGCCAGTATCAGCATGATGTTGATCAGGACGACCTACAGCACAGCCTTGACGACATGGTAGTAAGCTGCGTTAATGCCGTCGGCGTAGAAGTCAATACGGCCAGCGCCCAGCTTCTTTCTTACGTGTCGGGCCTGGGACCGGCGCTCGCGGAAAATATTGTGAAGTATCGCGACGAGAATGGCCCCTTCCCTGCGCGCGAAGAACTCAAAAAAGTGAAGCGTCTCGGAGCTAAAGCATTTGAACAAGCCGCCGGATTTTTACGGATACGCGAAAGCAAAAACCCCCTCGATGCCAGTGCCGTCCATCCGGAAAGTTACTCGATTGTGGAGAAAATGGCGCAGGATCAGGGCTGCTCAGTCGCTGATTTAATCGCCGATGATGCCCGAAGACAAAAGATTGTTTTAACCGACTATGTTACAGACAAGGTAGGATTGCCGACTTTAAAAGACATTATGGCGGAACTTAGCAAACCGGGACGTGACCCCAGAGAGCAATTTGAAAATGTTGTCTTTGCCGAGGGCATTGAAAAAATAGCCGACCTGACTGTCGGAATGAAACTTACCGGTGTGGTTACGAACATCACAGCATTCGGGGCTTTCGTGGATATCGGCGTCCATCAGGACGGTCTAGTCCACCTAAGTGAAATGGCCGACAAATTCATCAAAGCTCCCGCAGATGTAGTCAAAGTGAACCAGAAAGTGGAAGTAACCGTTATGGCAATTGATGTCCAAAGAAAGCGGATTTCCCTATCGATGAAAAAAGCACCGGGCGAAAGGCCTGTCCGCGATAAAGCTGAGCACGCAGCTCCTGCTGCGCAGCCCACAGGCGAACACAAAATTAAACACGGCAAACCGCAAGGGCCCAATGATAAAAAGCGCGGCAAGGAACCACCCAAACCATTTAACAATCCCTTTGCCGACGCCCTGCGCCGACGCTAAAAGGCAATACTGTGAAAAATACACTGCAAGAAATTTATGATCAGTTTGCGGCAACCTATGACCAGAGCCGCAATCTTTTTGACATGTCGGAAATTCTGAATTCTTTTTACGGAAGCCTGAACGCAACGCCAGGAAGACTGCTGGATATGGGCTGTGGCGCCGGAGAGCCTTTTGCCCGCTTTTTTATCGATCACGGCTGGACGGTTACCGGTGTGGATTTCTCGCAGCAGATGCTGGAACTCGCGGCAAAATACGTCCCGGAAATGCTGACTATTCGCGCCGACATGCGGGAAGTGGAATTTGCGGCGAATAAGTTTGAGGCCATCACGGCGATTTACAGCCTGTTTCATATTCCCAGCAATGATCATGCGGCTTTATTTGCAAAATTCTACCGGTGGCTTTGCCCTCAAGGAAAAATGCTGTTTACCTATGCCACGAAGGAATATACCGGCAGTGATGAATTCGACGGTTATAAGGAATTTATGGGACAGGAGTTATATTACAGCCACAAACACCCTGCTGCACTTTGGGCTGATCTGGAAAATGCCGGCTTTAACATTGAGTCCCGGGATTACCGGAAAATCGGCGGCGAGACATTCCTGTGGGTTACGGTGAGCAAAACCGGATAAGAGCAATGACAACATCAACAACAAACAAGAACTGGGTTGTCTATATCCTGCGTTGCCATGACAACACATTGTATACCGGCATAACGAATAATGTCGAAAAACGATTGCTGGCGCATAATAAAGGAACTGCTTCCCGATATACCAGGGCCAGGCTACCGGTGAAGCTAATGGCCATAAGCAAGTGTATGTCGCAATCAGAAGCACTCCGCCTGGAGATAAAAATTAAAAAGAAGCATAAATACGAAAAAGTTGCGGCACTGACGGCAGCAAGTTTGATGGTCTCGTAAAAAGTATAAATATCGCCATACCGGCGAAAGAGACAGTCGCAATAACATGGAAAGCCATCAATAACGTCATGCCGGTGAAAACCGGCATCCAGAACTTACCGATAATACTGGATTCCGGATCAAGTCCGGAATGACAAAACAGTGGTTTCTGGGCTCGCGTGACCTTTAGGTTATTTTACGAAATCAGCAGGCTTCAATTAAAGGATATGATCATGAATGGCAACAATCGATCTGATATTAAAGTCGGAATGCAGGTCAAGGTCGTCCAGAAGCCCGATCAGCGCACAGGCAAGCTGACCGAAGGCATCGTCGCGGCTATTCTGACAAAATCCGGCACGCATCCGCACGGCATCAAGGTGCGCCTGCAAAGCGGCATTGTCGGCAGAATCAAAGATATTTTAACCGGATGATTCAACTTCGCAGTCAAAAGTATATCGAGGCGGCAAGGAGGAGGCTCCGCAGGCGTATATGAAAATACGTTGAGGAAGCCGACGACACTGCCAACAAAGGTAGCGCTTGATTTCGAAATGGAATCTCACGCCTGAATTTCTTTGAGCTTATTCAATGCCTTCTCCAGAGCTGCATTACGATCCTGGGCTTCTTTTAATTTATCTTCTTCCTTTTTGATAATAGCTGCGGCGGCCTTTTCACGAAAATCACGATTGGAAAGCTTTCGCGAGCACTGTTCCAAATCTTTTTGAACCTTGGCAATTTCTTTTTCCAGGCGCGCTTTTTCACCGGCAATATCCACGATCCCGGTGAGCGGAACAAAAACCCGCAAGGGGCCGACAACTCCGGTAGCCACTCCTTTTGGTTCAGCCAATTTTACTTCTACAGACACAGTCTCTAAATTTGCCAGATTGATGATATAATTGTTGCCTGTTTCGACAATCTTCTTCAGTTTTTCATCAGGAACGGAAATAAGAACATGCAGTTTGCGCGAAGGGGGTATCTGCATTTCCCCGCGAATATTGCGGATACTGATGATAATATCCATCAAAAGTTCCATTTCTTTTTCGGCAGCGGTATCTTCCCCATCCTTATCAGGCACAGGAAAAGAACTGACCATAATTGATTTTTTATCGCTCTTATTCAACACCTGCCAGAGTTCCTCGGTAACAAAAGGCATAAAGGGATGAAGCAGCAGCAGCATGGTCTTAAATACGTAATGCAGGGTGCGCTGTGTAGATAGCCTTTGCTCCGGGCTGACCTTGCCATAGAACGCGGGCTTGCTTAATTCCAGATACCAGTCGCA
>CAYXZW010000022.1:0-44605 GCA_964469905.1 uncultured Smithella sp.
GCCGTGGGCTTTGCCGAACGTATGACCGCCGGCTAACAGTGCGACGGTCTCTTCGTCGTTCATGGCCATACGGGCGAAGGTTTCCCGAACATCACGGCCGGAGGCGACCGGATCGGGGTTGCCGTTGGGGCCTTCGGGATTCACGTAAATAAGACCCATCTGCACGGCAGCGAGCGGGTTTTCGAGATCACGTTTGCCGGAGTAACGGTTGTCACCCAGCCATTTGTCCTCGCTACCCCAGTAGATGTCTTCCTCGGGCTCCCAGACATCAACGCGTCCGCCGGCAAAACCGAATGTCTTAAAACCCATCGATTCCAGGGCGCAGTTGCCGGCAAGGATCATCAAATCAGCCCAGGATATTTTCCTGCCGTATTTCTGCTTGATAGGCCACAGCAGTCGGCGCGCTTTATCCAGGTTCACATTGTCCGGCCAGCTGTTGAGTGGCGCCAGACGCTGGTTGCCGGTGCCTGCCCCGCCGCGGCCGTCACCCATGCGGTATGTTCCGGCGCTGTGCCAGGCCATCCTGATAAAGAGACCGCCGTAATGACCCCAGTCGGCCGGCCACCAGTCCTGCGATTCGGTCATCAATGCATAGAGGTCCTTTTTCAGTGCCGCCAGATCCAATTTCTTGAATTCCTTGGCGTAGTTGAACGCTTCGCCCAGTGGATTGCTCTTGACAGAGTGCTGATGAAGAATCCGGAGATTCAACTGGTTTGGCCACCAGTCCCGGTTCGACATTCCTCCGCCGGAAATTGGTTTGCCCATCCTGCCTGTTACCGGGCACTTGCTTTCGTCAGCCATGATATTTCCTCCTTTCTTTTTTAATCTGGAATGATTCCTGGTTATAAAAAACAAACACCACTCATATAATCTTCCCCTGTCGGCTTGCCGGCAGGATACAAAATAAAAAGATTAATCGGGTCGCTTCAGGCAGTCGCGGCAGTACCCGTAGAATTCCATTCGGGTATCGGTAACGACAAAACCCGATTTACGGGCAATGTCTTTGGGTTCAAGGGGTGCAGTGATGTAGTAATCGATAATCGTTCCGCACCGTCTACAGATGAGGTTGATATGTTCAGACAGATCGCCGTCGTAACGGTTTTCCATCCGGTCAAACTCCAGTTGTTTGATCAGGCCGCATTCGGAAAATTCTTTAAGCGTCGCGTAAACTGTTGACAAGCTGACACGTTTGGCTTTTTTGCGGGCCTCATTCAAGATCAGCGTGGCGCCGGGATGCACATGGCGTTTTTCCACCAGCGCGTCAATTATTGCCAGGCGCTGCGGAGTGAGCTTCAGGCCTTTTTCCTTTAACTGACCGATCAGGTCTTCTTTGTTGATCATCTTCATTTAGGAATCATTCCAGTTTAGTTATGGATTAATTACTCCGGCCATAAAAATTTGTCAATCTTTTTTTAATCAGAAATATTTTCTTTTTGTAGATACCGTTAAATTTATGGAAGCAAAGTCTAGACACCGCATCTCTCGCCAATAAAATAGCCAATGATGCGTTTGTTGCGTGGATCCTTCATGATTCAGAACGCGTTATACTCGCGGCTAATTCCCCCAGGCATCATTCAGAGATCAGGCAGAAGCTGCCGATTCTACCGTTCAAGCAGATAATCCTTGATCACCTTCAGCCTTGAGACTAAAAGTCCAATGAAGTTGTCCACAATAAAAGGAGGCACTGCTCGCCGTGATACTTTTGAGTACGGCGCTCATACGGCATGATCTTCATCGTGATGGGTGACCCCTTTTGTTGCCTGCTTTTGCATTCTTCATGTCGGAAGAAACAGGTGTAACCGGCTCATACAGACTTCCATCGGCATACGGTAGTCTTCTTCGTCCAGAAGTGTCACCTCATGACGGCAGAAACAGTTGTAAACGACTATGGGATCGGCTTTTTCCATACATGCATTACTCTGGTTAATAGTGTCCACTTTCGATCCCGGCTGTATGGTATCATCCATAGGGCCGACTCCGTATGGTCTAGAGTCAGTTCTTGAAATATTAGCATTCTCCCAAGTCATCAATTTCCTTACTCAGCTTTGGCTGGTTTAAATATCGCTGAGATTATTATATTTCAAGACCCCATCTCTTCACGAATCACCACTTAAACGGCGCAACCGAACAAAAAATCTATAAACTTCAGTCTTCAGACGCCCAGCCTCTGTTATTTATTCAATGTGCTGAGATATTTGATAACCGCGTCCTTTTCTTCCGTCTTAATATTGGCGCCTTTTTTAATCATCCGGTCAACAGTTTTTGTCCAGGCAGCGGCATCCTTATTCGCCTTATTTACCTTGGCAATGCCATGGCATTTGGAACATTCTTTTTCGACCAGAGCTTTAGTCTCCGGTTGCGCCGAAGCAGGAGAAAGCAACAGTATAAATAAAAAAGTACAGCCAAACAGAACAGTGATAGAATTTTTCATACCCACCTCCCTAATCTTTTAATAGTTTTTCAAACACCGGAGCTTCGAAACCACCGACCGCCTGTCCTTTTAAATAAAAGAATGGTGTTGATGATATGCCGACTTGGGCGGCCAGTTTTTTATGTGTTTTAATAATCTCTTCCACTTTTTTGTCCGTGCAGACATCAAGTTGTGCATTATTATCGAATTTCCCCTTCATTACTTCTTCATAGGTTTTTATTCGGTCAGCCGAGCATAAAATATGCTGAATCTTTTTTTCCGAAAGTGGAGAAAGTGGATAGAAAAATAAATAAACGGTTACATCTTTCCGGGAGGACAAGAATTTATAGGATTCGCGGCAATAAAAACAGTCCGGATCAAGAAATTCTACTATTGTGGTTTTTCCTTCACCAATTTTTAATGCACTATCCAAAGGAAGCTGCGCCAACTTGAGAGACATCTTCTTCATATAACTATCACGCGTAAGGCTTATTCCTTCTTTGGTAACAAGGTTCCCGTAAATTAAAACATTTTCTTCCGGCGCATAGTAATAAAGCTGGTTGCCCGTATATACCTCATAAATGCCCTTAATAGCCGTCGGGGTGATACTTTCAAACCTTCTATCGGGGAAACTTTTCTTAAACATTTCTTCGGGTGAGGAGTTTTTAGCCGCTACACAGGCAGGTAAAATTAAAAAGAAAATTAATGCGAAAACAGATGATCGCTTCACTTATAGCCTCCTTCGGACAATATCGATGATTAAATTTTTATCCTTCGCCTCCCCGGCTGTCCCAGAATAAAGGGGCAAAGCATTTCATATCTTTTATTGAGGTCGCGTCGTCCTGACAATTCTCGTCTGTTCAACACCTTTTCCGGGAAGATAGCAATACTCCTGGTAAATATTTGAACCGATTGATTCTCTCCAGGTGATACGAATAAGACCGTGAAGGTTTTTTAACGACTCCAGATCCTGCGGGAATGATGCCGGATCGGTATTGTTCTGGTTTTTATAATAAAGCACACTATATCTGCCCACGGATACTGTTTCCTGCTCAAACACATAAAAAACAATAAATAAACCCATTATGATCGCAGCGATGGAAAGTCCTATAGCAATTTTTTTCATATTATTTTCCATATTCTTTTTCTTCCTTTTAATATATTAGCAGAAAACATTATGACTTTCCATACCATAAATCTTTTTATTAAAGGGGATAGCCTTGATATAATAGTGCTGTTAACAATTCTTCTTGACGCCTTTGCACAATTTACCTAATCTGGACAAAATATATTCTATTCGAGTAAACAAATGATTGAAAATCTGCTGGGTAATTTACATTTATATTTGCAGGGCTCTATCCTACTGGCCTTTCTGGCTGCCTATATTGGCGGTGTTTTAGTCGGATTCACTCCCTGCACTTACCCCTTAATTCCGATCACTGTCGGATTCATTGGAGCACAGGGATCATCTTCTAAATTGCGTGGTTTTTTTCTTTCTTTGTTCTACGTATTCGGCATGGCTGTAACTTACTCGCTTATGGGAGCATTGGCTGTCCTTACCGGCAAACTATTCGGGCAGATGCAGACAACACCCTGGACATATTTTATCATGGCAAACTTATGCATTTTTATGGGCTTAGCTATGATGGATGTCTTTACGATATCACTGCCCGTACCACAAAAGTTGGTAAACCTTACGGGTGGTAATACGAAAAAAGGGTTTTTGGGCAGTTTTCTAATCGGCGCCACATCCGGCATAATTATCGGCCCTTGCACAGCGCCGATACTGGGAGTGTTGCTGGGCTTTGTGGCTCTGGGCACCAATTTAATTCTGGGCATGAGCTTGCTTTTTGTTTTTGCTTTCGGCATGGGCACTTTGCTGATTATTACCGGGACGTTTGCCGGAATGATCGCCTCCCTGCCGCGCTCAGGAAAATGGATGACTAAAATAAACTTTGTCTTTGGCTGGATATTGATTGGCGCCGGGGAATATTTTCTATATACTGCCGGAACTCTTGCTTATTAGAGATTGAATTATGATGAAAAAAATTAATATTGCGCTCTTTACCTTGGCCATACTGGCTTTTTTACCGGCAGCCTACTCTTCAGGACAGTTTATTCCCAATGCTCCCTTTAAGGCGGCTGCTATTTCTGCACCCGATTTTTCTTTAAAGGACCTGCAGGACAAGTTCTTTCATCTTAGCAAGCAAAGGGGAAAGCCGGTGTTGATTTTTTTTGGTACAACCTGGTGCCCGTCCTGTCGCACCGAACTGCCTTTATACAGAGCAATATATGAAACTTATACCAAACGTGGGCTGGAAGTCATCTACATTAACATCATGGAACCACGGGGGAAAGTAGCCAAATTTGTTACAGCCAATGCACTGCCCTTTAAAATCCTGCTGGACGAAGACGGGCAGATCGCCACTAATTATGCAGTTGTCGGCGTTCCGACATTAGTTTTAATTGACAAGGAAGGGAAAATCATCAAGATAACTCACTCTACTGCGGATTTACCGTTAAAAAAACTCTTCCCGGCCAAGTAATGGAATGATTAACGAACAGATATAGCAAAGCATTCAACTTAACCTTATTACCGCCAAGAAAATTCATGAAAAAAGCACTGGAAGGAATCAGGGTTATAGATTTAACCCACGTACTGGCCGGTCCCACCGCGACAATGTTTCTGGCTGATCTCGGTGCGGAAGTAATTCATATCGAACCGGGAGCAGGAGACGACTCCCGTCAGTTTGGACCCCATATCGGTGACAATGATATCAACAAGAGCGCTTATTTCATCAGCTTGAATCGTAACAAAAAAAGTCTCGTCTTGGACTTAAAAAAGAAAGAAGGCCAAACGATTCTAAAGCAATTGATAAAAAAATCAGATGTTTTAGTCGAAAATCATCGGCCAGGTGCTTTGCAAAAACTAGGATTCGGCTGGACTGAGGTGCATAAATTGAATTCCCGTTTAATATATGCGTCTATTTCGGGATTTGGGCAAGATACTCTGCCGCAGTATGCCGGGCGTCCCGCTTATGATGCTGCTGTTCAAGCATATAGCGGACTTATGAGCATAACCGGACCGGAAGGCGGGGAGCCTTGTAGGGTCGGAACCTCCATCGGAGACATCATTTCCGGCTATCAGGCCGCTGTATCTATTCTGGCTGCTCTTTTATATCGGGGAAAAACAAATGTCGGGCAATACTATGACGGCTCTATGGTAGACGGTTTATTTTCGGTTTTGGAAAATGCCATCGTTCGTTACACGAGTACCGGTGAGATAGCCCGGCCGCTGGGCAGCGCTCACCCGTCAATTGCTCCTTTTCAAGCTTTCAGAACCAAAGATAACGCCTGGATTATTGTAGCAGTCGGCAACGACAAGCTGTGGCAGAAATTCTGCCGGTTGCTCAACAGGAGAGACCTCATCAATGACCATCGTTTTGCAACAAATATTGTCCGCGCTAAAAACAAAAAAAATCTGGCAAGCATTATCCAAAAAGAACTGGAACGGAAGACAGCGGCAGTCTGGTCAAAAAAATTGGCCAAAGAAGGCATCCCCTATTCGCCGCTCAACAATATTAAAGATATTTGCGAAGACGAGCACATCAGATACAGGGGAATGCTCAAGGAAATCAATCAACCACTGGTTGGTAAAATTAAACTGGCTAATTCTCCTTTTCGCCTGTCTGTAACACCGGCGCAAATCTATGCCCCGGCACCGCGTTTAGGTGAGCATTCACAGGAAATTCTCGCCAAAATACTCGGATATCCTCCGGAAAAAATTGAAAGACTAAAAAAAACAGGTGTGATAAAGGACTAGCTCCATATAAGGGAATTATATGAAGGCAAAAAACTGGCTGCAAAATCTTACCAGATCACGAAATGACCGCTGGATCGGCGGTGTTTGCGGCGGATTGGGCGTAAACACGCCCATCCCTTCCTGGACATGGCGTCTGATGTTTACATTATTCCTGCTTTTCGGAGGAACGGGATTGTTATTATATATTCTCCTATGGATATTTGTTCCGGAAAACACACAAAGCGATGATACCCAACTTCCTGCATAACTTAATTTTTCAGGAAAAGGCAGAAATAAGTGTTACGAATTCAATTAGACAATCTGGTTGTCGATAACTACCGGCCGAAGATTATAAAGCATTCCTATCCTTTGCTTTTCATTCACGGCGCCGGCGGCACGAGTGAATACTTAAAAAATTATCTGCAGTTTTTTGCCAAAGCAGGATGGCAAAGTTACGCCGTTAATTTACGTGGTCATCATCCTTCGGAGCAGGAATCTACTCTGGCCCAAATGACCATCGAAGACTACGTTGAAGATGTCGAACGGGTAATGCGGGATTTATCGATCGCCAACTGCGCATTGATCGGACACAGCATGGGGGGATTAATTGCCCAGAAAATTGCCATGCAGTTTAAGTCCGTGACAGCGCTGATTACTATCGCCAGCGCTCCGCCTTTCGGCGTTCCGCTGGAAATGCATGCTGATATGTTGAATCCCGAAACAATTATGCAATCCCTGTGGGACATTAAATCCATCTGGGATATGATGAATTTTGCGCCGGTGGCAACATCGGCTTTTATGGCGGAAAAAACATTTCTCAACAATATTGATGAAGCCGAAAGAGAAGAAATTTTCAGCATGTTTGTTGCCGAATCATTGATGGTGGGCTATCAGATCGCCCAAGGTGTTTTCGTTGATCCGGCCGAAATAAAATGCCCCAAACTCGTCATTGGCTGTAATCTGGACACGATGTCTCCGGAATCAATGGAACAAAAATTAGCTGAATTTTTACAGGCTGATTATATCTCTTACGAACAGTTCGCTCATCTGCCCATGCTGGAGGCAGGATGGGAAAAATCGGCAAAGGATATTGCCGACTGGTTGAAAAAAAACGCCGGCAACCCGGCGCGAAAAAGGAAAGGATAGATCATGAAGCTAAAGGAAGACATTTACGTATATGAATGGACGAACAACTTCGACAATAACTGCAACAGCTATTATATTGGCGGAGGGGTAAATGCCCTAATAGATCCGGGGCTCTCCCGTTATCTGCCGGATTTACTAAACCAGATGGCTGCTGATGGTATCAAGAAGGAGGATATTTCTTACATAATCAATACCCATTCTCATCCCGACCACTTCCAGGCCTCTGAGCTTTTTGATGCCGGGAAGGTTCAGATAGGGCTGCACCCGAAGGAAAGCGAATTTTTAAAAGGAACCGGTGGCGAGCTCTACGGTCTCTTTGGAATCAATGCTCCTAAAATAAATATTAATTTCCCGCTTGCAGAAGGTGGCATTGCTTTAGGCGACCAGCAATTTACCATCTTCCTGGCGCCCGGCCATTCCCCGGGCTCCATCGGACTTTACTGGCCCCAGCAGAAAGCCTTGTTCTGCGGCGATGTTCTTTTCGACCAGAATGTCGGTCGTACCGACTTTCCCGGCGGCAGCGGCGCCCTTTTAAAAAAGAGCATCATTGCATTTTCCCAATTAGATATAGAGTTGCTTTTTCCGGGACACATGGGTATTGTGGCCGGCAGGGAAAGAAACCAGAAAAATTTTAATATCGTTATTCAGAACATTTTCCCCTATATTTAAGTTTACATTTTACTTGTTGGAGGATGATCGGCAATGGCCAATGAAGGAAACAAAGTTATTTACTCTATGATCGGGGTAAGTAAAATTTATGAAAAGAAACCGGTTCTCAAGGACATATATCTGTCTTATTTCTACGGCGCCAAGATAGGGGTTCTGGGACTGAACGGTTCGGGAAAAAGCTCCCTGCTGAAAATACTGGCGGGCGTCGATCAGGACTTCCTAGGGCAGACCATTCTTTCGCAGGGATTGACCGTAGGATATCTACAACAGGAGCCACTGCTCGATGAGACAAAAATTGTCAAGCAGATTGTTGAGGAAGGTGTGCAAAGCACGATCGACCTCATCGCCGAGTTTAATAAAATCAACGAACAGTTTTCCGAGCCTATGGACGACGATGCCATGGCCAAATTATGCGACAGGCAGGCTGCCGTACAAGAAAAGCTGGATAACCTTAATGCCTGGGATATCGATTCCCGGCTGGAAATGGCTATGGATGCTTTGCGCTGTCCGTCCGGCGATACACCCGTGAAGATTCTTTCCGGCGGGGAAAAACGCCGCGTTGCTCTCTGTCGCCTGCTTCTGCAGAATCCCGATATTTTGCTGCTCGACGAACCGACCAATCACCTGGACGCCGAGTCTGTTGCCTGGCTGGAACATCATTTACAAAAATATGCGGGCACTGTCATTGCTGTAACCCATGATCGCTATTTTCTTGATAATGTAGCCGGTTGGATTCTGGAACTGGACCGCGGGCAGGGAATCCCTTGGCAGGGCAACTATTCGTCCTGGCTCGAACAAAAGCAAAACCGTCTGAAGAATGAAGAAAAAGTGGAAGGAGAAAGAGTTAAAACTCTGGAGAGGGAACTGGACTGGATCAAAATGTCGCCTAAAGGACGCCATGCCAAATCCAAAGCCCGTATTAATGCTTATGAAGAGCTTCTGGGACAGAATCAGGAAAAAGAATCCAAAACCCATGAGATTTTTATTGCTCCCGGACCCCGTCTGGGCGACCTCGTCATTGAAGCGCAAAATGTAACCAAAGGATACGGCAATAAATTACTGATGGATGGAATGTCCTTTAGCCTGCCGCCCGGTGGAATTGTCGGTGTCATCGGCCCGAACGGCGCGGGGAAAAGCACTCTTTTCAAGATGATTACCGGTCAGGAAAAACCTGATTCCGGAACATTCCGCATCGGCGATACGGTTAAGCTGGCCTATGTAGATCAAAGCCGCGATTCTCTTGACCCCAACAAAACAATTTGGGAAATGATTTCCGATGGGCAGGAAATTATCGCCATCGGCTCCCGGCAGGTAAATTCCCGCGCCTATGTCTCCCGCTTCAATTTATCCGGCACCGATCAGCAAAAGAAAGTCGGCATGCTTTCCGGCGGAGAACGTAACCGGGTTCATCTGGCCAGAATGTTGAAAGAAAGTGCCAATGTTATTCTGCTCGACGAGCCGACCAACGATCTGGACGTCAACACTCTGCGTGCGCTGGAAGATGCTCTGGACAATTTCGCCGGTTGTGCCGTAGTAATCAGCCATGATCGCTGGTTTCTCGATAGAATCTGTACGCACATCCTGGCCTTTGAAGGAGAAAGCAAAACTCTCTGGTTTGACGGTAACTATTCGGAATATGAAGCAGACCGCAAGCTCAGGCTCGGCGCGGCAGCAAATCAGCCTCATCGGATCAAATATCGCCAGTTAACAAGAATATAGCCGCAGGAAGCGGGGTTTTCTGTCGCTGCAACAAATTAAGGAGGAGAAAATGGTTTTTCAACGCTCATGGAATGGGAAATACGCTAAGCCCGACAATCTTGTTGAACTTTTTGAAAATGCAATAGAGAAATATGCTGATAACAGATTTCTGGGCACTAAGAATGCGTCCGGAGTTTATGAATGGGTAAACTACAAGTATGTAGGCGAACGAGTCGATGCCGCCAGGGCCGGGTTGGCCTTACTCGGCGTGGAGAAAAATGATGCCGTAGGAATCATCGCCGCCAATCGTGTGGAATGGGTCGTTTGTGCATTTGCGGCATACGGCCGCGGAGCACGCTTTGTTCCCATGTATGAAAAGGAATTACATTCCGTCTGGACATATATTATTCGTGATGCCGCAATTAAAGTTCTTTTTGTCTCCACAAAAGAACTTTATGAAAACCTGAAGAATCTTCCGCAGGAAATCTCATCGTTGAAACATGTTATCCTTATTGACGGAACAGGTGAAAACAGCCTGACGGCACTGGAAAATAAAGGGAAGCTCAAGCCAGTACCGGCCATTCATCCGTCCTGCAACGACACTGCCGTCTTAATTTACACCAGTGGAACCACGGGCGACCCCAAGGGTGCGCTGCTCTCGCACGGAAACTGCACCAGCTGCAGCCAGGCGGGATGGCACCGCTTTCCGGAATTACAGGCACATTCCGTTTCCTTCTGTCATCTTCCCTGGGCGCATAGTTATGGCTTCTCCGCTGAATTGAACAACTGGATTCAATTTGGCGGATCAATCGCCTTCATGGACACACTCGACAAACTGGCGGAAGACATGTCCAAAGTGCAACCCACCTATTTGATTTCCGTTCCCCGGGTCTTTAATAAAATTTATGAAAAAGTAATAACAACTGTTCAGGAAGAAGGCGGATTGAAGCTGAAACTCTTCCGCATGGCTCTGGATGCGGCTCTGGTCAAACATAGAACCGGCAAATCAAGCTGGAAATATAAACTGCTGGACAAAATTGTTCTGGAAAAAGTCCGGGCGAAGTTCGGCGGCAAACTGGAGGGGGCACTAACCGCCAGCGCCAAAATGAATCCGGAAATCGCCGAGTTCTTTTTTGCCATCGGCATCCCGGTTTATGATTGCTACGGCATGACGGAAACAAGCCCGGCGGCCACCATGAGCCATTCAACCTGCTACCGGTCAGGATCAGTGGGCAAAGCCCTGGAATTCATCGACATCGTTATTGACAAATCAAAAGTGGATGACGACAGCGGCGAAGGCGAAGTAATCATCTATGGGCCGAACGTCATGCAGGGTTATCACAACAAACCGGAGAAAACCGCGGAAATAATGACACCCGACGGCGGCATCCGTACCGGCGACCGAGGAAAGCTCGATGCAGACGGTTTCCTTTTTATTACCGGACGCTTCAAAGAAGAATACAAATTGTCCAACGGCAAATATGTGTTCCCCGGCAATATTGAGGAAGACATAAAACTGCTTCCCTATATTCTGAATGTCATGGTTTCCGGCGATGGAAAACCATATAATATAGCGCTGATCGTCCCCAACATCCCTGTGCTCGAAAAACACATAAGGGCGGTAAACCCATCGATTGATCTTACTGACATCCTGAATAACGATGAAGTGAAAAATCTGATCACACTGGAAATCGCCAATCATCTGAAGAAAAAATACGGAGGCTATGAAATCCCGAAAAAGATAGCTTTTGTTGATGAAGATTTCACGGTCGATAATGGCATGCTCACTCAGACCATGAAACTCAAACGGCGCTTTGTCGTCCAACGGCACGATGAAATGATTGCCAGTCTGTATAGCGGGGAGGAAGAGTAACCATAATTTTTCCGTGCTCCGCAGAGGCATAACTTGACAACCGGATAACCGGAAGGTTCCATTCAGTCAGGCGCTGTAAATGCTTTGAATAAGCTGTCACAGGCTTGCGTTCAGGCAGAATTTACCCAAATGGGCTGACGTTTGTTTGAATAGTTACGGCACACATCGAAAAATGGAAACTCTACTGACACCCACATATTTTATCGCCAGTAACTCGCCTGCCATCGGTGAGTTTTCTCGGGCGGCCGCAGGAAACGCGCAGTCGGATTTGGAAAAAGCTGTAAAACTTTATTATGCGGTGCGGGACAAAATTATCTATAACCCTTACTCGTTTTCTTTGGATAAAGAAAGTTTCCGTGCCGATGTTATTCTAGCCAAGGGGAATGGATGGTGTGTGCAAAAAGCCATCCTGCTGGCAGCCGCCGGTCGTGCCGCCGGCATTCCCGCCAGGCTGCGCTTTGCCAATGTTGTCAATCATCTCGTCACCGAGCGGCTCCGCGAGCTTATGAAAACAGACCTGTTCGTTTTCCATGGATTAACGGAATTTTATCTGGAAGGCCAATGGGTGAAGGCAACTCCGGCATTTAATCTTTCGCTGTGCGAAAAGTTCGGAGTACTGCCTTTGGAGTTCGACGGAAAGAACGATTCCATTTTTCATCCGTTCGATAAAAACGGCCGGCGGCATATGGAATACGTTCATGACTACGGCCCCTTTGCTGATTTTCCCTATGAACTGATGATAATGGAGGCGCGCAAATACTATCCTCATTTTTTCAGCGCTGACCTTCCGGTATTTCCTGCCGCCCCTGATGCCTTTGAGGTCGAGGCAGCCCGAGAAACGGACAAACCACCCCGCTGAAACGCGCTACTGGTAATTTGTCAAATTCACGGCACAGCTAGAAAGTGTAATAATTCACCTTGTTGATGGCGGTTCCCATTTTCACGCTTTTTAAATCAATTATGTAGCTCTCGCTATTTTTCAGCGAAACGGTCGTCATCAGTGTCTTTCCACCACCGGAGTCTTCCGTGGTCATTTCCATCACGAAACCGCTCTCCGAAAGGGTATTGTGCTTAGCGGCCATTTTGGCAGCCCGAAAGACACCCAAATCGTTGGACAAATTCATCTGGTCAGTAATCCAAACTTCGCCGAAAATATTTTTAAATGTGTAAGTATATTTTTTGCACATAAAGCCGGCTATTTGTTTGGTTTCGGTCGTTGGCACAATATCGAGTTTTTTTAGTTCCTTTTCGGTGGGATATTTAAAGCCTCCGGCATTGTAAAGCGTTGCGGCTCCTCGACCGGAACCAAAAATCTGAATGGCTACTTCATTCTTTTTATCCAACACGGTTTCCGTGTAGTTTCCTTTAGCATCTTCCATTTTAGTCACAAAATTATCGCCGGTTGATTGGTAATAAGTTTTTATATTCATCGTCCGCATCAATTCACTGTTTCTGGCGTAAAACTCAATTTTAAAGGTATTAGATTTATCGAAGCTGTAGCTATCGTCCCACTTTACACCAAAATTCAAGAAAGCAGCGGCAACACCCGGCGACAAAGCGTAAATCATCAAGGCTGCGACAATCAAAAGAATCCTGAGCCTTACTTTTAACATATCAATTCCTCCTTGTATTTTGGAGAAGCCTAACTCAATTGGTAAAAAATGAAAACAAAAAACCGCAGTAAAAATCTGCGAGCAACGTGATTGGGTTTCCCCATTATTCCTTAATAAATCTGATTTTATTATTGATGTTAATTCAATAATAAAGTTATTTCTTGACAAAGAAATAACTTGTGCTTATTGTTCTCCATCAAATGATTGAACTGTAAGAAGGAAATTTCCCTGTATGGCAAGACATCTTCTCGCAGCGTCTTGTCAATAATCACAATTGAAGGAGATAGCGATAATGGCATTTTAAGAAATATTAACCGGTAAATCAACGAAGGGAGGGTGTGTATTTATGGCAGATATTTATTCTCAGAAACCATGGCTTCGCAATTACGATAAGGGAGTCACCCCGCAATTATCTTACGAAGACAAGACATTCGCGGAGATGTTCGCGGAAACGGTGAAACAGTATCCTGATAAAACCGCATTGATTTACCTGGACACGCAAATTACTTTTAAGGAAATTGACGCTTTTTCCAACAAACTCGCGCAGTATTTTCTCCAGTGCGGTCTAAAGCCAAACGATGTCGTCGGCCTGCATATGCCGAACATACCCGCCCATTATATAAGCGTGATCGCTGTACAGAAAGCCGGCTGCATATCGACTGGCCTGAGCCCTCTGCTCACACCGGCTGAAATGGCGCACCAGTTGACCGATTCCGGAACGAAACTGATAATTACGGTTGACGTTCTCTTTGATAAAATCGCTGAAGTTGCGGACAAGGCATCCTTCAGTACGGTAATTGTATCGGAAATAGCCGATTTTCTGCCCGGCATCAAAAAGGTACTGGGAAAACTCCTGAAAAAAATACCCACCGGAAATGTCGTTCCACTCAAAGGCAAGACTGTGACCCGGTTTGGCCAGGTGATGAAAGACACGCCTGCCACTCCGGTCGCGGTAGCTCGTAAGATGCATGACCCGATATTCATGATGTATACGGGCGGAACAACCGGTCCTTCTAAAGGTGCGTTACTCACCCAAAAGAATTATATGCATAACCGGATCCAGGTACTCACCTGGCTTGATATACGGGCCGAACATGTGGCGCTTTCAGCCTTCCCGCTGTTTCATATCGCGGGACTCGCCCTGGGCGGATTTACTATGACCAAAGGAACCACTCAAATCTGTGTACCCAATCCCCGGGACTCCAATTTTCTCATCAGTGTGCTGAAAAAATATCGACCATCCTTCATGGTCAACGTGCCGACTGTTTATTTTGAACTCCTGAAGAAACCGGAGTTCAAGCAACTGGACCTGAGCTCACTGAAGTGGTGCCTTAGCGCCGCTGCCCCCTTCCCCTCGGAAAACATCAAGGAGCTCGAATCTGTAATCGGCGAAGGCAACTTCATCGAATTATACGGCATGACCGAAACCTCTCCGGTTACCTGCTGTAATCCCCGGTATGGCAAGAAAAAGGCCAGCTCCATCGGCATGCCTGTATCCGACACTGATTTCAAGCTCGTTGACCCGGAAACCGGCCAACTGGCAGAACCGGGTCAACCGGGAGAAATCTTAATACGCGGGCCACAAGTCATGAATGGCTACTACAATAAACCGGAAGAAACGGCGAACTCCATCAGGGACGGCTGGATGCACACCGGCGACGTCGCCCGCATGGACGAGGACGGCTATTTCTTCATCGTTGACCGGCTAAAAGACATGGTCATCGTCTCTGGATTTAAGGTCTTCACTCGAGAGCTCGATGACGTCCTGTCCAAGCACCCGGATATTCAACTGGCAGCATCAGTGGGCGTATCCGATCCGGAACGTCCCGGTTCGGAACGTGTTGCCTGCGCCATTGTCCTCAAACCAGGCATAGAGAAAAACGAAGCGGAAAAGGGTAAAATTCTGGCATTTCTCAAGGAAAATATCGCACCTTATAAAATTCCGAAGGTTATCGAGTTCATGGACGAACTGCCCACGAGCGGTGTCGGTAAAATTCTGAAGCGCGAAATCAAGAAAAAGATGAGCGGCAAGATATAACCACGGATTATTAAAGCATCACTCGGCTGCGGCGCGCTTCATCCCTGAGCAACAGGAAGCGCACCGCAGCTTTTTTTGTCAAGACAATTCCTGAATACTACTTGAAGAAAACCCGGCAATCCACTGCGGAAAGGCCCTTTCCGGCCTCATGGACAATCAGGGGATTAAGATCGATCTCACCAATATAAGGAACTTGGACCAGGAGATGAGACACACGACAGATAATATCTGCCAGAGCATCTATATCTGACGGCATTTTTCCTCTGGCCCCCTGCAGCACGGGGTAGGCCTTCAGTTGTCTGAGCATATCTATGGCCACATCCTTTGTTACCGGAGCCAGGCGAATGGCAGTGTCCTTGAATATTTCCAGGAAGACACCGCCCAAACCGGCAATAACTATCGGACCGAAAACCGGGTCCTGACGACCGCCGACAAAACACTCGACGCCTTCCGCAGCCATCTCCTGCACGAGAAAACCGTCGATAGTAGGCCTGGGGGAGAAATTTTCAAAATGTCGGGTCATGTCGGCAATCGTTTCGACAAGGGCCTCATGACTTCCTATCTCTAACCGGACGCCGCCGATATCTGATTTGTGAGATGCATCACGGGAGAGCAGCTTTACGGCAACGGGCAACTTAAGAGAAATGTCTTTTACTTCCTCAGCCGATTTCACGGTGGCACCGGCAACACTTTTGATTCCGGCAGCTGCGGCAATATTCAGCGCTTCATCCGTTAAGGGAATTCGCCCCTCCTCCCGGCAGCGTTCCCTGATCGCGGCAACAACTTCTGCTTCCACCGGATATTGTCCATCGTTGACTCTCTTGTCCCGTAGCGTTTTCTCCTCGTAATAGGTGGCCGACACAGCAAGAGCTTTGGCCGCCATCAGGGGTGTCGTAAAAACGGGATACTCCTGGTTCTTCGAAATATCCAGAAGCTCCAGGGCGTCGGTGATCATGGCAATGGCGACCGGTTTTTTATACTGCGTCACCAGCCGGCCGACATTCCCCAGAAATGTGCGAGACATCTCTGCCTCGTAAGTGGATGTATAGACGTGATTGAAGAGGATTCCGTCCACATCGGGGAGCTTCATGGCCTCCTCCAGAATCGCCGTAAAGATGGTGTAATCGAAGATCTCACCAAGATCGAGAGGATTCTGGTGGGCAATAACCCGGGTATGGTAAATGGTCTTCAAAGTCTCAATGAATTCCGCCGGAAAATCGACCAGAGTGAAGCCGAACCTGGCGCAGGCATCAGCCGTCAGAACGGCATGACCGCCGGACCGGGAGAGGACTGCAACACGCCTGCTTTTCATCAGGGGAAGACGAATTATCTTGACGGCGTTGATAAAATCTATGTCGTCATCGGCCCGGATGACCGCTGCCTGGCGGAAACAGCCGTCCACCACATCGTCACCGGCGGAAAGGGCTGTCGTGTGTGACTGGGCGATTTTGGAGCTCAAATCGCAGCGGTTGGATTTTTGGACGATCAACGGCTTGCCACAGCGGGAAGCCGCATTGAAGAACTCCCTGCCCCGTTTGAATCCTTCAAGATACATAGCAATAACATCCGTATTTTCATCATTGACAAGGTATTCCAGAAAATCAACTTCGTCCGTCTGGAGCTTGTTGCCGATGGAGGCGAATTTGCCCGGGACAATGGCATTGTCGATGAATTCCTGCAGATATGACCCTCCGACCCCGCCGCTCTGGGCGATCATGGCTGTTCGGCCTCCTTGCGGCGTTTCCGGGATAAACCCAAAGGGCATCATCATCTTGATATCAAAATTAATCGTCCCGACGCAGTTCGGACCGATGAATCTGATTCCGTAACGATCGGCAATTTTCAAAACCTTCTCCTCGAGATTCTGCTGCCCTTCGGAATACTCGCTGAAACCGCCCGCTTCGATGACGACATGGGTAATGCCTTTTTCCCCGCAGGCTTCCATAAAGTCGGGCACCGTTACCGCCGGAGAAATGATAATGGCCACGTCGGGTACTTCCGGGATCTTATCAACACTGTTGAAAACAGGAACACCGGCGATATCTCCTTCTTCACGCCCAACTCCGTAAAGGTTTCCCGCGAATCCATGATTTTTGTTATTCAATAAAATGATCTGCCCCAGATTCATCTTCGTCACTGAAGCGCCTATGACCACCAAGCTGCGCGGATAAAAAAACTTTTCCATACTGTTCATTCTCTAAATTGAACTCCTTTCTTCTTGCCGGGAAGGCCCTAACACATTGCTGTCCGTATCAGTTAACCTATACGGCATTTATTCCGGCATCTCTATAAAATACGGCGGCTGAAAAATCGACAGAATATAAGGTCGGAAAAATCTTCAGAATAGCCTGCAGAAACTCCGGCATGGCTTCAATTAGAGGGCATTCCCCTGAAACCTGACCCGATAAGAACCAGCTTTTTCACGGAAGTGACTATAGGAAAGACATCTTCGTATGTCAATCATAAACTTGCCGCAAATGTAGCGGTGTTTTCCGCTATTGTTGAAATTTTTTATATGAGCGACCGAGGAAAAAACAAAAGCACACAAATAATAGTTGCAACATGGAAGTAATTATGTTCAAAGATGTATAAATTCGATGAATGGGGGATTGTCTGTGACGGATATCAAAATGACCCGCCCGGAGCTCGATGGGCTGCTTTTCAATGCACTTACAGCCATTTACGCCTTCGAACGAGACAAGGTTAAGCGTTTCGAGCTTTCTTACGGGCAAATTTATCTCCTGCAACTATTGAGGAGGCAGTCGCCAGCTAGAATGAGCGACATTGCCTACCGGATGGGGATGCCGATCAGCACAATGACCCGCATCGTGGCCAAAATGGAAAGAATGCAACTGCTGGAAAGGGTAACCGACGAGAAAGACCGCCGGGCCATCCTCGTTTCCCTGACCGACAACGGCGAGAAAACCGTCCGGGCGGTAGAAGATCACTCGTTTGGCGTCCTTTCCGCAAACCTCAGTGACTTTTCCGAAGATGAGCTTGATGCGTTTATTACGACTGCGCGCTGCCTCGACAGAATTCTCGGCACGCGGCCTAAAGGTAAGTGAAGCAAATTCAAGTAAATAATTCAGGAGGGAAAGAATGAAGGATTTAAGAGGCAGGGTTGCCCTGGTAACCGGGGCAGCGATGGGCATGGGCAGGAGCCTATCGGAAGATTTACTTCGCGAAGGATGCAGTGTGATTCTCGTAGACGTAAACGAAGGCGAACTTTCCAAAACAAAGAATGAACTGGTAAAAATCGGTAAATGCACACATTACATCTGCGATATATCCGATAGGAAGGCGGTCTACGAGCTGGCAAAAAAAGTGGAAAAGGAATTCGGCGCGGTTGATATCCTGGTCAACAACGCCGGCATCGTCAGGGCGCAGGAGCTTCTTGATCTGACCGATGACGCCATTGAAAAAACGATCAACATCAATCTGACCGCTCAGTTCTGGACATGCAAGGCTTTTCTGCCGGGCATGGTGGCGCGCAAATCGGGCCATATCGTCAATTTCGCATCAGCGGGCGGCATACTGGCAATACCTAATCTTACTGCCTATTGCGCCAGCAAGTTCGGCGTTATTGGTTTCTCGGATGCCCTCCGGCAGGAAATGAAAAAACACAAAACGAATGTCGGCGTCACCTACGTCTGTCCGAACACGGTGAATACCGGCATGTTCGACGGATCAAAAATGGTCGCTGGCACAAAGATGCTTGCCGCCTCTGATGTGACCAGAAAAGTAATCAAGGCGATAAAAAATAATACAGCCATGGTTGCAGTGCCGAGCTTCCCCGTTAAAATTCTGACGCCGCTCACGAAGGTTCTCTTTTCAATTAATGCAATGGACTGGTTAAATAAGACCATGGGCATGGCCACATGCAACGACTCCTGGAAAGGAAGAAATTGTAAATAACCTATTGGAGGATATTTCATGAAAGCACTGAAAATAATTCTTGCTGTTGTCGCTGTTCTGGTTGTTGCGCAGCTTGCCCTGACCGGAATCAACATTTTACAGAAGGGTGGAAAGTACGACGGAAGGAGCATGGAAAAGATTCTGGGTGTCGCCCCGGAAAAAGCAACCATCAATGACATCAAGAAGCTCAGCAAGGCCGAAGTTTTCCAGCTCTATTATGCCGCTTCCGCGCCTTCTTTTCAGGATTTTAACGGTGAATACAACGCAGCGACGGTGGATGTAGGGATCATGGCCACGAGCGCAGGGTATTATACCCATCACTTCTTCGGCCCGGCACGCTGGGAGGGCAAGGCCTTTTATCCCTTCGAAAAGGACAAGGGCTCTGGATATAACATCTTCAAGGACGCCACCGGCAAGACATACCGGACCCGCAAGATGGATACGGAAATCGGGCCGTCGGATCATGACGGGAAGCCCGCCTTCAAGCTCAATTACAGCGCCTACAATTCCGGCACGGTTAATTCCATGCGGGACGAGCTCCGTAAGATCAACGACAACCTGTTTATCGGACTAGGGTATATGGCCCTCGGCGGAGGGAAGATAAATCCGGCCCCCTTTCTGGTCATTGGCCCCGCCACAAAATGGGTGGGACTTGATAAAAATAGCTAAGTTCAATTAACAGCGGTTTGAGCTTTCCGGTAAAAATATGACAACAAATTAGTGGCAGGGGCAGGGCATGGTATCTTCAAGGATTAAACATATCCTGCCCCGCCAAAAATCACCTGCTACTGACAACCTCTGCTCGGTCTATCCAACCTCCTTAAATAATTTCCTGCATAATTATTATAGCCAACGAGAGTTTTCTGGAAAAAAAGGATAAATTTACTGGCTTAATTATTAAGACACATCCTTTCGTTCTGTAACAAACAAACCGTCATGTTTTTTGAAAAGGCTGAACTTTATAATTAAAATGGCTGAACTCTACCTTGATATATGCTAGAAATATAATACTAAGATCATCAGCATCCTCCAACAGGAAAGCATACTGCTGATGTTTATCGAGGCAAAAGGCATATTATGAAATGGACAGGGAAAAAAGTTGGGCTGGCGCTGGGTGGCGGTGGTGTCCGCGGATTTTCCCATATCGGCGTCCTTAAAATTCTGGAAAAAGAAGGCATTGATATTGATTTGATTGTCGGGACAAGCGCTGGCGCGCTGATCGGCGGCGCCTATGCCAGCGGACAGTCGCCTCAGGAAATTCAAGCTAAAATTGACGCTTATCTGAAGAGCCCTGAATTTGATGCTTCCAAGATCAAGTCAATCGGCCTGACATTTTCCCCGGAAAACAAAAGTCTTTTCAAGAAGGCACAAAACTTCGTCATGAATCGCTTCTTGTTTGTCCGTGCATTTTTTACACCGTCTATAATCACATCTGGTGACTTTCAATCTCTTATTAATTATTTTCTACCTGAAATAGATATTCGTGAAACAAAAATCCCTTTCCACGCCGTATCCACGGATTTGATTACCGGCAAACAGATCGTTTTTTCCGAGGGTTCACTCCGTCAGGCTGTGCTGGCTAGTTGCTCCGTTCCCGGAGCAGTGGAACCGGTCCATCAGGGAGAATGGATTCTGGCTGACGGAGGCATCACGAGTATCGTTCCGGTTCATGCAACGCGGGCGGCAGGCGCTGACGTCGTCATCGCCGTAATGGTGGATTGCGAGTTACCCGCATCCGTCAGCATAAAAACGGGTATGGATGTTTTTTATCGGGCAGGAGAAATTACGACAAACACTCTGGAAGCCTCTGAACTGAAGGATGCGGATGTGATCATTCGCCCGCAGGTTGGAGATCTCCACTGGACGGACTTTACCCGGGCAGGAGATCTAATCAAAAAAGGGGAAGAGGCGACTCGCGATGCCCTGGGAAAGATTTATGAAGCTCTTCCTTTATACCGGCGGATTGCTCATTTTACCGGACGCTTAATTCCGCTGAGAAAAACAGGAAAAAAATCATTTCTCCGGGCCGCAGCAGCTTTTGTTACATCCCTAAAAGACAGCTCCCCGAAAGATCATCCCCAGAACAGAGTCTGATCATATGCCCGGAGAGCCTGTAGAAATAATTTGGAGAGATGTCCCCGACGGATGTTTTCCATCGAGGGCACCAACCCAACAGTGAAGACTGTAGATTATGGGTATTATGACAGGATACAGATTTGTCACCTAAACCCATTTCCCCACCGCCCATCTCTTTGAAAGGGGAAAACCGCCCTCAGGCAAGCTTCAGCACCCTGGGCTTCACCAGTCTCTCAAAGTCCTGGTAAGATAGCCGGATCAATTCCGTGTGGGTACAGGCATTGAAAAAGATATTTTCATCCTCCCTCAGGTGCTGATCCACATAAACCTCCATTCCGTATAAGTTGCCGAAAGGGGGCATGGCACCTACCTCGCAATCAGGAAACACATCCTTGAATTGTCCTTCGGAGGCAAGTTTGATCTCTTTGGCACCTGTTTCCTTCCGAAAACAATCGAAATCGATGGAGCGATTGGCTGGCATGACCGCCATAGCCATCTTTCCCTCAATGAATACGATGACGGTCTTTGCCACCTTATGCCCCTTGATGTGCAAAGACTGAGCAACTTCACGAGCTGTATAAGCCGGCGAATGAGCAATCTTCAAGTATTTAACCGCCTGGCTCTCCAGAAACTCTTTCAATTTTCTTGCTGGCATAAGAGATCTCCTTTCAATCTTGTTGACTGGTTAAGGTGTTTTCAGAAACTATCCTGTCAGAGGAGCGGGATCAGAAATTTGCGAAACAGTTAGGTAGTAGGATGCATCGCCATCTTGAACTTTTTAGCATAATATCACAAAAATGCGGTTAGAAAAATATATAAATATAGAATAATGCCGATGCTAACGAAGGCCTTACCGTCTCTAAAATACCGCTTACAATTTGGCAACCTTGATTACATTTCTGAACTCAAAGGTACAGCCAGGTATGTGCATACCGCAAGATTTGCCCTTTGCTTAAAGTTAAAACATCCGTACCGGTTTTTTTAGCTATGCTCTTCAGGAAAGAGAGTGTCCGACAATTCTGGCAAACATGTTTTATTTCCATCGGCAATAATTAGAAAGCTGCTGAACTACAATTTAATATATGATATGGATAATCATGTCGATAATGAAAAAATCATCACTTCTAACTTACTTTCAATCTCTAATACTATCATCAGCTGTCTTGTATGTATTATTTATACCGATAATCACCTACGCAGGAACTTTTTATCGTTGTATTGATAAGGGCGGTAATGAAACTCTATTGGATTTCCCATTAGAAGGACAGGCATGTAAACAAATCCGGACACCTGAAGAAATGTCAGAAAGGCAAAGTGAAAATCAGACTGTTGTCTCCTCGGATTATAAAGTTACGAAAATAATAGTACGAGGAAACCTGATTTTAGTTCCTGCATTACTTACGTATGGCAGCAAGGAAGTCAGTGTTAATTTATTGCTCGACACAGGTGCGACAGCAACAGCTATCCATGACGAAACAGCAGGCCGATTATACATCAATCAATACAAAGCAAAAAAAGCAAAGGGAGAAGTTGTCGGGGGAGCTGTCATCGAGGCTAGCATTATCAGGATGGATATTCTTAAAATTGGACCTCACATTATTCGCAATATGGATATTTTTATTGTGCCTTATACAGGCTCTTCTGCTAAATTTGACGGATTGCTTGGTATGGATGTGCTGGGCCGATTGAGTTATAAAATTGATTTTACCAAACAGGTCATAATCTGGGAATAGATACCCGAGATTTTTCTGTTTGTTCTCTGCTTCAGATGTATGTCAAAAATTTCAAGCTATTATTAGCCACTATTATTGGATTGACAAACAAGCTCTTCCTTTCTATACTTCAGCAATAAGCAAGGCATTATTGTCAAATAATAATGCAGAAGTTTATTGCCGAACCTATTTAAAAGCGACATTCACTGCAATTGATTAAGGATAAGAGGAGGTATGTTATGAAAAGATTCATATTTGCTCTGCTTCTCTCTGTGATTTTTCTTATGACCGGTTGCGCGACAACGCCGCCGGTCGAAATCAAACCTGTTACGCCTAACCTGAACATTACTCCGTCCAATGCAAAGCAATTGACAGTTGCCGTTGTCATTCCCGATCCAATGTCCTATTCACTATTCTACAAAGGGCAGGGCAGTTACTCTCGGGACATGACGGCAGATATGCGCACCGAGGGACTGCTACTGGAACGCGATTTATCAAAAATAGTTCAGGATACGCTTTCCCAGGCATTCAGACATGTAGTAGTTCTCCGTGATCTACCTCAACCTGGCCAGTATGATGCCGTTGTCAATCTGAGCATCGGGCAGATATTAACGAAAGAACGCGTGAAAATTACGGGAGAGTCATGCGATATAACCGCGGCCTGGAATATGTCAGTGCTCGATAGCGGCAATAGGGAGATTTTTGCCACGAAGGGAATATCCTCTTCTCATAACTTCGAGTGGAGTGCCTTCAATCCCGGTCCGGGCTGGATCAGCGGGATCAATAAAACGATGTCGTTAATTCTCAGTGAATTGGCCAATGACTGGGGAAAGACCCTTTATAAACTGGAAATACCGGTCAAAGCCGGGAGATAAATTATGAAGTGGCACTGGGGACTATCAGCCATTTTGTTTTTTCTATTATGCGGATGCTTTCCGACGGTTCAGGCTCCTACAGTTATACCTGTTTCCGATCTTGTACCTTCGGCATCCGGCGGGGTCATGGCGCGGGAACCGGCCTATACGGTAGTTGTCGACCGGTTTCGTGACGAGCGTTCCAACCGCAGCATTCTCGGGCAGTATGATAATCTTGGGAAAGGGGGCTTTGCGGGGACGGTAACGGTGACTGTCGACCGTGATATCACGGAAGTATTCGAAGACCTGGTAAAAAGGTCCCTCCAGCGCAAGGGAGTCCATCAAGGACCCTCTCCCTTCATCCTGAAGGGATTCATTAAGAAGGCAAATGTCGGGGCATCGCCCGACTCACAAATCATCAAAGCGGAAGTATTTCTGGAACTGGCCATGGTAAATTCCAATACCGGCGCCTATCTATGGAAGAAATCATACCTGGGAGCAGCCAGCGGCGTTAATCCGAAACAGACGCTAGCGCATGCTTTTCAGGATCTTGCTAATTTGGTCGATCAGGACGAAAGCGTCCTGGTGTTGAGGCAGATATTTCTAGCTTCCGGCGGCAAACTGCCGGAGAGCACCGCCGGAACGCCTTATGCCCAAACATTGGCCGTAAAGCAGTCCGTCTCCGATGTCGATGAGCTTCCCGCTGCAAAACCAGCGTCAAACAAAAACTCTTATGCCGTTGTCATCGGCATAGAACGTTACCGGCAAAAGCTTCCGCCGGCCGATTTTGCGACGCATGATGCGCAAACTGTGGCGGAGTATCTCTTCAAAGTAATGGGATATCCATCGGAAAATGTTATCATCTTATTGAATGAAAAGGCTTCCAAAAGCGATTTTGATAAATACATTGGGAGATGGTTGTCCAATAATGTCGAAAAGGACAGTACTGTGTTTATCTACTATTCGGGACATGGTGCACCAAATCCGAACACGGGAGATTCATACCTTGTCCCTTATGACGGCGACCCTTCCTTCATAGATGATACAGGATATTCATTGCAGAAATTATATGCCCAGCTGGGCAAACTCCCCGCAAAAGAAATTATCGTTGCACTTGATTCCTGCTTTTCCGGTGCAGGTGGAAGGTCAGTCCTGGCCAAAGGCGCGCGTCCTCTGGTTATGACTTCGCAAAGTGCACTTGCCATACCTGGTAACGTTACAGTTATAGCTGCAGCAGGGAGCAACCAGATCAGTTCGACATATGAAGAAAAAAGTCACGGACTTTTTACCTACTTTATGCTTAAAGGGATCAAGGAAGAGAATGTTGTTAAGCCCAATGGTGCGTTTGCAGTAAGCGAATTGTTCACTTACCTGAAACCTCAGGTTGAGCGCATAGCAAGGAAGCATTATAATAATGCTCAAACACCTCAACTGATAGGATACAAAGCGTCACCTTAGTGGCATCCTTAGTTTACTTATATCATCAATTATTATTATGATGGCTCGAGCCATCGCTTTTTCTGCAGGAATTGCATAGTTCCGGGGTACATTGATAGTGCCCATTTGAACGCCGCTGGCAGTTTAGTCTTTATCCAGAACAATTTTGCCTGTATTATCAAAAACAGTGACGTGGGTATTCGGGGGAACATAACACTTAATTCAGCCAATTCGTAAACAAATATGTGTTATGTCCCCCAATTATTCCTTACTACTTTTCCCTTCTCTGCAGAATATCTGCGATAACCGTTTCCCGCAGTTTTTTCTTGTTGAATTTGCCCACGCTGGTTTTAGGAATTTCCGCCAGAAAAACGATTTCGTCAGGAATCCACCATTTGGCAACTTTATCTTTCAGATAATCCTGTATCTCCTCTTTGGTAATCGTCTGAGCTGCATCCGGCTTCGGTACAATGCAGGCCAGAGGCCGCTCCAGCCATTTATCATCCGGCAGGGCAATTACCGCCGCCTCCATCACCTTGGAAAATCCCATAATGGCGTTTTCCAGATCGATGGAAGAAATCCACTCCCCGGCACTTTTGATAAGGTCCTTTGTCCGGTCAACAAGGGAAATATAACCTTCCTTGTTCATAATTCCGATATCCCCAGTATGAAACCAGCCGTCCCTGAACGAAATGGCGCTTTGCCTGGGATCTTTGTAGTATTCTGAGGCAATCCACGGCCCGCGCACCAAAACCTCTCCCATTTCCTTGCCATCCATCCGCGCCTCTTTGCCCGTTTCCATGTTCATCAGCTTAACATCGAGTCCCGCTACAGGCATTCCCGCTGTTGTTCGGATATCAATTTTTTCATCAACACTCATAGATTCCATATAGCTTTTAGGAACGGACACGGTGACGAGGGGAGATGTTTCTGTGGCGCCATAACCTTGTGCTATAATTACACCGTATTTTTTTTCGAATGATTCAATGAGATGCCGGGGCATGGCCGAACCGCCGGAGAATAACTGCCGGATGGAAGAAAAATCGTGCTCCCCGCCATTTTCCAGATAGTTATGGAGCATTATCCAGATAGTCGGCACACCGCAGGAGAGAGTAATCTTCTCTTCGGCCATAATCCGGCACAGCGACCCCATGTCCAGAATCTGCCGCCCCGGCAGCACCTGTTTCATTCCGCGCATGGTACTGGCAAAGGGGACTCCCCAGGCATTGGCATGAAACATCGGCACTATATGCAGAGCACAATCTTTTTCCTGAACACCAAGAGCAACGCTGGAGGCAAAAGAGTGGAGTACGAGACCGCGATGGCTGTAAACAACTCCTTTGGGATCACCGGTTGTTGCCGAGGTATAGCAGATCAGGCAGGGTTCATTTTCATCGCGGTCCAGCGGAAAATCATATGTCTCCGGAAATTCTTTAACCAGATCGTCATACAGAAAAACCGGAGAAAGCGTGGTCGCCGGCATTACACCCGATTGAGACAAGATGACATATTTCTCAACTGTCTTGAGTTGGTCTTTAATCGGTTCAATGAGGAAGTAAACGTCTTCGTCAATGAAAAGAATCCGGTCTTCGGCGTGATTAATGATGTAAACCAGATGCTCTGGGGAAAGACGGATGTTGAGTGTGTGCAAAACAGCACCCATACAGGGCACTCCAAAATAAAGCTCCAAGTGACGATGATTGTTCAGGGAAAACGAAGCAACCCGGTCACCTTTCTTAATGCCCAGGGAGCGCAGAGCTCCCGCCAACTGGCTTGTACGTTTGTACCAGTCGGCATAAGTGTAGCGGAAAGTGCCGTTACCGTAAACGGAGACGATTTCCTTTCCCGGATAATATTTGGCCGCATGCTGCATGAAATTGGTCAGTAACAAAGGATAATTCATCATGGTGTAATCCTCCTTGCACTAATTATTTCCAGTGCCTGCTTTGCTGATAATGGTTATATTATAATCCCATAAACTTTGCCGCCACTCCCTTCATGATTTCATTTGTTCCGGCAAAAATCCGCGTTACACGGATGTCCCGCCAGGCGCGTGCTATGGGATACTCCTCGCAATATCCGTATCCACCGTGAAGCTGCAAACAGCGATCAGCAACCCGGTTGGCCATGTCTGTAGTCCAGTACTTGGCCATGGAAACCTCAATGACCACCTGCTGCCCCTCCATGTGATCCATAATCAGTTTGTCGATGAAGGTTCGGCCCAGCTTGATTTCGGTGGCCATCTCGACAATTTCGAACTGCGAATGCTGAAACTTGGAGATGGGCTTGCCGAATACCTTGCGTTCCTGACAGTATTTGATGGTAACTTCCAGCATGTACTCCGCAGCGGCAACGGCGCCGATAGCGCAGACCAGGCGTTCCTGCTGCAGCTTCAGCATCAGTTTGATAAATCCGGTGCCCTTTTCGCCCAGGCGGTTAGTCTTGGGAATCCGGCAGTCCGTAAAATACAACTCCGCGGTATCCTGGCTGTGCCAGCCGATTTTCTTGATCTGCTTTCCTTTTTCAAACCCCGGTGTTCCGGCCTCAACCAAATAGAGATCCACGGCTTTATGAGGATTCTCTTCAGACGGGTCTTTCGCCGCCACGATACATAAATCGCAATTGATCCCGTTGCTGATAAAGGTCTTCTGACCATTCAGAATTATCGAATCGCCATCTTCGAGAGCCGTGGTCTTTATCGCCGCCAGATCACTGCCGGTATTGGGCTCCGTCATCGCCACCGCTGTAATGATGTCGCCGGTGACACATCCGGGAAGGTACTTTTTTTTGTGTTCTTCCGAGCCGAACGCAATAATATAAGGAACAATTATGTCGCTGTGGAGCGACGCTGCCAGCCCCGCAAAGTTGCATCTGGTCATCTCTTCGCAGATAATTACGGAATAGAGGAAATCAACACCCGATCCGCCGTATTCCTCGGGAACGCCTGTTCCGAGAAATCCCTGATCCCCCATCAGCTTCCAAAAGCTTTTGGGAACGATCCCCGCTTCCTCCCATTCCTCAACATGAGGAACGATTTCCTTTTCGAGAAATTTTCGGAGACTCTCCCGGAAAATACTATGTTCTGCAGTGTAGGAAATGATGTTCATCGGCTTCTTCCTCCTTAATTGTCAGGCATTAAATCCTTTTTCTTGATAGACATGGGTTTATCTTCTGACTCAACCGGCAGACCAGGAAACATTTTTCTCCATCGATCAGATTGAGTCTTTACCACTTCCGGGACGTTGGAGAATTTTTCCAACGAAACACCATCGCATGATTCCACCTTTTGGTTAAATCATTTGATGGAGAACAATAAGTATAAATTATTTTTTTGTCAAGGAAAATACAATACAGGATAATTCATATAGAATATTAAGTAGTTATTTTTATAAACCGGCAGAATGAACGAGCGATCTCTGTAGAAATTTTTCGTAACTTTGCTGCAAAAAATTCGCGACATACGCATTTCATAATCGTAAAATATCGGAAATATTATGTTTTGCATTATGCGCCGTCGCGCATTCGTAACATTTGAAATAACAAAGATCGTATTTTTAGTGAATATGAATATTGTCTTTGTTCGGGTCACTAGCAGGCAGAACAACCAGATAATTACTCAAACCGGCCGAGGTAAACTTATCGGCGATGAGTGCCGCCAGCGATGGTGAATATCTGTCATCTAAGGATACATAACCGGCTCGCAGCACAATTCTGTTTCCTAACTTCTGGAAGGACCAATCCACAAAGGCAATAGCCATTCTTACAACACCCGGCAGAGCAATTGTCGTCCGATCAAGGGTTAAGTAATTGTGCATTATCATTTCCGGTAGATAATCCGGAAGATTATATCTGCTGATGATCCGGCCGGTAAGATATAAATGATTATTCTCAATAAACTCATCGGACATTGCCTGAGACTCTTCCTGGTAATCATTTCTATATACAGTCATCATCATTGAGCCGATGCCGGATATCAGACACGCGAGCTCTACCTTTCGTGCACCTTCATGCGAAAAACCGAAACTGCGAGCCATAAACCTTCCGACAACAGAAGCGGCAAAACTCTTAGCAAAGATTAATTTTGCTGCCTGATCGTCACGGGTGATCCTATTCATGGAAAAAAGCAGTATCTGGATTTTTGTGTATTGAGTTCCCAGGCGGTTGACGACATCAAAGAAATATTTAACCGGACCCAATTTAATGCCTCCGTGATAAGCGGAGTTAGCTATACCAAAGAGGTAATTAAAAACATCCGGCCCCAGCCCGACTTTCAAATTTTCAATCTCTCTTTGACCGATTTCAACCTCGTCCAGAATGGCAAGAACCGCCGGATTAAAACCCAGCAGAGAACTATCGAGCAATGTCTGCTCAATATTTTCAATCAAATTAAGTGCATCATTATCCATAATGTTTCTCTTTAGGATTCTTTAAGTGCATGCTTGCTGCTTATCAAGTGATATATCTTTTAGATAAAGTTATCACTAATCCGCCAAGAATGCCCCGTTTACACCCCGCAACTTTCGGCAAAGCCCCCACCGGATAGCCGCTGGCGGTGTTGCCATTATTGACGAGAAATTACTTTTATGATGATCAATATAGAAAGAACAGCCCGGTATGTCAATGAAATAATGCCCTTATGGTCGCCCCTGACAATTGCCTTAATTATTTCTGTCGGTGATTCCTAAATATCATTCACATATGATCGTCGATGATATGCCGCATCTAATGCGCTGCGAGAAGATACCTTGCCTCAATGATTTTTATGCGGTGGACATAAAATGCTTTGCCCTTCTCACTTGCTGGAAGGGCAAAGCTAAGAGTATTTGTTATGATATTTGATTAATTGCGGAAAGCTGCCAGGGATTGTTGCCCACCGGGCGAACATAGGTCCAGAACTCTTCGAATTTGACTGGCTCTGTTTTGCTACCTGAGACCACGGTCACATTCGTTTCATCGGTGGTGTAATCCAGCAGGTTCGCGGTAATTTGAACGGTAATGAAATCCTTGCCCGCTTCCTGCCATACTTCGCTTATCTCTACCTTCCGCACAGCGATGTTTTCCAGCCGGTTGATCTGCTTTTTCTTTTTCAGATCATCGGCATCGCCCTGGAGAATGCCGTACATCTCCTCGGTAAGCATATTCCGAATGGCGGACATGTCGCGGTTTGCCCATGCTCCCTGAACTTTGAAGAAGGAGTCCATGGCCTGATCTTTGAATTTCTGTTCATCAAATGTAGAATCCATCTGCCGGATATAACCGACCCCGGCGTCAATTTCCGATTCCCCCGCTTGCTGTCCGTAAGTTGGGGTAAAACCACGCTGCTGTGGTTCCGGCATAGGTGCCGTACGATAGAAGGCTGGATTGGCTGTTGCTTCCGCTTCCCGCCTTCTCTTTTTTATATACCACCAGATTCCGTAAAGAATCGCTCCAATCAAAACGATTTCGAAAATGCCTATTCCACTGCCGCCCATTCCATCACCACCTCCGAAACCGAGACTCCGGAAAAGCATCCCGCCGATCATTCCGCCGACCAAACCACCTACCAGGCCACCGGCCATGCCTCTCATGAAGCCGCCGCCTTGGGACGGCGCCGGTGACGCGGGCGCTGCCGCGGATTGCCGGGAAGGACTGGACGGTGAAGATGACGGAGATTTGGGTGACGAATAGGAATGTGAACCACGGCTGCCGGAAGACCGGCCACCGCCCGCTCTGGCGTATGCGTCGAGTTCCAGAACGTACGTTACAAAAAAGAACAGGCTGAATATTATCAACCCGTATTTGATCCATTTACCTGATAACATATTTCTCTCCTTGGTTTTTTGTTAGTAGCAACTTATTGCGATTTTTCTTTACAGCGATCCATCTAATTCTTCAGCCACAGATGCTTTGCAATATCTGCAGCGCTGTGCTCCCCGGAAAAGCGGTTTCCCGCAATGAGAGCAATGATAGCGCTCGCATACCGAACGAGCCCACTCAACGCTCCCTTTTTCATCACCATGTTCTTTAACTTTAGCCCGCCAGACAGGAATTGTCCCTTTCATCACTTTTTTGCCTGTGGCGAATCCGAAATTTTCGATATGGCTGCAGGGCCACTGGCTGCATTGATGGCAGGAATAGAATCCTTTGGCCTTGATGCAATCTCTTATAACACAGCTCTTGCAATAAACATAAAGTTTTTCCGGCGGATCAGATTGCATACAACCCCGACATTCTGTTTGTTCCGGTGTTGTCCCATAGAGATTTCCCATGGTTGTCTTGAATTTCTCGTTTGCATCCCTCGTGGCTATATAAACTCCGCAGGAACCGCAATATAATCCACAGGGAGCCATCAATGACTTGTTTCTTATTTCCTCTTCAGTCCAACCTTCCATTTTTCCTCCTTTATCCGGCAAGAACTAGACCTTTATTTTTCTTAGTTCCGTTTGCGGATGCTGCCGGTAAAAAATGACTATGTTGCCGATGATGCCGACTACTTCGCTTTTGGTGATTGCAGCAATTTCCTGCGCTATTTCCTTTTTCTCTTCCTTGAAATCCAGGAATTTTACTTTAATCAGTTCATGATCTTTCAAAGCAGCATCAATGGATGCTGTCAATTGTTCGCTGATGCCGTTTCTACCTACCATCACAACCGGTTTTAAATGATGCGCCAGAGAGCGCAGATGTTTTTTTACCGATCCTTTGAGTTTCTCCATAAATGTTTTCACCTGACAGATGTTCCCGTTTTCTGCTTGTATATCATATTTTCTACCGGGAAGGAAAATTTCTTATTAACGGCTGTTGACTATCGCCAAAACGCCGCAACAGTGGCTTTTTTCTTTTTCCGGACCATGTGCCATGTGCTGTTGATTACCCACAGATCATCTGCCTACACCTATCTTTCCTTTATCCTTGACAAATCCTCTCCTTTTTCCTACTGTATAAAGCAAAACATCAATGGGACAAAAATCCATGAAAAAATCACCCGCGAAATCATCCATTTCCTCCAAAAAGAAAAAAATTAATTTAGCATTGCAGGGCGGCGGCGCCCATGGTGCTTTTACCTGGGGAGTACTGGACAGACTGCTCGATGATGAGCGCATTGAAATTGAAGGAATTGTCGGCACCAGTGCCGGCGCTGTCAACGCAGCCATTCTCGCCTATGGCCTGGAAGCAGGTGGACGTAAAAAAGCTCAGGAACTGCTGAACAGGTTCTGGAAATCCAATTCCCAAAACAGCCACTGCTCGCCTTTTCAGCCGACAGCCTGCGACAAAATTCTTGGCAGCAAAGGTTCCATGGAATTTTCCCCATTATGGCAGATGTTTGATGTTCTTTCGCGCATGTTGTCCCCTTATCAGTGGAATCCCAATCATACAAATGTATTTAAAGATATTCTCGAAGAGCTGATCGACTTTTCGCTCCTGCAGAAATCACGCAACACCAGACTTTTCATTTGCGCCACGAATGTTTTAACCGGCCGCCTGAAAGTTTTCGAAAATCATGAAATAACGCCGGAAATGATTCTGGCCTCCGCCTGCCTGCCTTACCTTTATCAGGCTCCGGAAATCAACGGCGAGTTTTATTGGGACGGCGGTTACATGGGCAATCCGCCAATTTTCCCGGTTATTTATAATACGGATTGTCAGGATGTTTTAATTGTTCAGATAAACCCGATCAATATCCCCGAGGTGCCACAGACCGCCAATGCAATTTTCGACCGGATCAACACGTTGAGCTTCAATTCCAGCCTGATGCGCGAAATGCGGGCAATTCATTTTGTCACTTCTTTAATCGAGAAGGGCGAGCTCGATTCCACAAAATACAAACATACCTTCATTCACACTATCGATGCCGAGGAAGAAATGTCTAAACTGACTGCGTCCAGTAAAATGAATCTGGACATGGAATTTCTGCAATACCTATTTGACACCGGCAAAGAAAAAGCCGAAGAATTCCTCAAAAATCATTTCGATAAAATTGGCAATAAATCTTCCACCGATATTGCAGCAAAATTTTTCTAATGACTACCGGAGTGTGATGCCATGCTGCATTTAAATGATAACGCGGCGGCAAGGAGGAGGCGACGAGGCGTATTATAGATACGTTGAGGAAACCGACGACGCAGCCAACAAAGTTAGCGTTTGAATGCGGCGTGGTATCAAAACCGCTGCCCCAGGAACAGATACACCGACCGATGACCGCCCTCGGCCTGACCGTAAGCCAGGAAGATCGGGCCCAGATATGTGTTCGTTCCGACAAAAACACTTCCCGCGTAAATAAGGGACTCATATGTAATGTCGTTTTTTTTGTCCCAGACATTGCCCGCTTCCACCGATCCTCCAAGATACAACGGCATATTGAACGATCCCAAACCTGCCTGGCCTATTTTCCGGTAGCCGATCAGACTCGCCACTCCCGTATGCCTTCCGGAAATTTCATTTATGGAATAACCGGAAAGATTCATAAAGCCACCCAGAGAAAAGGAATCCTGAACAGGACTTTCGTCATTATCCAGAACTGTTTGCACACGCAAGGAAGGAACGAAAGTGTTTCTCCCCCATGTTTTTGCCGTCATCCAGTGCGCACTCAACCCCTGAGCTTCGATATCCGAACCTAACTTCTTGAGATTATACATCCAGATAACATCCGCATCAGCTCCGGCAAGGGGGAAAGCATAATTGTCCAGTGTGCTGTAAGCAAAAGAAGCATAAAGGCTCCCACGATCATAGCTGCCCGACCACAGAGTCGGGTCACCGATACTTATACCGATATTACCGTGTTCCCTGCGGACTCCCAAACGTAATTCACCCCAATTGCCCAACTGCCGTCCGACATCCACCCCGACTTGCGCGGTGGAAACGCGGTATTGGGCAGTGATATCGCCGTTTGCGTTAAAATAGTTTATATTTCTTGCTTTATACTCAACTGCTGTGGACACAAAATAATTCTGGGAATAATCAATAGGCTGATAAAACTCAGAATAAAAGCGCGGCGTCTCGCCGATTTGCAGCTCCGTTCGCCATTCAGCGCCTAACCTATTGATAGCTGTTTTCGTAAAACGCGTAGAAACGGAATAAGTGCTCGCGCCTTTGAAATTATCCTCAATCCCTAATCCGAAACGCAGATAATTCGGTCCCCATGATTTTTCTACCGGTTCAATAACAATTCCCGACTGCTTGTCTTTCCTCTCCAGTCGGAAATTCACAGTTTCAAAATTACCGATCCCGTAAGTTCGATTGATATCCTTTTGCAGCACGGCAATATCTAATTTATCGTCCGGTTTTGTTTGTATTTGCGCCTCGATAACTTTTGTGGACAGCGCCGACTTGTTCACAACTTCAATAAAATCGATTTTCGGCAACTCCTTTGGTTGTTTTCTCTGACGGGAAAGATAGGCAAGATAATCCTTATCCGGCACGGCGAAACGGGCGAGCAGGTGACGTAATGATTCCGCCTTTTTTTGGCCAATTTGGATGCTTTCCAACGCCCGGGAAAAATCGCTTGATCCAACATCACCTAATTGCGGCTGAATAAGGAGATCTTCCGGACGCAGAGTGGCAATCTGCGCTTTAGAATTACGCTGAATCATGATGGTCATGACCTGTGCCGAGATAGCAACCGGCGATGTCAATTTTTCGCGGGAGCGCAGGCCGGTGCCGATGTCCACAACAATCACCAGATCTGCGCCCATATGCCGGACAACATCAACCGGCACATTATCGGCTATTCCCCCGTCCACAAGTATCCTGCCGTCAATCTCTACCGGCGCAAAAACTCCGGGGATGGACATGCTGGCCCGCAGCGCTTTAACCAATTCGCCTTTCTGCAGCACAACAGTTTCACCGGTTTCAATATCCGCCGCCACGGCACGGAAAGGAATGGGAAGGTCGTCAAAGTTACGGATTCCCTCCGCATGCAAAAGGATTGATTTCAAAGCCATGTTGAGGTTTTGCCCCTGGATGAGTCCCTTCGGTATCTGAAGTTTGCCGTCTTTGTAGCCCATGTCGAAATCGATCAGGTAATCAGCGGCATCCTGCTTACGACGGAAAGAAAGATCCTGCGGTGATGGTTTGTCCTTAAAGGCATCATTCCATTTAATGCTGGTCACTATATTTTCCATCTCCGCAGGAGATATGCCGGAGGCGTAAAGACCACCGACAATAGCACCCATACTGGTGCCGGCGATGCAATCTATGGGTATTTTCATTTCCTCCAGCACTTTGATAACGCCGATATGCGTAACGCCGCGCGCTCCGCCTCCCGAGAGCACAAGCCCGATCCGCGGCCTTCCCACAGGGGTTAACTGCTCAGCCCCTGCTTCGAGAACAACAAAAAATATACTCAAAAGCAGCATGATGCAAAGCAGGGAATTGCTTTTTGCTTTCTGACCGAGGTAATAATTGAAAATGATTCGAATCATATAAATGCCTCCATTACCGGAGATAATAATATGTTGTAATTGTCATTAATAAGGCTGTTATGGAATAACACAACTAAATTAATATTTGAAGCTTTATGACATATTATGGAGCGGATAGAGGAATAATTAATTCGGCGATATTTCCGGACGGCTCCGTTAAGTGGGGTTTGACTGCCTTCTTTTTCGGCTTGCCATTTAACTTGCCGAATGATATTTTTATCATCATTCTTCGGTTTCATGAAATCAGGGCTGCTTTTTTTCTCTTTGCTGTCGTAAAGAATATTTGGGAGGCATGAAAGATGGAATACCTGCTGGTAAATTATCCGGAGGACCGGGAAGTATTGATCGACTCCATTTTACAGGGTCGCACTAATGAAACCATCGAATTGGAAAAAGGCACGCACAGCATTTCTTTAAAATCTCCACCCCGGAATTTTCGCCCCAACCAAAAGAAAATTACGCTCGCCGGAACTTCTGCTCTTACCCCGCAGGAGGTGACCTTTGCCAAAATTTAAACTTTATCTATTCCTGGTCTTAGTTATTGCGGCGCCAACCTTCTACGGCTGCTCCCATTATCCGCAAAACCAGCCGCTGAAATCAGCCCAAGGCAATGACACTTATGATTTCAACAGGATTAATTCGCCCGACAGCAGTGATGAAACTTTTGTGGTGCTCACCTTTTCCGGCGGCGGAACACGCGCTGCCGCCCTTGCTTACGGCGTGCTGGCCAAGTTGCAGGAGACAAAGATTGATGAAAGCAATAAGACACTCCTGGATGAAGTTGATGTAATTTCCACTGTCTCCGGCGGATCATTTACCGGAGCTTATTACACACTTTTTGGCAACAAGATTTTTACCGAATTCAAAGATAAATTCCTTTATCGCGACATCGAAGCAGAATTGTTCTGGAAAATGGGAAACCCGGTCAACTGGTGGCGCCTGGCTTCTCCCTACTTCAGCCGCATTGATCTGGCTGCTGAAATTTACGATGAAAGTATTTTCAGTAGGCAGACTTACGGAACGCTCGCGCAAAAGGCCCAAAAACCATTCCTGATTGTCAATGCCACCAATCTTTACCAGGGCGCCCGTTTCGAATTTACCGGCCGACAGTTTAACTATCTGGGCTCCGACATCCGCTCCTATCCAATTGCCCTTGCCGTTGCCGCCTCCTCCGCGTTTCCCTTTTTACTCTCGCCGATTAGTCTGGTTAATTACCCCTGGCCCGCGGGAAAAAAAATTACCCCGCAAGATGAACTCGCAGCCGAGGATTACTGGAATAATAAACGCCGTTACTATGCGGCCAGGAATTATGATATCTATGCCGATGAAAAAGAGCATCCTTATGTCCACCTCATGGACGGAGGACTTGCGGACAATTTAGGCCTGCGGGCTATTTATGATCTCTATGTCCGGGAAGGTATCCGTACTAAAATCAATAATGGAAAAATTCAACGACTGCTGGTAATTGTTGTCAATGCCAAAGCTCAGAAAAAGGAATCATTCGATAAAAACGAAGCGCCTCCCGGCCTGAAAACCACAGCCTACAAAACGGCTACAGTTTCGATGGACAATTATACTTTTGAATCGGTGGAAGTATTTGCCGATTTGTTAAATGAACGGATCAATGCCCAGCAAAGCATAGCGGGTTGCCAGCAGTTGCTCAACCGGCATGCGCAAGACGGCTACAAAATTCCACCTCTGGCCGGGGGAAATTTAAAGCTTTATGTTGTTGATCTGGCTTTCGACAATCTTGCGGATCCTCAACTGCGGAATTATTTTAATGACCTGCCAACATCCTTTAAATTATCCAAAGAACAGGTGGACAAGCTGATTTCTGTGGGCGGAAAACTGCTTGCCGAGCACACGGAATTTCAAAAATTTATAACCGATAATATAAATGAACGGAGGGAAAAATGAACCAGCCGCTGATGAAAAACAAAAAAGGCCTTATTCTGGGCGTTGCCAATGAAAGCAGCATTTCCTGGGGTGTTGCGAAAGTCCTGGCCGAACACGGCGCCCAACTGGCCTTCACCTATCAAAACGAAAAAACCGGCAAATATGTTATTCCCTTGTTTCAGTCTGTCGGCAGCACATTTTATGAAATTCTGGATATTACCGACGACAGAAACATCCAGTACGTTTTTGACAAGCTTCGGGAACATTGGCAAAGCGAGCTTGATTTTATCGTTCACGGTATTGCGGGCGGACCCGGCAAAGGAGAACTTGATCAAGGTTACATCCAGACTACCCGCGAAGGCTTTGTCAATTCCATGCTCATCAGCGTATATTCTTTCACGGCGGTTCTAAGGGAAGCAGCGAAAATGATGAAAGGACGCAACTCCGCGGCGTTGACCATGTCTTATTACGGCTCCGACAAGGTTGTTCCGCATTATAACGTAATGGGCGTAGCTAAAGCTGCGCTGGAATCGAGCGTGCGCTATCTGGCATCCGACCTCGGCACTCAGGGCATCCGCGTCAACGCCATTTCTCCCGGCACAATTCGCACCAGAGCCGCAAGCGGCATCGGAGATTTCGAAAATCTGGCCCGTTTCACGGAATTAAATTCACCCATGCACCGCGGAGTAACCCAGGAAGAAGTAGGCAACGCGGCCTTGTTTCTGCTCAGCGATCTAGCGAGCGGCGTTACCGGCGAAATACTTTACATTGATGCCGGTTATCATATAATGGGATACACGATGAACTGTCTGGTGCCGGAAAAATGAAATCTAGAAAAAAAGCAAGAGAGAGGAAAATATGATTTCGCGTATCGACCATGTATCAATAGCGGTGAAAGATCAGGAAAAGGCTGAGCATTTTTTTCGTGACATTCTGGGGGCCATTCCCGGCGCCGGGGCAAGTGATCCCTCATCCAAATTTTTCTGGCAGCTCTTTTCTCTGGGCGATCTGTCCCGTTTAGAGATTATCTCACCCACAGGGGATGGAAGTTTTTTAGATGGTTTTCTGAAGGACAGGGACGGAGGTGTCCATCATATCACCCTCCAGACACCCGATATCCGCAAGGCGATTGCCCATCTGGAGATGCAGGGCATTCCATTCTTTGGCTACAACGAATATCCCGGAGGCGTATGGAAGGAGATATTCATTCATCCCCGTCATGCTTTCGGTGTGCTGATCCAAATCGCGGAATTTGAGGCCTCAGATTGGCTCTCTGAGAAGGTAAAATTCCCCCCGGAAACGAAATGGCAAGTCACAAAAACAGAAGCCGGAGCAATCCTCACATTTGCTCACCCCGGCGGAGGCAAGGTTTCTTTGCAAATGGATCGTGGAGAGTTAAAGAAACTGGTAGAATCGTTGGAACAGGCTATTGTGTAAAAAACTTTCCTGCACTACCCAACCATCCAATCTCGATAAAGATGCAGGATTTCAAACAGGAATCAATGACGTTCTTTTTATCAATAATTGTGATATGTAGAATAATGAAAAGAGAGGGTATCGTTGATTAACATCAGAAGAATTATATTAGCATGATTATCTAATAACTTTAACACTTCCCAAAGAGGGCCAATGTGATGATACGCGCTATGATTAAGGCTACTTCAAAAGTGATAAAGGAAATGCCGTGGTGGCAAAAGGTGCTTATTGGATCAGCTGCAGCTGTCGCTTTCAGCGCTGCGGCAAAAGTGATGGAATATTTCATTCAGGAGATAGAAGAGCCAGTAGATAATAAATCGGATGAATTCAAGACATAGAAGGAAGTGAAAGCTATGATAGACGCTGAGCGAGTGACCGATATTAATGACTTCCTGTAATTCATTAAAATGATATATTCTTCAATATGCATTCTTTCAATCGCTAGTCAGCAATGTCCGTCCACTGCCAACTAAGTTGGCACCCCTGCCCACAAATTTGGCAAGTGTAAATTTCCCCATAGAATGATAAACTTTGCGAACGCTATTAAATATTGCTTATTATAAAGTGGCATATAGATTGCTGTACTGATGAAGAGAGTAAAGACAAGAAAGAAAGGGAGAAAGAGTATCATGAAAATGATTTTGGTTTTGGTTTGTATGACGATGTTTTCGGGAATGTTTCTGATCCCCGGCGGGGCGGGGGCATTCAATCAGGGCGATGTGACGAAACTGCTTACGACAAAGTCTTGTCCCGGTTGCGATCTGAGCGGGGCATTCCTCCAGGATGTAAACCTTGGAGCAGCGAACCTTGCCGGGGCAAACCTCGCCGGGGCAAACATGCAGAATGTATTCCTGAGTGGAGCGAACCTAAGCGGGGCAAACTTGAAGCAGACGAGCATGTATTATTCAGCTGTGATTAATTCAAATCTTAGCAATGCTTACATGTGGAATACATTCCTGATCGGCTCAAAACTCAACGGGTCGAACCTGACCGGCGCAGACATGACTGTGGCAGCCTTGAACGACGCGGACATGAGAAACGTAAACATGACCGGTGTGAGGCATGACGGAATAGACGTGACAGGCGCAAACCTGAGCGGCGCGAGATGGTGGAACGGGCATGTCTGTGCGGAAGGTTCAATTGGGCAGTGCAAGTAGAATGCGTTCAGCCGGATGAAGCTTAATTCCCTTATCTCCCGTTGATTTTTCTTAAATTCTCTTCTAGGCGAGACTATTATTAAGGGTAACACAAATAGACTTACAATTTTGCAGGAAGGTTTTTCGCAGAGGAGAATGCCGCTTCGCATCAAGGCTTGTTAAGAAAAACGGACATGATTCCAATCTCCGGATTGCCAGATAAACAGCAGCAGCAAAAAAATCCCGGCAGTTTGCTTTTGAGGCACTGCCGGGATCTGTCGACAACAAACCTTTATTTACTTATATTCGTAGAATCCCCGGCCTGTCTTCCTTCCCAGATATCCGGCGTCAACATATTTTTTCAAAAGCGGACAAGGCCGGTATTTGGAATCACCGAATCCTTTATGCAGAACATCCATAATGGCATAGCAGGTATCCAGGCCAATCAGGTCGGCCAGCGCGAGCGGTCCCATGGGATGGTTCATGCCGAGCATCATAATATCATCGATGGCCTTGGGAGTTCCTACTCCTTCAAAGAGGGCATAAACCGCCTCATTGATCATGGGCATTAAAATTCTATTGGCGATGAAACCCGGAAAATCGTTGCATTCTACAGGAACCTTGCCGAACTGTTTGCTTAAGCCCTCAGTGGTATTATATGTTTCCTGGGAGGTGGCCAGTCCCCGGATGATCTCGACTAGTTTCATCACCGGCACGGGATTCATGAAATGCATCCCGATAACCAATTCCGGACGTTTGGTGGCACCGGCGATTTTCGTAATCGGTATCGAAGAAGTATTGGTCGCCAGAATCACCCCGGGCTTACAGACTTCATCGAGCTTGCGGAAGATGTTCAGCTTCAGGTCTTCCCTTTCCACTGCGGCCTCCACTACGAAATCGGCTTCCTTCATGTCTTCCAGATTCGTGCTCTTCTTAATCCGGCCGAGAATTTCCGCCTTCTGAAGCGCGGTCAGTTTATCTTTGGCCACCAATCTATCCAGGTTCCTGGAAATAGCATCCAGACCTTTTTCCACAAATTGATCGGCGATGTCGTTCATGATGACATTCACGCCGCCAATCTGCGCAGCAACCTGAGCAATGCCATTGCCCATCTGACCGGCACCGATAATACCGAAAGTTTTGATAGCCATTTTTACCCTCCTCTATACTCTTAACCAGGCAAATGTTTATTTTCCCTGATTAATGGTCAGCTCATATCCTATTATTTTATTTCCGCATGATAGCTCTGCAAAGATTTAGCACGGCCGTGTCCCTGGCGGAAGGCGGCTATTCCTTTTACTGCCGCCACAGCTGCCGCCAATGTTGTAATATAAGGAATCTTAAATTTAATGGCGGCCTTGCGAATGTAGGAATCATCGTATTTGCCCAATCTGCCCACCGGCGTATTGATGACCAGTTGAATCTCGCCGTTTTTAATGGCATCGACTATATTGGGCCTTCCTTCGTGCATTTTCAAAATGTGTTCAGCAGCAATTCCCTGACCGGTCAGGTATTTATGTGTTCCTTCCGAGGCCTTGATTTTAAATCCCATCTTCTGAAAGGCACGGGCAACTTCCAGAAAGCCACCTTTATCCTTTTCCCCCGCCGTAATCAGCACAGTACCCTCTCCGGGAAGAGACTGCCCAGTTGCCTCCTGGGCCTTATAATAGGCCAGTCCGAAGGAATCAGCCAGACCCAGGACTTCACCGGTAGAGCGCATTTCCGGCCCCAGAACCGGATCGACCTCCTGATACATGTTGAAGGGAAAAACCGATTCCTTAACGCCGAAATGATGAAATGACTTTCTCTGTAAATTCAAATCCTTTAGCTTTTTCCCCAGCATCACCTGTGTGGCCAGACGGGCCATGGAAATATTGCAGACCTTGGAAACCAGCGGCACGGTGCGTGAGGCGCGGGGATTGGCCTCCAGAATATAAACTACATCGTTGGCAATGGCATACTGAATGTTCATTAAGCCGACAACGCCGAATTCCACAGCAATTTTTCGAGTATATTCTTCAATTGTCTCTATGTGCCTTGTGGAAATACTGATCGGCGGAATAACGCAGGCGGAGTCGCCGGAATGCACTCCGGCCAGTTCAATGTGTTCCATCACAGCCGGGACAAAGGCGTCGGTGCCGTCGGAAATGGCATCTGCTTCCGCTTCGATGGCGTTTTCCAGAAACTTATCGATCAGAATCGGCCGCTCCGGCGTAACGTCGACGGCCGCATGGACATAACGTTTGAGCATTTCTTCATCATGCACCACTTCCATGCCACGCCCTCCCAACACATAAGATGGGCGCACCATCAGCGGGTAGCCGATGCTGCCCGCGACCTTAAGCGCTTGATCCAGGTTGCTGGCCATGCCGGATTGGGGCATGGGAATACCGAGCTTGTCCATCATCATGCGGAAGCGGTCACGGTCTTCGGCCAGATCGATGGTTTCCGTCGAGGTGCCGATAATTTTTACGCCCGCGCGGGCCAGATCCGCGGCGATGTTGAGAGGCGTCTGACCGCCGAATTGCACGATTACACCTTCCGGCTTTTCCTTTTCATAAATGCTTAAGACATCTTCCACCGTCAGTGGCTCGAAGTACAATTTATTGGATGTATCATAGTCGGTGGAAACGGTTTCCGGGTTACAGTTGACCATAATGGATTCAATGCCTTCATCACGCAGGGCAAAAGCCGCGTGCACGCAGCAGTAGTCAAATTCAATGCCCTGGCCGATGCGGTTGGGGCCGCCGCCCAGAACCATGATTTTGCGGTTGGCGCTGACACCGACCTTATCGGCGGCATTGTAAGTGGAGTAATAATAAGCCGCGTTTTCCACACCACTGACCGGCACCGCGTCCCAAGCTTCGGCAAGGCCGGCGGCCAGCCGCTGCTTGCGGATGTCTTCTTCTTTTTTACCCAGAATCTTTGCCAGATAGCGGTCGGCAAACCCGTCCTTTTTGGCGGCAATCAGCAGATCATCCGGCAGCGCTTTGCCCTTGCAGTCGAGAATCTTTTCTTCCAGGTCCACCAGTTCCTTCATTTGTTCAATGAACCACTTTTTGATGTAGGTTCTTGCCCCAAGTGCTTCTACCGTGGCGCCCTTGCGCAGGGCCTCATACATAATAAATTGCCGCTCCGAGGACGGTTCCGAAAGCATTTCCATCAGTTCGTCGAGCGATTTTGTATTAAAGTCCTTAACAAAGCCCAGGCCGTAACGTTTTTTCTCCAGGGAACGGATCGCTTTTTGCAGAGCTTCCTTATAATTCTTGCCGATGCTCATGACTTCGCCGACGGCGCGCATCTGCGTACCCAGCTTATCAATTGAGCCGGGGAATTTTTCAAAATCCCAGCGGGCGAATTTGACAACCACATAATCTCCCGAAGGAGTGTACTTATTGAGCAATCCATCCCGCCAGTAAGGAATTTCATCCATGGTGATGCCGGAGGCCAGGATCGCGGAGATCAAGGCAATCGGAAAACCCGTTGCTTTGGAAGCCAGTGCCGAGGAGCGCGAAGTGCGGGGATTGATCTCAATGACCACGACGCGGTCTGTTTTGGGATCGTGCGCGAACTGGACGTTTGTCCCACCGATAACCTGAATCGCTTCGACAATGTCGTAAGAATATTTTTGCAGACGCTTCTGGAGTTCTTCGGAAATGGTCAACATCGGCGCCGTACAATAAGAATCTCCGGTATGCACGCCCATGGCATCAACATTTTCAATAAAGCAGACTGTGATCATCTGATTTTTAGCGTCGCGCACGACTTCCAGTTCCAGCTCTTCCCAGCCGATGACGGATTCTTCAATCAGAATCTGTCCGATCAGACTGGCGGAGATCCCCCGGCTGGCGATGAGCCGCAGCTCTTCGAGGTTATACACAATGCCACCGCCCGTGCCACCCATTGTGTAGGCCGGACGGACAACCACCGGATAACCGAGTTTGGCCGCAATCTTTTCCGCTTCCTCCACGGTTACGGCCGGTTCGCTCAGTGGCATTTCAATGCCGAGCTTTTTCATGGTTTCCTTGAAGGCAATCCGATCTTCACCGCGTTCGATGGCATCGACCTGCACACCTATTACCTTCACATTATGCTTCTGTAACACACCCAGCTTGTGAAGTTCGGACGTCAGGTTCAGGCCGGTCTGCCCGCCCAGGTTGGGCAAAATTGCATCCGGTTTTTCATTTTCAATGATTTCGGTAATCGTTTGAGCATTGAGCGGTTCAATATAAGTTACATCCGCCATGCCCGGGTCAGTCATGATGGTTGCCGGATTGGAATTCACCAGTACTATCTGATACCCTAGCTTGCGCAGTGCCTTGCAGGCCTGAGTTCCTGAATAATCAAATTCGCAGGCCTGTCCAATGACGATAGGTCCGGAACCAATAATTAATACCTTTTTAATATCTGTGCGTTTTCCCATTTTTCTACCCTTTTATCCTTCCGGTTTATTTATT
>CAYXZW010000023.1:0-44196 GCA_964469905.1 uncultured Smithella sp.
GGTTAGTCGCATTTATCCCGCAGAGCGCAGCGACGCGGGGTTAATGACACCTTAAATTATTCCAGAATCGCAGCGCGAGGGAATTTGCTAGTCGAACTAATGAAACGATGTCACTTGACACAGAATGTATTCATGTTTAAAGTATTGGCAAATTATCTTAAGGCGGCACAACAATGCAATCTATTAACAAAGTAATGATCGATTATTCGATAAAAATTGCACAAGATGTGCAGGCAGACGCTTTGCTTGTATGCATTGATGTAATGAATGATATTGCCGTTTTGCCGGAAGAAATAAAAAAAACAATAGGAGTCATCATTGTTGCCCGTGAGAATGATGAACTGCCGGCTGATGTTCAAACGTATGCGCGAAAGCTGGATATTCCTAATGTTAAATTGACCCGCGTCGGAACAATCAAAATTGCCATTGCCAAAGGCATAGTTTTAGGCATGTTTAAAAAAGGGGATAAAATAGTATGTTTAAGCGGTGTGCCCAAATTTGGTTACGCCGACAGCATTTTCGTTCTTGATGTCGGAAAGGAATTTGAAATTTTAACTTCCGACTATATTAACGATATCATTGAATCCGTTCGGCCCGAAGTCTTCAACGCCGCGCTGAATATTGCCTGCGAAATTGCCGCCCAGGGCCGGGAAAACAGAAAAATCGGTACGACGTTTGTGTTGGGAGACGATGAAAAGGTGTTACAGCTTTCGCGGCAAATGATTATTAATCCGTTTTTAGGCTATACCGAGGATCAACGTAATCTCTTAAATCCGGAATTGAGTGAAACGATCAAAGAATTTTCCGCCATTGACGGTGCTTTTATTGTTAAAGATAATGGCGCTATTATTACTGCCGGAAGACATCTCAATGCCGCTCTGGACAGCCGTGATTTTCCGGCGGGACTGGGAAGCAGGCACATCGCCGCTGCCGGCATTACTAATGTAACCAAGGCGGTAGCTATTGTAATTTCCGAATCGTCCGGCAATGTCAGTGTGTTTAAGAATGGCAAATTGTTTGTTACTATTGAAAAACCGATCGAATAGAGTCCAATAGCGAGGAAGGATCATGCGTTTTGATAAATTTACTTTAAAAGTCCAGGAAGCTCTGCAGGAAGCGCAGGAGCTTACCGGTTCTTCCGGCCATCAGGCCATTGAGCCGGAGCACCTTCTTCTTTGCCTTGTACGTCAAAAAGACGGCATTGTCGGTGCTATCCTGAATAAGCTCAACATTCAACCCCAGAAGATTGACCAGGAACTTGATAATTATCTGAAAAAGCAGCCGATCATTCAGGGTGGAGAAGCGGGGCAGGTGTATCTGGGAGGGCGGCTCAATAAGGTATTCGATAAGGCCCTCACTGAAGCAGCCCAGCTCAAAGACGAATATGTAAGCGCCGAGCATGTATTAATTGTTATTGCCGAAGAAAAGGAAGGTCAGGCCGGTAAAATATTGCGGAAGGCCGGTGTAACCAGAGACAGTATTTTTAAGGTTTTGGTGGATATCCGGGGCAATCAACGGGTGACCGATCCTAATCCCGAAGGCAAATACCAGGCGCTCGAACGCTATGCGAAGGATTTCAACGAGCTGGCCCGCAAAGGCACATTTGATCCGGTTATCGGACGGGATGAAGAAATCCGGCGGATCATGCAGGTATTGTCGCGGCGTACGAAAAACAATCCGGTGCTGATCGGCGAGCCGGGAGTGGGCAAGACGGCTATCGTAGAAGGGCTGGCACAAAGGATCGTCAATGGCGACGTGCCGGAAAGCTTAAAAAACAAACGTGTGATAGGCCTCGACGTCGGCGCTTTGATCGCGGGAGCTAAGTATCGCGGAGAATTCGAGGAACGTTTGAAGGCAGTGTTAAAGGAAGTAATCAGTTCGGACGGCGAGATAATTCTTTTTATTGATGAAATCCATACCGTTGTCGGGGCGGGCGCAGCCGAAGGGTCGATGGATGCTTCCAATATGCTCAAACCGGCGCTGGCGCGCGGTGAACTGCGCTGTGTCGGCGCTACAACACTCAATGAATACCGCAAGTACATTGAGAAAGATGCCGCATTGGAGAGGCGTTTTCAGCCGGTTATGGTCAAAGAGCCGTCAGTGGAAGATACGATCGCTATTCTACGGGGCCTGAAAGAACGCTACGAAGTGCATCATGGTGTGCGGATCAAGGACTCCGCCATCATTGCCGCAGCGACACTTTCGCATCGCTATATTACCGACCGTTTTTTGCCGGATAAGGCGGTTGATTTGGTTGATGAGGCGGCCTCGCGTCTGAGAATCGAACTCGACAGTATGCCGTCTGAAATCGACGCGATTGACCGGAAGGTCATTCAATTGGAAATTGAACTGCAATCGCTGAAAAACGATACGGATGATGCTGCCCGGGAGCGGCGGGAAAAGATTGAAAAGGAACTGGAATCTCTTAAATCCGGCATGGATCAGATGAAAATGCACTGGTCGGCGGAAAAGGACATTATTAAGAAAATTCAGCAGATCAAGAGCCGGATGGAAGCGCTGAAAACCGAGGAGGTTAATGCCCAGCGTGAAGGCAATCTGGCACGGGCGGCAGAAATCCGTTACGGTCAACTGGTAGCTTTGAATAAAGAATTGGAAGTCGATCAGATTAATCTTACGGAGACCCAGAAGAACAACCAGATGCTCAAAGAAGAAGTTGATGCCGAAGATGTGGCGGAGGTCGTTGCCAATTGGACAGGTATTCCTCTTGCACGCATGATGGAAAGTGATGTGCAAAAGCTGATTAATATGGATGAACGACTCAGGATGCGCGTCATCGGCCAGGAGGAGGGTATCGGGGCGGTTTCCGCCGCGCTGCGCCGGGCGCGTTCCGGATTGCAGGATCCCAACCGCCCGATTGGCTCGTTTATTTTTTTAGGTCCCACCGGCGTTGGCAAAACCGAACTGGCCCGTGCGCTTGCCGAATTTATGTTTGATAATGAGCAGGCCATGGTGCGGATTGACATGTCGGAGTATATGGAAAAACATGCCGTTGCCAGACTGATCGGCGCTCCGCCCGGCTATGTAGGGTACGATGAAGGCGGACACTTAACCGAGGCTGTCCGGCGTAAGCCCTATTGTGTATTGCTTTTCGATGAAATCGAAAAAGCTCATCCCGATGTGTTTAATATTCTGTTGCAGATACTGGATGATGGCCGTCTCACCGATGGTCATGGGCGTACCGTTGATTTTAAAAACACTATTGTGATTATGACCTCCAATGTCGGCGGCCAATGGATACAAGATGCCGATTTGGATGATGAGGAAAAGCATAACCGGACAATGGAAGCGCTCCGCGCCACGTTTAAACCGGAATTTTTGAACCGGATTGACGATATCATCACCTTCCGGGCTTTAACGCTGGAAGATATCAATAAAATCGTCGATATTCAACTGAGCTTGATTGACAGAAGACTGAAAGATCGTCAATTGACCATTGAATTGACAGCAAAAGCTAAAAAATATATAGCAGGAGTCGGTTACAGTCCGGTATATGGTGCCCGGCCGCTGAAGAGAACATTGCAAAAACTGATACTGGATAAGTTGGCGCTGGAGATTTTGTCGGGGAAATATACCGAAGGGGATCATATAGAAATCGATTTATCCCCTGAAGGGGCAATAACATTTAATAAACGAGGAGTACAATAATGGGAAATTCTTTAAAAACAGTATTTTTACTGGGAGCATTAACAGGGATGCTGATGTTAATCGGCGGCCTGATCGGGGGCCAGGGAGGTGTTTATATTGCCTTTATTTTTGCTCTGATTATGAATTTTGGCAGCTACTGGTTTTCCGATAAGATTGTTCTGAAGATGTATCGGGCGCAGGAAGTTTCGGAAACATCAGCGCCCGGTCTCTATAATATTGTGCGCAATCTATCGCTGAAAGCCAATTTGCCTCTGCCACGGATTTTCATTATTCCCGAAGAAACGCCTAATGCTTTCGCTACCGGCCGCAATGAAAAACACGCGGTTGTCGCGGTGACCGAAGGAATAATGCGGATATTGAATAAAGAAGAGCTCGAAGGCGTTATCGCTCACGAACTCTCGCACATTAAAAACAAGGATATGCTGATCAGTTCTATTGCGGCAACAATCGCCGGAGCAATCAGCATGCTTGCTACTATGGCTCAATGGGCGGCTATTTTCGGTGGTGGTCGCAGTGACGATGATGATGAAAAGGGAGGAATCATCGGACTTGTTGTCATGGCCATTATCGCGCCGCTTGCCGCAGCCGTTATTCAGATGTCCATATCCCGTTCGCGGGAATATCTGGCTGATGCCGGTGGCGCCTCTATAACCAAAAACCCGTATGGATTGGCCAGCGCCTTGGAAAAACTGACGCAGGCATCACGAGTTATGCCGATGGACTCCAAACCGGCAACTGCTCATCTTTTTATTGTTAATCCGCTTTCGGGAAAAGCGCTGATGAATCTCTTCAGCACGCATCCGCCGCTCGAAGAAAGAATTGCCCGCTTGAGAAGCATGAAACCATATTAATACGTCATTGCGCCGGATATTTCAGAAGCTAATTGATTCAAGGAGATATTTATATGGCAGAAGAAAAAAAGGACTCAGGTTTTGTAATTAAAGACAAGCGTATTTTTGCTGAAGGCAATGATGCAAGTGAAAAGGAATCATCCTCCCGTCCAGCAGGAGAAAAGCCGGAATTTCAGGGAAAAGTCTCTGACCAGAGTCCCGATGATAGTCCTGATTATCCGCCAATCAATTTTACTAATTTTATTTTATCTCTGTCTACCTCTGCTCTTTTCCATTTCGGTGATTATCCCGATCCTGTTTCCGGAAAAGTGCAAAAGAATTTGTCGGCCGCCAAGCAGACCATTGATCTGCTCGATATGCTGAATGAAAAAACAAAAGGAAATCTTAACGAGCAGGAGAATAATTTAATTCAGGGAGTTTTGTACGAATTAAAAATGCGCTACGTTAAAGAAAATGGTTAAAATGCTGCAAAAACTGGCGCCGGCAAAGATAAACCTTTTTTTGCGCGTTTTGGGGAAACGTGCCGATGGCTATCACGAGATAGTCTCCCTGATGCAAAAAATAACTCTTTATGATGAATTAACCTTTTTTCACCGCTCCCAGGGCATTGTTCTTAAATGTCCTAATAGTGATCTGCCCATATCAGCCGACAACTTGGTTTTTCGTGCGGCAGAGGCACTTTTTGCCCATACTGGCTATTTATCGGGCATAGAAATAACATTAAAGAAAAACATACCGGTAGCAGCCGGTCTCGGTGGAGGCAGTTCCGATGCCGCCACTACACTCTTGGCTTTGAATGAAATGTGCCAATTGGGTTTAACAAAAACGGAGCTCATGAAAATAGGGGCAAAACTGGGGGCGGACGTTCCTTTTTTTATTTTCGGCAGCAGTGCTTTTGCCGAAGGTCTAGGTGAAAAGTTACAAGCCTGGAAAAATCCCTTGAAACTCAATATTGTTCTGATCAATCCGGGTTTTCCCCTCTCGACAAAATTGGTATACGAAAGCCTTAATTTAAGATTGACAAAGAAACGAATTAATTATAGCATTCCGCGGTTTTCCGAACTGGGCGATATCATCCGGGAAATGCACAATGATCTGGAAACTGCGTCTTTGAAAATGCATCCGGAGTTGACAGATATTAAACAGCTATTGCTTCGGCATGGCGCGCTGAGTGCAATGATGTCGGGTAGCGGCCCTACGGTCTTTGGCATTTTTACAGACGAAAACAGCGCACTAAAAGCTGCAGCAGATTTAAATAAAATTTCGCCTCAGGGATGCATTTTTTTTGCTCAATCGCTGTAAATACGCTAACTTCCGGCTAAGATGGACATTGATAATTTTGTGATCCTGATGGGGCGTCGTCAAGCGGTAAGACACAGGATTTTGGTTCCTGCATCCGGAGGTTCGAATCCTCCCGCCCCAGCCATATAATTAGGGGAAAGGCTTTAATTTAATGTTAGAAAGAATTAGAATATTTTCCGGCAATTCCAACATTGCCTTGGCTAAAAAGATTTGTGATAATTTGGGCGTATCATTAGGTAAAGCCAATGTGTCGACATTCAGCGACGGGGAGACGCGTGTCGAAATCAATGAGAATGTCCGGGGTATGGATGTCTTCATCATTCAATCGACCTGTTCACCGGTAAATGTAACATGCATGGAATTGCTGATTATGATCGATGCCTTGAAACGGGCATCTGCCGACCGCATCACAGCAGTCATTCCTTATTACGGATATTCCCGTCAGGACAGGAAAGTCGCTCCCCGTGCCCCGATTACGGCAAAGCTATTGGCTGATCTGATTACTGCGGCCGGTGCTAACCGTGTTCTTTCCATTGATTTGCATGCGGGGCAAATTCAGGGTTTTTTCAATATACCGGTTGATAATCTTTTCGCGACACCTGTTTTGCTCGAATATATGAAGAAAAAATATATAGACAACACTGTTGTAGTTTCCCCGGATACCGGAGGTGTGGAACGCGCCCGGGCATTCGGTAAAAGACTAGGTGCTTCTCTGGCGATCATCGACAAAAGGCGCGAAGGTCCCAATGAAGCGCAGGTAATGAATATTATAGGTAATATCAAGGGAAAGAGCGTCATCCTGCTGGACGATATGATTGATACGGCCGGAACTGTTGTTCAGGGCGCCACGGCACTGAGAGAAGCCGGTGCTTTGGAAGTATCCGTATGCTGTACACATCCGGTTTTATCCGGTCCGGCACTGGATCGCATAGAAAGTTCCGATATTAAAGAGGTTATTGTTACTGATACAATCCCGTTATCGGAGCGGGCGTTAAACTGTTCCAGAATTAAGGCATTATCGGTGTCCGGGCTTTTGAGTGAAGCTGTCCGCCGGATTTATTATAACGATTCTGTAAGCTCATTATTTATATAGGAGGAATAAATGGAGGTAACTGATTTAGCGGTTCAAACCCGTAAAGAACAAAAGAAAGGACCGGCACGACGTTTTCGGCAAAAAGGACTTATCCCTGCTGTCTTTTACGGTCGATCTGCAAAAAATATTTTGTTGACGGTAAAAAATGACGAGTTGTTCAAACTGCATAAAGAGAAAAAAGATCATGCCTTTATCAAGCTGATTATCGATGACGGCAGCGACAAGAAAATTGAAAAACTTTCGTTAATTAAAGAACTACAATTTCAACCTTTGACGGGAAAGTTTTATCATGTTGATTTTTACGAAGTGGATATGAAGGCGAAGCTTACATTTGAAGTGTCTCTGCAATTTGTTGGCAAGTGCATCGGCGTGGAAAATGGAGGTGAGTTACAGCATATCAAGCGCGACGTAAAAGTTTCCTGTTTGCCGGAAAAACTGCCCGATCATATTGAAGTCGATGTTACTGCACTTGATATCGGTGACTCTATTAAAGTTAAGGAATTGAAGCTGCCGGACGGGCTAATAGTTCTGGATCAGGGCGATGCAGCCGTAGTTGCCGTTGCCGCAGTCAAGGCGGCTAAAGTAACACCGGCAGAGGCCGCTGCAGCGGAAGCAGCCGCAGCCGCAGCACCTGCTGCACCAGCGGCAGCGAAGGCCGGCAAGGAAAAATAAATGCCTGAAGCCGTTTTTCAGCAATAACCACCCCTGCGGGTGGCAAGACTGTAACTTTAATCATCATAACCGGCATAAGGGGCCGTAACGAATTGGTTGAAAATGTAATGGTTATTTCTTAACGGCCCCTAATTATCAGGCAGGAGAAAGTGCATCCCTCTACTTGGAAAAATATATTTTTCGGGAATACCACAGCGAGGGGGCAAATCATGTACGTAATAGTTGGCTTAGGAAACCCGGGCAATCGTTATCGGCATACCAGACATAACATGGGATTCATGGTTCTGGAAAACCTCGCCCGGGAGCTCAAGATTGATTTAAAGCAGAAAAGTTTCGATGCACTATGGGGCAAGGGTAAAGTAAAAGGCACTGATATTCTGCTGGCCATGCCTCAGACATACATGAACTTAAGTGGTACCGCGGTACGGCAGTTGATTGCGTTTTTTAAAGCGGATATAAGTAATTTGATTGTTATTCACGATGACCTCGACTTGTCTTTGGGCACAATTCGCCTGAAAACAGGGGGAGGTAATGCCGGGCATAAAGGGCTGGCATCCATAACAGAAAATTTAGGTTCAGCAGAATTTGTTAGGGTGCGATTAGGTATCGGCAAGCCATCTGATAAATCCCGCATTGAAGGTTACGTACTGGAACCTTTCACATCTGATGAAGAACTTTCCTTGCTTCCGGAAATTATTCGGGAAGCAACAGAGGCAGGCTCTGAAATTGTGTTATCCGGTCTCGAAAAGGTGATAACTAAGTACCGTAAAAATATTTTAGTTAAGTCTTTAAAGAAGGAGGATGAATGATGCAACAAAACAAGAAAAGTATTTGGACATTTTTACTGAGCGGTTTGATAATCCTGCTCGCCGCCGGCAGCGCTTTTGCCGGAGAAGCAAATATCAAGTTGCCCGATTTAACACAAATTGCCTTTTTAAACGGATCACTTAGCGGTATGACTATTCTTAATTTTGGGTTGATTATCTGTCTGGTCGGCATGGCATTCGGTATCCTGCAATACGTTCAAACGAAAAACCTGCCGGCGCACCAGGCCATGCTTGATGTCTCCCAGACCATTTGGGAAACATGCAAGACCTATTTATTCCAGCAGGGCAAATTCCTGATTGCTTTGTGGGTTTTGATCGCTGTCTGTATGATTTACTATTTCGGGTTCCTGGAGCACATGCCTTCATCGAGCGTCATTATCATCCTGATTGCCTCGATTGTCGGTATTCTGGGTTCCTATGTGGTGGCCTGGTTCGGCATTCGCATCAACACAGTGGCCAATTCCCGCGCCGCCTTCTCGTCGCTTTCCGGTGATCCCCTCAACATCGTGAACATCTGCCTGCGTTCCGGTATGAGTGTTGGCCTGCTTCTCGTCAGCATTGAGCTGTTCTTCATGATCATCATCCTGGCCTACATTCCTACGAATCTGGCCGGCGCCTGCTTCATCGGTTTTGCTATCGGTGAATCGCTTGGTGCTTCCGTGCTGCGTATCTGCGGTGGTATTTTCACCAAGATCGCCGACATCGGCTCCGACCTGATGAAAATCGTTTTCCATCTTCCCGAAGACGATCCGAAAAACCCGGGTGTTATTGCCGACTGTACCGGTGACAATGCTGGTGACAGTGTTGGTCCTACCGCCGACGGTTTTGAAACCTACGGAGTGACCGGCGTTGCCTTGATTGTTTTCCTGGCTTTGGCTCTGGCTTCCACCCCGGAAATGGGCGGTAAGTTGATTATCTGGATATTTGCCATGAGAATCCTCATGATTTTGACATCACTTGCTTCTTATTTCATTAATGACGTTATCAGCAAAGCTGCTTTTGCCGGTAAAAAAGAATTTAATTTTGAACATCCGTTGACCAACCTGGTTTGGATCACGTCGATTGTTTCCATCGTCGTTACCTTTGCTGCCAGCTACTATCTGCTGGGCGATCTGGCAGGTGAAAAGCTTGTCGGTCTCTGGTGGGCGCTGGCCGTCATCATCAGTTGCGGAACCATCGCCGGTGCGTTGATTCCGGAATTCACCAAAATATTCACCAGTACTTCATCGCGTCACTGCGAGGAAGTTGTGAATGCCTCCAAGCAGGGTGGCGCATCCTTGAACATTCTTTCCGGTCTGGTTGCTGGTAACTTCTCCGCGTTCTGGCTGGGCATGGTGATCATGGCTCTGATGTTTGTCGCCTATATGGTGTCGACACATGCAGCCATTATGGCGATTATGCCCACAGCGTTCAGTTTTGCCGCACCCGTATTTGCTTTCGGTCTGGTGGCTTTCGGCTTCCTGGGCATGGGTCCGGTGACCATCGCGGTGGACAGCTTTGGTCCGGTATCCGATAACGCGCAGTCGATTTACGAGTTGTCACTGATTGAATCCCGCAAGGATGCTAAAGATGTTGTGAAAAAACATTACGGCATTGCCCCTGATTTTGAGCTGGCCAAGCACTTCCTGGAATCTGCAGACGGCGCGGGAAATACATTTAAAGCAACGGCCAAGCCCGTGTTGATCGGTACAGCTGTTGTTGGCGCCACTACCATGGTGTTTGCAACCATCATTCTGCTTGAGGGTGTCTTCGGTCAGGTAGTCAACAGACTGTCTCTGGTGCAACCGGAAATCATTCTGGGTCTGCTGGCCGGCGGCTCCGTTATTTACTGGTTCACCGGCGCCTCCATTCAGGCGGTTGTCACCGGCGCTTACCAGGCCGTTGTGTACATTAAGAAGAATATCAAACTGGACAAAAAAGAAGCCTCGATTGAAGATTCCAAGAAAGTTGTCCAGATTTGTACTCAGTATGCTCAAAAGGGTATGATCAACATCTTCATCGTCATTTTCTTCATGACTTTGGCCCTGTCTTTCTTCAACCCCTACTTCTTCATCGGTTACCTGATCGGCATCGCCTTCTTCGGTCTGTTCCAGGCGATTTTCATGGCCAATGCCGGTGGTTGCTGGGATAATGGCAAGAAGATTGTTGAAGTTGACCTCAAGATGAAAAACACCCCGTTGCATGAAGCGGCTGTCGTAGGCGACACCGTTGGCGATCCCTTCAAAGATACGTCTTCTGTTTCTTTGAACCCGATCATCAAATTCACAACCCTCTTTGGTCTCTTGGCTGTTGAAATCGCCGTCACCATGACCAACAAGAATTTGAAACTCGGTCTGGCCTGCTGCTTCCTGCTTGTCGCTCTGGTTTTCGTGTATCGCTCATTTTACAGTATGCGAATTTCCGAAGAAAAGCTTGCTGATTAAGTAGTACACTTTAGATTTATAATCATTTAAACAAAAAGCGCCTCAATTTGAGGCGCTTTTTTTATTGCAGTAATGGTATTAGTGAATATGCAAATTATTCGTAACTGATAATGCTCTCCAGGATTTTTCCTGACGATAAAACATACAACGGACATTGTTTGGCAAACACTCCGGCTTCCCGCGCCTTTTTTAAATCGGCTGGATTTTTCATATCATAAGGAATAAGTTCTTTACACAAAACACTTTTATTCTCGGCAGCAAACCTTTCTAATAATTCATTTGTTTTATCGTATGCTTTTTCTTTTGCCGGGAAATTGGCCGGATCTGTTGAGCCGAATTTCATTCCGATTATCAATGCCGCGCCCGAGACTGCTCCACAAATGTGTCCGTTTCTCCCCATGCCTCCTCCCAAAGCCGATGCCATTTTTACTGCATCTTCGTCGTTCATGCCAACTTCCTGGGCATATGCTTTGATAATCGATTGAGCACAGTTGAAACCATTCTTCATATACTCGGCAGCTTTTTCATATTTCTTCATTATCATTCCTCCGGATAGTTAAGCAGGCGAAACTGGCAGCTATAGATAGTTATGAACCGGATTCACGCAGTACAATGCTCAGCACTGTTGTTAATTTAATCGTATCTTCATCAGCTTTACGCAGTCGCGCACTGACAATTTTGGCCAGACTCAAAAGTATCTTGCATCCTAGTGTGCAATTGTTTTCAACCAGCTGCAGAAAATCATCTTTCTTGATCTCATACAAAACGCAGTTAGTATTGGCTCGTATTGTAGCAGTCCTCTGGCATTCTTCCAGCAGAGCTATTTCGCCGAATACGGCATGACTTTTTGCGTCAATCCTGGTAAAAACTTTATTCTTAATATCCTCTTGGGAATTATCTTCGTTCCCATCATTGAGGACAAGACGCTTTATTACTTCTACCGTTCCTTCGAGAATAATATAGAGGGAATTTCCCATTTCCCCCTCTTTCATAATAATCTCATTTTCCGAAAATGTAACTTTGCGGCAGATGCTCAGCAGTGCTTTGATCTGCTCATCGGTGAGATTCTTAAAGAGGTCGGTTTTCTGAAGCAGTATAATGTCTTTATCCATCAATATTTCCTTCGAGCTCACTGAATTATTTAGGCTTTGTTTTAGAAAGCACTATAGCATAATCTTCGGGCAATATAACGTAGTTATCATCCGGATTAATTATCGAATTGTTATCGTTTTTCTCCAGATAAAATGATTTATTTGCTTCTTTGAGTTTTTCCCTAATGAAACTGTCAATAATTGAGGTATTATCTGATAGCAGATCTTGTATCTTTACATCTTTCTTATCCCGCATAACACCAATTACAATAGCGTGTCGTTCTCGAAAGTAGCTGGAGAGTTCTTTAAATGTTTTTCCGGCATAACTCTTGGGAATATCTGTCCTCCATAGTTTATCTTTTTCTCCCAGAGATATTATGCTGGATAATACGCGGGGTAAACCCGGAGATATTATGGCACTGGCCAGAAGTGATCCGAGGTGCTCTCCCCGCACAATGATTTCATCTACATTCGTCCGGCGCAAATGCGGTTTGTTTGCTTCATCAAGCAATTCAGCAATTATTTTTATCTGCGGAGCAATTGATTTGATCGTCAATGCCGCCAGGGCAGTGCGTTCATCGATACGGTCACGGCTATGAGAACCGGAAAGATCAGCCATGATCAAGGCAAATCGGGCCTTTTTAATATTTGCCCGCAGCAACACGTCTTCATGTACATAGTCCCCTCTTAAAAATTTAAGTTCATATTTATTGTATTTAGTTTTAATGGTGCCCATTTCATCAATACTCAATTCATTGATCAGGACGACGGAAATATTTTCCAGAGCACCGGAATTGGTCAGTCCCTGCAGGACTTCCTCTGTATGCTGGTTCCAGCCGCAGATAATGATATGGTCTTTAACCTTGACAGTATCCAACCCCTTATCCTCCTTGATTTTTCTTTCCACAAATACAGAAGCAATTGTTGCCGTTAAAAGTGACATTAAACCTACTCCGGAAAAGATCAATACCAGGCCGACCAGCCTGCCTGCTACAGACACCGGATATTTGTCGCCGTAGCCAACCGTGCCGACAGTAACTATTGCCCACCAGAAACTATCCCAAAGCGAATGAATATTAGCTTCTGTATAGCCGTGTTCAAAATAAAAAACGGCAAATGAACACGAAAAGATGAGCAGCAGTGTCACTGAAGCCACTTTAAAAATAGTTTTTCGATATAAATTTAATAGAAATTTTATCAACATGGGATAGAGACGCTTTTCGTTTCAGCTTCATTAACGAACTGGAAAGCTCCGTTCCCGGGAGAGGGAACCTCAAATACCGAAGACAAATAATAATTATTTTATATTTTTTTTAAAGTCTAAACGCAAACATCAAAACGATTATACTTTATCATACTCGGCAAAGATCATCGAAAAAACAGCGCGCCCCTGTGTTGCCGAGCGCAAATCCGTAGAATAACCGAACATGGCTTTCAGCGGGACTTTGGCTTTCACTTCACTGACATTTCCCTTGGGATTAATCGCTTGAATTTCACCCCTGCGGGAGTTAATGTCGCCGATAACATCACCCATAAATTCGCTGGGCGTTATAACGTCAACCAGCATTACCGGCTCTAACATCACCGGATCAGCCTTGTTACATCCATCGCGAAAAGCATTAGCTGCGGCTATCTTATAACCTTGTAGGGATGCCTCTCCTTCCTTATAGGAACCGCCGATAATTTTCACCTCAACATCAATTACCGGATAGCTGCTGAGCACACCGCTCATTAATGCTTCGTTTAAGCTTTCGACAATGACATCGTGATATTCTGCTGGAATTATTGCCGCATCCAGGTTGTTGATTACAATATTCCCCGAGCCGCGCTTGCGGGAAGTTAAAGACAGGCGAACATGGCCAAAATGTTTCTTGTCTCCCAGTTCCTTTTCAAATATTCCTTCAGCCTCCACATGTCGGGAAATTGTCTCCCGATGAACAACGCGCGGCTTGCCTACATTTACCTGGGCGTTGAATTCCCTTTTCAGACGGTCAACAATAATTTCCAGATGCAATTCTCCCATTCCGGAAATAACTGTTTGTGCCGTTTCGTCATCATATTTAACGCGCAGCGTAGGGTCCTCTTGAATCAACTTGGCCAGAGATGTTGTCAGCTTTTCCTGATCTGCCGGTGTTTTAGCTTCGATGGCCTGGTTGATAACCGGTTCGTAAAATTCAATTTGTTCCAGGATGATCGGATGCTTTTCATCGCAAAGCGTATCCCCGGTAGTTGTCTCTTTTAAGCCCAATACACCAACTAATTCACCTGCCGCCGCCTTTTCAATTCTTTCCCGCTTGTTGGCATGCATGCGCAGAAGCCGGGCAACCTTTTCTTTCTTTTGCTTGATGGCATTGTAAATTTCATCGCCCGTGCTGATTTGGCCGGAATAAATTCGCAGATAAGTCAGCTTACGTCCTTCCTCCATTACAATCTTGAAAGCCAGTGCGGCCAGAGGTTCTTTATCGGAACTAGGTCGGATTTCTTCCTTTTTGGTAATCGGGTTGATCCCGGTAACAGGTGGAATATCGTCCGGTGAGGGTAAATAATTAATTACGGCGTCCAGTACCGGCTGGATGCCTTTATTGCGCAGGGCCGTGCCACAGAGCACCGGAACTGCTTTGAGTGAAATAGTAGCTTTTCTCAGAGCTGCGACAATTTCCACTGCCGTAATTTCTTCACCCGCCAGATATTTTTCCGCCAGATCATCATCCATATCGGCCAGGGTTTCAATTAATTCTTCTCTTTTAGCAAGGGCTTGTTCGGCAAATTCCTGCGGTATCTCCTGCGCTGTATAATCCATGCCCTGACTTTTATCGTCCCAGGTCAGAAGTTTTTGATCGATTAAATCAATCGAGCCGCGAAAATTATCTTCACATCCGGCGGGAATCTGTACAGGTAGGGGAACGGAGGTAAAACGTTCGCCCATCATTTTCACCGCAGCAAAAAAATCAGCACCAATCCTATCCATTTTATTGATAAAGGCAATTTTAGGTACGCCATACTTATCCGCCTGATGCCAGACGGTTTCCGATTGCGGCTCCACGCAGCCTACGGCGCAAAAAACAACAACTGCACCGTCCAAAACACGCAACGATCTTTCAACTTCGATGGTAAAATCAACATGGCCGGGAGTATCAATGATATGAATTTCATGATTATTCCAGGTGCAAGTGGTCACTGCGGAAGTAATGGTGATCCCTCTTTCCTGCTCCTGAGGCATCCAGTCCATAACGGCTTCGCCATCATGGACTTCACCCATTTTGTAGGATTTGCCGGTGTAATAAAGAATTCTTTCCGTAACTGTTGTTTTTCCTGCGTCAATATGGGCGACTATGCCAATATTACGGATGCGGGATAATTTGGATTTTGCTGCCATAAGAAGATTAACTATTCTCCTGTTGCGAGGGTACAGAGAGCTCCGGGTTGGGAGTAAATGCTTTTTTTGTAGAGATATGCCCTTTAATGGACGGCAATTCCTTGCCATCAAGTAATATTTTAACTTTCTTTATACTGGAGACATTTTCCGTCACGGAATTGGTTAAAGAATAAATTGTTGCCATTTCGGCAGTTGACCCGCCCGGATGGTTTTTAGTCAAGTTCTTCGTGAAACTGATAAAAGCCGTTCCTTCATCATTAACTTTGACATCTCTTATGCTGACACCCGCCGGAAATGTATTAATCAGGCCGGTCTTAGAGCCATCTACCAGTGCTTTGGCAATTTCCCTGGCCTTCTGGGCAGAGTCATTTTCAATAAAAACATAGCGCTTTTCCGGCATTAAAAAACGTTCCTGCGGATCGGAAAAATAAATTACCACCAATTTTTTTTGCTTCTTTTTTAAAGCTTCAGTGTCCACAGGAGGAAAAACTGCATTAAATAAAATAACAAAGAAGAATATCAGCACAACTGCAACCCCTCCCAAGGTTAGAGAAAAATAAAGAATCCTTGTCGATTTCTTCTTTTTTTTATCGGTAATTTCTTCAAACCGCCGCTGTTTTTTTGTGGCCATAAAATCCTTAACTCCCTTGGCAGAAAAGCTTGGCCAATCTAGGGTATTTTCTTTTTGATGTCAAGAAGAACAAGCAGATCGGGAAATCAATCCAGCTTGTAGTGAAAAGATATTTATTGGGCGGACTTGCTTTTCATCTGAGCCAGCTTCTCTTTATCCAGATAATATTTGCCTTTGGTGGTTTTGATAACCAGGCCATCGGCGATCAGGAGATGGAGAGCCTTAGGCCGAATATTTCCCGTGCCCACACGAAAGATGTTTCTGCGTTCGTCCTGCAATACAACTGCCTTGCCCGCCGAGAAAGCCCGGGCCTCTTCCATTTCCGCAATGATCTTGAAACACATTCTCCGCACACCCCAGCCCCCGGCATACATGGCTAGTCCGACAAAGACAATAAAGGCAATAATCAGCAGAGGTATTTGTAAATATACTGGCATATTATTTAACTCTCATCTGTTGTGATTATACTCATGGTTTTTTGTAAATGTCCCGCCGGTGGCCGATTCTGAGAACGAGAATGTCATTGTCCATCAGGGTGAATATTACCCTATAGTCCCCCACCCGCATTTTTCTTAATCCGGCAAATTCACCCTTGAGAATCGGATAGGATTCGGCATGCGCGGAAAGATCATTTTCGATTCTATTAAGAATCCGGCGTGCCTCCTTCTTGTCGAGGCGTCCCAGATCTCTTTCAATGGATTTCTTGTATTTGATATTAAAGGCCAAGGTTTTTCCTCAGCTCTTTTCCGGAAATAACTTCATCCTTCGGATTTCTTAAACGGTCAATAGCGATCCGCAAATCAGCAAAATCTTCAATATACGCTTCCAACGCCTTTTGGATATGGAAAGAACGCGGCCTTTCCGTTTCTTTTGCAATATCGTCAAGATGCTTTGTTAATTCGTCAGGAAGGCGGATAGATACGGTAGCTCTCATATAGTATACCCCTTTCTTGCATTACTTGAACTTGTGATACATTGTATACGATTTATGACACGTATGCAAGAGCAATCTTTTCGATGCGATTAACAAATTAGGGCATTGATTTTTTTTGCAATCAGTGATTATAAAATTACCGTAATCAAATAGCTTCAGCGAAAAATAGGGGGATCAGATAAATATGTCCACAGTCATTCCGGAAGGGAAAAATATTCAACAAGCTATTAAATGGATATCGGCAAACATTGAAGAAAACAAAAACCAATCGGCCAAGCAGCTGGTGGAAAAAGCCGTTTTTAAATTTGATTTGTCACCAAAAGATACGGAATTTTTATTAGGTTTTTTCCGCGACCATAAAAAGGAATAATAGCCTGGCCATTTAGTGGTTCTTCATAATTCTTTTTTCTTCATATTTTTCATAACTATCATGATAAGGCGTATAGATGATGACCCTGTTATTATCTTTCATGTGAACGGGTGCGGTTGCAGAAAGTATAGAGTACCATATTCCGATTTGTTTCCCCCGGTTATCCAGAACAACAAAGCCAAATTGGTTATGCCCGGAATTCATGACTCTGGCTCTCATGTCTGTAACTATTACCTGGAGCATGGCCTCTGTCAGTTCGATTTTTTTCCATAAAGTGGAATCCAGGATATAGGCCTTGTTTAATCCCAATATTGCATTGGGGTAAACATCTGAGCCGCTGATATAATAGTTGAGATCAGCACTGACTTGATAAGTTTCAAAAATTTTTGTTACCTCATTATCAGGTACAATTTTACCCCAATTATTAGTAAAAATAGTATTACCTGCTGCACATGATATTAAAGCGGCACAGATAATTATCCCGATTATTGTTTTCGCGTATTTGTGCATTTTTATTCCTCCTTTGCGCCTGCGATAATGGGGTTACTTATCATGAAGCGAGCGGCTGCGCCAGATCATGTAGATAGCGGGATAGATGATCAGTTCCAGAATTGTGGAAGTGACAACGCCGCCGATCATGGGCGCGGCAATGCGTTTCATGATATCGGCGCCGGTACCATTGCTGAACATGATGGGAATCAGGCCGGCCAGAATCACACTAACTGTCATGATTTTAGGACGGATTCGCCTGACCGCACCAAACATTATGGCCTCTCGCAAGTCGGTGCTTGTTTTAAGCAATCCTTCTTTCTTCCATTTCTCATAGGCCAGATCGAGATATAAAAGCATAATCACTCCGGTTTCGGCATCGAGTCCGGCGAGCGCAATGATACCTACCCAGACGGCAATGCTCATGTTGTAATTGAGCAGGTATAAAAACCAGAAAGAGCCGACCAGCGAAAAAGGTACGGCCAGCAAAACAATAACGGTTTTTGTCACTGATTTTGTATTAAGGAAGAGGAGAACGAAGATAATCAACAGGGTAAAGGGAATAATCATTTTCAGCCGCTCATGAGTACTGAGAATATACTCATATTCCCCGCTCCAGGCCAGACGATAACCTTCCGGCAGTTTGATCGTTGCCGCTTTTTTTCGCGCGTCTTCCACGTAACTGCCTATATCACGGCCGGTAATATCAATATAGACATAAGCAGTTAAAAGGCCTTCTTCGCTCTTGATTGCTGTTGCTCCCCGGATAGTTCGAAAGTCAGCAAGAGCACCCAACGGAACCTGTATAGTATCATTTGTTGACGGCATGCCGGACGCAGGTCCGGTTGCCGGCCGATTAGCTGCCATAACCGGCACGAGAATTCTTTTGAGTTTATCAACATCGTTGCGCAATTCCCGGGGATATCGGATATTCACCGGATAGCGCGCCCGTCCTTCAACGGTTGTGGTCAGATTCATTCCCCCGATAGCGGCCTGAATTACTTCATTTACATCATCAACTGTCAAACCGTAGCGAGCAATCGCATTTCTGTTAATGACGATATCTAGAAAATAGCCTGTGGCTACTCTTTCGGCATAGACACTGCGCGTTCCTGGAATATCGCGCAGTTGCTGTTCTAACTGCATACCGATTTTTTCGATTACTTCCAGATCCGGCCCCAGAATTTTGATTCCCACCGGCGTACGGATACCTGTGGCCAGCATATCGATGCGTGCCTTGATGGGCATGGTAAAGGAATTGGCCACGCCGGGAATATTCAGGGCATCATTCATTTCATCTTTGAGTTTATCCACCGTCATCCCTTTACGCCACTGGCTTTCTGGTTTCAGATTGATCACGGTTTCAAACATTTCCAGCGGCGCCGGATCGGTGGCTGTTTCCGCCCTGCCGGCTTTGCCGAAGACCTGTGCGACTTCAGGAATTTCTTTCAGGAGTTTGTCCTGCATACGGAGTAATCCGGTCACCTCGGAAATTGATGCACCTGGCATGGTTACAGGCATATAGAAAAGTGAACCCTCATAAAGCGGCGGCATAAATTCCGAACCGAGCTTTAAAAAAGGATAAACGGTTGCCGCCATTATAAGGATGGCAAAAATAATGACTGTTTTGCGGAAGCGGATAGCCAGACTTGCCACGGGCTCATAAAGTCTATGCAAAATGCGGCTCACTGGATTCTGCTCTTCCGGGCGTATTTTGCCGCGGATAAACAAAGTCATTAAAACCGGCGTGAGTGTAATTGCCAGAAAAGATGAAAAAAGCATGGCAAAAGTTTTGGTGTAGGCCAGTGGTTTGAACAACCTGCCGGACTGCGCCTGCAAGGTAAATACTGGCAAAAACGCCACAGTAATAACAAGCAGGGAAAAGAATAGGGAAGGGCCGACTTCTTTGGCTGCCGCAATAATCACATCTGTTCTGTTGCCCGGCCGTCCCTGCTGTTCCCATTCTTCGAGCTTTTTATGGGCGTTTTCCACCATGATAATGGATGCATCCACCATCGCGCCGATGGCAATGGCAATCCCGGAGAGGCTCATGATATTGGAAGTGACTCCCAGATAATACATGCAGATGAATGATATTATGATGGCAATCGGCAAGGTAAGAATCACAACCAGAGCACTGGGCAGATGAAAAAGGAAAATCAAACAAACAACACTCACAGCAATGATCAGCTTGATAATTTCGTCTTTAAGTGTGGAGATGGAACGCAATATCAAATCAGAGCGGTCATAGGTGGTAATAATTTTCACACCGTGAGGCAGGCTGGGCGCAAGATCTTTATTAATCTTTTCCTTAACTCGCTCAATAACATTGAGGACATTTTCACCGAAGCGGACAACAACTATGCCGCCAACCACTTCCCCCTGGCCGTCGAGCTCTGCTAATCCGCGGCGAATCTCTGGCCCCAGCTGCACACGGGCAACATCTTTCAAATAAACCGGCGTTCCGCCTGGGTTCGCCCCTACAGCAATTTCTTCCAGATCCTTTAAGCTCTTTACATAGCCGCGTCCCCGCACCATATATTCAGCGCCGGAGAATTCCAGGACTCTTCCTTCCACATCCCGGTTGCTCTTGCGGATAGCTTCCATTACTTTTGTAAGCGGCAGATTATAGGCAGTCAGGCGGTGGGGATCAACAGTTACCTGATATTGATTGACAAAACCGCCGACGGATGCCACCTGTGCAACACCTTGCACGCTTTCCAGTCCCAACTTGATTGAGTAATCCTGGAGGGAACGAAGCTGGGCCAGATCAAGACCGCCTTTCTCATCGATGACGGCATAAGAAAAACCCCAGCCCAGACTGGTGGCGTCAGGCCCTAAAACCGGATTAACATCTGACGGAATTTTGTTTTTGACAGCCTGGAGATATTCCAGAATGCGGCTGCGCGCCCAGTAGATGTTTGTGCCTTCCTCGAAAATGACATAGATAAAAGAACTGCCCAGATAAGAAAAACCACGGACCGCCTGAACATTCGGTGCGGCCAGCAAAGTGGAAGTTATGGGATAAGTAATTTGATCTTCAATCAGATCGGGGCTGCGGCCGGCCCATTCGGTATAGATAATAACCTGAGTATCGCTTAAATCGGGAATGGCATCAAGCGGCGAGTTTTTCAGCGCCCAGTAACCCCAGGCCAGGGCAAAGAAGATGACCAGAAAGACAAAGAATTTATTACGGGCACTGTATTCAATAATTTTGGCGATCATAAAAGATGCTTTCCCGCTAATTTAGTGTCATTGCCCAGCATTGTATTACCGCGGCAGTGGTTTCACTCCTTTAAGTTGAGCCTCCGCATCAATCAGGAAATTAGCCGAGGAAACGACTTTCTCTCCCTCTTTTAAACCGCCCAGAATTTCTATGGAACCGTCCGTTCTCAGGCCGTGCTTTATCTGGCGGGGCTCAAAGAATCCATTTCCCAAATCCACGTAAGCAACCATGCCTTTACCGGTATCAATTACAGCTGATTCCGGAATCATCAGTTTCCTGCCCATACTTATTTTAATTTCTACATTGGTAAACATTTGCGGCTTTAATTGATTGTTGGTATTAGCCAGTTTCAGGCGCACTTTAGCTGTTCTTGTATCCGCTGAGATTGTCGGGTAAATATAATCAATTTGCGAAGACAATTCCTTGCCGGCAAGATAGGCAATCGAGATCATTGCGTGATCACCTACTTTGATAAGCGGCAATTCCTGTTCATAAATATCGGCAATAACCCAGAGGCTGGAGAGGTCGGCAACATCGAAGAGTTTTTCTCCCGGCATGACTTTCATTCCTGCAACTGCCATTTTCTGTGTTATAAATCCATTGACCGGACTAAAAAGAGTCAGTGTCCGGATTGCCTTTCCATTTTCTTCTATTGTTTTGATTTGCTCTGCGGAAATATCCCAGAGCAACAGGCGCTGCCGCGCTGCATCAAGCGTAGACTTGGCATCCTGATACATCATGCTGCTTATAGCACTGGGATCAGTAGAAGTGCTTTTGTCTTTGGTCTGTTTATTTTCCTCCGCTTGCTTAACCCATTTCAAAGCGCTCAGAAATTCCTGCTGGGTAGCAACAAGCTCCGGGCTGTATATCTCCGCCAGTGCAGCACCTTTTTTTACATAACTGCCGGTAATTTCGACATAGAGTTTTTCAATCCAGCCTTCGATCTTTGTGTTAACAGTTGCCAGCTTGCGTTCATCTGCTTCGATTTTTCCTACAGTCCGGATGACCTTTTGCAGAGGCCGTCTCGCGACTATCACTGTTTTAACTCCGATGAGTTTCTGCTGTTCGCTTGATATTTCCACTTGCGGAATGTCCTGATTCGGCTGTGTTGTTGTGGCTTGTTTAGTCTGCGCGTCGGCTTTGGGTTTGGCCTGGGCCTGCGAATGTCCGGAATGATCCTGCGCCCCGACCGGTAATGACAACACGAAAAGCATACAACCGACAGCAGCAATTATAATGTTCCGGTAATTCTTCTTCATTCTTTCTCTCCTCCCGCAGCCGCATCAAGTCCTGCGGTAATTGCCTGCAATCTGCTGATAGCTTTTTCCCTTTCTACAAGCTGATTTACGTAAAGCGTTTCGTAATCCAGCAGAGTTTTCAAGCGGGAAATTACGGCGGCCGCATCGGCCTTGCCTGTGGAGTAGTTAGTCAGCGCCTGTTCCATGTCCTGTCTGTTTTTCGGGATTAATCCGTTTTTATAAATATCCATGAGTTTTTCGGCAGAACGAAGCATCGAATAATTGTCTTTGACAGTTGCGGCGATCATTAACTTTGTGGCCGCCAGTTCCTGCCGGGCAAGATTAATATTGGCGTTTGCCTCGGAGATGGCCGGTTGCTGTTTGGAGATGAAATAAAGGGGGAGGTTGATTGTCGCCGTAGCGCTCCACATATCTTTGTAATCACGTGCGCGGTTAAAGTAACCGGCATTGATAGCGAAGTCGGGGAAGTATTCTTTTTTAGCCATTTGATGCTTGGTTACGGCGGACTCAATCATTTTGCTGCGGTATTTTATTTCCGGCGAATGCTGCAGAGCCGTCTCTACAGCCTCATTCGCTGTTAGAGGAAATACCCGATAAGGTGGTTCAACGGGAACAGGCAGTGAATTCGACCTTTGTCTGCCCAGCGCGGCGCCCAACATTGCCTCCAGAGATTGGATTTTTTGCTTATACATTTCTTCTTTTTCCAGAAGCATATACTTCTCCGTTTGCGCCATCAGAACTTCCTGTTGGATGGCCTTACCGGAACTGTAACGTGCTAGAGTCATCTCTTCAATCCGTGCAAGCACTTCGCTCTTGCCTTTGATCAGATCGATGTTTTGGTGAGTAAGAAAAAGGTCGTAATACAATTCTTTGACTCGCGCGGTTATCTTTAATATCAACAGCTTATGCATGGCTTCCAGAGCCTCGACATCGCGTGCCGCCATATCTCCTTTCAGTGCCTGTTTCCCGGGAAAGAGAAACTGCTGGGAAGCGGAAAACATCCACTGCGAACCCTGCTCTTGTCCGTAAGTATAGCTGTCAAAACCTTCATTCTGATAGCCAACGGAGATCAGCGGATCAGGCAGGCTCTTTACCTGCGGCACACGATATTTTGCTGCTTCCATCCGGGCTTGCGACGCCTGAATATCCGGGCTGTTTTTCAAAGCTTCGGCAATTAAGCCATCGAGAGCTGCATCTCTACTGCCGGGAGCTGCTCCCAACAGCAAAAACGCTAGCAGCATGAAGCATTTTTTTATCAGGCTATTTGACATCGACATTAAGTTTTACCACCTGTGTCTTTCCGGTACGATTAATTTTTATATTAATAAACCAGGGGCCGGACATGGAGAAGTTCAGAGAAGCCAGATATTGATTGCTTTTCAGGGAGGCATCGTTTTTGTAGTTCATAGGACCCATTCCGGGCATTGCCGGCATGCCGTAATCAATACTTACCTTGGCATCGTTAACAGCACTGCCCTTCTCATCGCTGATGGCAATTTCCATTTTGTTAATGCCGGTAATGGGCGGATTTTTGCTCATTGTGATTTGGACAGTCAAATCTCCCGCCTTTTTTGTTATTAAATAATCTTTAGCGAAGGCCTGAGCAGTTGCCAAAATCAAAACCATGGATATAAAGACCACCATTAAACGTTTCATTTTGTTTCCTCCTCAATATGATTTTATGCTGTATAATTAACATATTAATCATACCTCCGTTATATGTAAAGAGGCAATCGTTCTTTTTGTAGTCAGATTAATATAATCGGTTAATAATTCATTGACACAAAAGACCGATCTTCTTATACTTCTTTGCCACTCTTAATGTAAATGCACATCAAGCAATGGGTTGAGATCAGCAAATCGGGAGATTGGAGAAACTAAAATGGAAAGAACAAGACGTTTCTATTGGTTAGGTCTTGGTTTGGCCAGTGTGTTGATCGCGGTTCTGATCTATCTGGTGATTGGAAAAGGGGAAAGACAGCATGTAATTACCGATGGGCAAAGACCACGCACCCTGGCTCTGGCCAGCAAAGAGTGGACAGGTGATTTTGATAAGATGCTGGAACAGCGGAGAATACGGGTGCTCGTACCCCACAGCCGGTCACTCTATTTCAACGACATGGGCAGGGAACGCGGGATGATTGGTGAGTCCATGCGGGACTTTGAGCATTATCTCAACAAGAAATATTCCAAGAAGCTCGGCCGTCGGCCGTTAACTGTTTTTATTATACCCACAACACGTGATGCGCTGCTTACGGCTGTAGCCAAGGGGCAGGGAGATATTGCCGCCGGTGACATTACGGTAACGGAAGAGCGCTTGAAGACAGTGGACTTCGCCGCTCCGGTGGGCGGACCGCAGGTAACGGAACTGCTGATTACAGGGCCGCGCTCACCAGCAGTGCGATCCCTGGAAGATCTGGCCGGTAAAACCGTGCATGTCCGGAAGTCAACGAGCTACTACAACAGCCTGTTGTCTCTGAATGAACGTTTTAAAAAGGAAGGGGGATTCTGGTCGCAGAAAAAGGCGCCGGTAAAAATCATTCTTGTACCTGATGCTCTGGAGGATGAAGATATGCTGGAGATGCTCAACGCCGGCCTTTTCGAATTCATTGTAGTCGACGATGTGATGGCGAAGATGTGGGCGCGGGTTCTGCCGAAGATCAAAGTCCGCGATGATATCGTGTTGCGCAAAGGCGGAAAAATAGGCTGGGCGATTCGCAAAAACAGCCCGCAACTGGAGACCGAAATCCTGGACTTCTATAAGAATTACCTCAAGAAGCATGGTGTCATCGAGACCCGCCTGGTGCAATACCATAAGCGCATGAAGCAAATCAAAGACCCGACGGGCACTGCCGAGTGGAAGCGTTTCGAGCAGACAATTGCCCTGTTTGAAAAGTACGGCCAGAAATACCAGTTCGACCCGGTGATGCTTGCCGCTCAGGGCTATCAGGAGTCCACTCTGGACCAGGCGAAGCGCAGCCCTGTCGGCGCCATCGGCATCATGCAGATTATGCCATCAACCGGGGCATCTTTAAGAGTAGGTGATATCAGAGTGACTGAGCCCAACATCCACGCGGGAACGAAATATATGGACACGCTCTTAACGACTTACTTGCCGGACAGGAACTTCACGGAACAAGACCGTACACTCTTCGCTTTTGCCAGCTACAATGCCGGGCCGGGGAACATCTCGCGGATGCGTAAACTGGCGAAGGCACGGGGGCTTGACCCCGACAAGTGGTTTAACAACGTGGAAGTGGTGACCGCCGAAAAGCTCGGTCTCCAGACCACGACCTACGTCCGCAATATCTATAAGTACTACATAGCTTATAAACTTACGCTCAAAGCCTTAGAGGATAAGAGCGACGCCAGGGAACAGTTCTCGAAGTCTAAGAAAAAGCCCGGGGAAAAATAATGATGAAATACATAGAAAAATTTCAATCTGCCCGATACATCTGTCTTTCTATTATACTGGTGCTCTGGTTGATCAGCGGTTGCACAGGAATAGGCCAAAGTAAGGGCAAAAGGAGTGTTGCTTTTTCTGAAGATCCATGCCGTAATGCTTCATGTGTCAATAAAGCATTACTGGCCGGTGACTGGAAACTGGTTTCCTGCCATACCAGGGACGCCAAGGGAAAGACGGCTTATCCGTTCGGCAGGGAGGCTCAGGGGAGACTGTCCTACGAAACAAACGGACGTATGGCGGTACAATTGATGAACCCCGACCGGCCCCGGTTTTCATCTGGCGATCCGCTGCTTACATCTGAGGCCGAAGTGCGTGGGGCATTTGGCGGATATACCGCCTACTATGGAACATATTCGGTCAATCCGGATGAACAAATCATAGTTCACCATATCGAAGCCGCGCTCCTTCCCAATTGGGCAGGAACGGACCAGAAACGTCATCTGGAGTATGACGGTAAGTATCTCACCTTGAGCGGTCCTTTGCTGCTGGGCGGTGTCTCGGGGACGGTTAGCCTGGTGTGGGAGCGCCTGCCCTGAGATATAATCATATCAACAAAATAGTGAAATAAGAGGGGATTGGAAATGAAGAAAGTCTGGATGGTTGCGGTCATGTTTTTAGTGTCCGTTTTTTTAACCGGCTACACGGAGATGGGCAATGCCCTGGCCGGACCGAAGAAAAAAGTTGCTACAGTACAGGAGAAAAAAGTTTTTGATGCCCACGATACCGGCGTTCGCTACCATTTCAACGATACGGACATGGATTTCAATTTTGGCACACTGGTTCTTGGTTCCACGGTAAACCACGGCGTCGAGATCGGTGAGGCCTTCTACACGGCATCTCAAATAAAGGATGGCAACGCTGCCAGCTGGCAGGAGGAATGGTTCAAGATGGCGCAGCTGGCCGAGGCCCGGGGTGAGAAATCACTGGCCGGAGGCCACAAGGTGAGTGCCCGCGATCAGTTGCAGCGCGCTTCGTACTACTACCGGATATCACTCCTCTCCATATTGCCGGATGATCCGCGCATGAAAGAAAGGGCGACAAAGAGCCGCAGCATCCTGAAAAAAGCTGGTGAACTATTTGATCCACCGCTGGAATATATCGAAATTCCTTTCGAAGGAACTGTTCTTCCGGGATATTTCCGTAAGGCCGCAGCGGGAACAAAACCGGCGAAGACCCTGATTATGATCGGTGGTGGCGAGACTTTTGCCGAAGATCTCTTCTTCTATATCGCACCCCAGACCTATGACCGCGGCTACAACTTCGTTACCGTCGATCTGCCGGGACAGGGGCTTCTACCGCTCGAAGGGAAAACCTTCCGGCCGGATATGAATGTTCCGATGAAGGCTGTTGTCGATTATGTGCTCAGTCGTCCGGATGTTGATTCCGGGCGTCTGGCCGCTTACGGATACAGCGGCGGAGGCGGCTTTGTGCCCCAGGCCGCCATGCATGACTCCCGCATCAAGGCGATTGCCATGAATTCGGCTGTTGTTGACGCCTACCCCCTTTTCTCCACGATGCCGGTAGTTCTGGCCACAAAGAAGGAAATCGCCTCCTGGACAATTTTTCACGGCAACATTGTCAAAGCTATTTGCTGGCGCTGGGGTGTGCCGATGGACAAGCCTTCTGGTCTGGCTTTGGCAAATAAGGGTTTTACCTTTGACCCGGCCAGAATCAAAGTCCCGGCCCTGATCATCGTGGGCGAAGGGGAGTATAAGAGCGTGGAGGTTAAACGGCAACAAAAGATAGCAATGGACAACTTCCCTAATCCCCTGAAAAAAATGGTAATCACACCAACCGTCGAAGGCGCGACAAATCACTGTGTTATGGAAAACCGCAGTCTTGTAAGTCAGGTGCTCTTCGATTGGCTCGACGATGTATTTAAATAGACACAGGTAAATATCTTATGGAGACAAAAATATAATGAAAAAAACTTGCTGCCTGTTTTTATCGCTGCTTATTATGCTAGCAGTTTGTATCTCCAGCGCGATGGCCCAAAGCATGACTGAAGGAGCAGCGGCACTTAAGACACCCGGGGCAGCAGCCACATATGTTAACCTGCCTGATCCTGATCCACTGCCCCCAACGCTTTTTGGTGCGCTTCCGTATCCTTCTATCGCTCCTATCAAGCTGTTTGATAATGTATATTTTGTCGGCACGACAGCGGTAGGTGTATTCATAATAGATACAGGCGATGGATTGGTTATGCTGGATAGCGGAATTAATAACGATGATGCTGCGAATATGACAAAAGAAATAATAAAGCTGGGGCTCAACCCATCCAACATCAAGCTGATATTGATATCACACGAACATTTTGACCACTATGGCGGTGTCCAATATTTCAAAAAGAATGTTTGTCCGAATGCTAAAGTAGCGATGAGTTTAATCGGATGGAATTTCTTACAAACTGTTCCGCTGGAAGCGGGCTACATTAATCCGAGACCGCAAAAACTTGACATTTATCTGATCGACGGCATGAAGATCAAAGTGGGCAAGACGACCTTCCGGATTGTTGCCACTCCCGGTCACAGTGCGGGATGCGTGTCCTTCATCTTTCCTGTCACCGACAGAGGCAAAACGCACATGGCCGGTGTTATGGGCGGGACCGGTGTGTGGTCTACGCAACAGGAAACCAGACTGTATAAAGCTTCAGTCGAATATTTTAAGGCGTTTGCTACCGCTGCCAGATGCGATGTCGGTTTGGGTGTTCATTCTCTGGAGTCAGATTTTGCGGCGGTACGTGTCCGTAAACCAGGCGAAGCCCATCCTCTGGTCATCGGGACGGCAAAGTTCGATACTGTCTATCTGCAAAAATATCGGGATATGTATCAATACGTGCTGGACTCGGGAAAGATGCAACCTTGTCCGGGCGTTGTCGCTCCCCCCGGAAGTGCACCTGCAAGACCGTGAGCTAAACTTCTATCATATACAAAAGGGGGTCTGAAATATTGAAGAAAGTATGTCTGACAGTTGTAGTGATGTTGTTTGTTGTCATGACAGGTTATTGGGGAAACAGCGTCATTTGTGCCGCTGAAAAGCGGGAAGCCCCGAATAGCAAGTCGGTAGAGACCGGGTTGTCGGAAAAGGCTGTTGACCCGCACGTCGGCTATTTTCGGTTTTACTTTCAGGACGAGAAAATGGACTATGTCTTCGGCTCGCTGATCCTTGGTGCTACGGTGAATCATGGTTGTGAAATCGGGGAGGCTTTCTACACCGCAAGCAAGATCAAGGATGGCGACGCTGCCAGTTGGCAGGCCCAATGGATCAAGACGGCGCGACTGGTCGAGGCCCGGGGCGAGAAATCTCTGGCCGGAGGCCACACTGTAAGTGCCCGGGACCAGTTGCAGCGGGCCTCTTACTATTACCACACAGCTCTGGTCTCGATGCCTTCGGATGATCGCCGATTCAAGGAGACAGCCCTGAAGAGCCGGGCTTTGCTGAAAAAAGCAGGAAAGCTTCTGAGTCCGCAGTTGGAGTATATAGAGATTCCCTTTGAGGGTACTGTCCTCCCCGGATATTTCCGCAAGGCCGCCCTTGGGAAAGCGCCTGCCAAAACACTGATCTTCATCGGCGGTGCGGAAACCTACGCCGAGGATCACTTCTTTTATATCGCCCCCCAGACTTTTGACCGGGGTTATAACTTTCTTTCCGTGGAGATCCCCGGGCAGGGACTGCTCCCGTTGGAAGGGAAGTTCTTTCGTCCGGATATGGCGGCCCCCATCAAGAAGATTGTCGATTATGCCCTGAGCCGACCGGATGTCGATCCTCAGCGGCTGGCCATATACGGCTATAGCAGCGGCGGAGGATTTGCACCGATGGCCGCCGAGAAGGACGATCGCATCAAGGCGGTGATCATGAACAATGCCGTTATGGACGCCGGTGCCGGTGTCAGCAAGATGGATGTGGCAAAGGTTACACCGGACGTCACACGAACCTGGTCATCCTTCAAGGTACGGTTGAATGAGGCGATTGCCTGGCGGTTCGGCCTGGAGAAAAATGATCTGCCCGGGCTCGTCGCAGCCAATCGGGCATTGCGATTCGATCCTGCTAAACTCGCTATGCCGGCCCTGATCCTTGTGGCCAGCGGCGAGTATCAGAGCCCTGAGATCAAGAGGCAGAATGATCTGTGTTTCCAACTTCTGCCGAATACCAGGAAGAAAATGGTGATCACGCCGGTTGAGGAAGGTGCCTCAAATCACTGCATCATGGAAAACCGCAGCCTCATGAGTCAGGAGCTTTTCGACTGGCTGGATGAGGTTTTCCAATAAGAGGATTGCATGAAAATAATAAAACTGGCTGCAATTATTCTATTACTGATCACTTTACCTGTCGGAACTTTTGCTGATGAGAAAAAAACCAATGTCAAACAAATCGACAGCGGGGCAGTTAGCGGAAAGGTTGAAGATGGCATAAGTGTCTTTTTAGGCATCCCATATGCCGCCCCCCCCGTCGGCAAACTGCGCTGGAAACCGCCGCAAGAAGTCGCTTCCTGGACCGAAGTGAGAAACTGCAGTGACTTCAGCCGCTCCTGTCCCCAGCCCAAGCAGCAAGATGCCGGTAAATTCAGCGAGGACTGTCTCTATCTCAATGTCTGGACGCCGGCAAAAACACCCGATGAGAAATTATCAGTCATGGTCTGGATTCACGGCGGCGCCTTTAATTTTGGCTCCGCCGCACAGCCTGAATACAACGGCAAGAATCTTGCTCAAAAAGGCGTCGTGGTTGTGACTGTGAATTACCGTCTCGGGCCGTTGGGTTTTTTGGTCCATCCGATGTTATCTAAAGAATCAGCGCATAATACTTCCGGTAACTACGGATTACTCGACCAGATAGCGGCGCTAAAATGGGTGCAAACAAATATAGCCGCATTCGGCGGCAATCCTGATCGGGTAACCATTTTCGGCCAATCCGCCGGTTCCCGCTCCGTTTCCCTGCAGATGATCAGCCCAATGTCGGCAGGACTTTTTCATCGGGCTATCGCCCAAAGCGGCGGACCGATCATCGGTTCGGAGTATTTAAATCCTGTCTTTAACGGCAACATGGCCAATGTTTCCCAGATGGGTGAGCAGTTGGCCGCAAAGCTCGACTGCGATAAAGCAAAAGATGTCCTGGCGGCAATGCGCGCCAAATCAGCGCAGGAAATCATAGCGGCAGCTGATTGCAATACCAGTGTATTTAAAGAAGGACTATTTTTTGCACCGGTCTTTGACGGTTGGGTGCTTCCCCAAAATCCTCTGGCGGCATTCTCTGGCGGATATCAGCATGATGTGCCGGTTATCGTCGGCAGTACTTTAAATGAAGGCAGTCTTTATCTGGCCGAGGAAAAAGATCTGTCGGTGGAAAAATATCAATCTTTCCTGAAAGCAAGATTTCCGGAAAATTTGGGCAAGGCATTGGAGATGTTCCCGGCGTCTAAAGCCGAAGATGTTGCCCCGGCGATAGATTATTTCTTGACAGTGGCAGCAAACGCTCAACCGGCAAGATTTGTGGCTCAATCAATGGAAAAAAAGAAATCCCGGGCCTATTTGTACCGGTTCAACCGTCGACCCGAGACAGCGCTGGCGCGCAAACTGGGAGTGCATCATGGAGTGGAGCTGGCATATGTGTTCGGCAATATGAATAAGTCTGACGGTTATAATTATATAGACCGGAAGCTTTCCGCCAGGATGATGGCTTTCTGGGTTAATTTTGCTAAGAATGGTAATCCCAACGGGCCGGGCCTTGATTACTGGCCGGCATATGAAAGCCAATCCGACCTTAATCTGGAGTTTGCAGATGACGTGCGCATCGGTAAACACTTATATAAAAAAGAAAGTGATTTTATCAGCCTGATGTTGACTTATCAAACGAAATAACACTACAGTAAAATGAAGGAGCAAAGCAAAACTGTCGTAGCAGTAAGGAGGTAATGGGGATAATTATGCAAAGAAATGATTCTGTTGATGTGTTAAGAGCATTGGCGTTGATCGGCATGGTAATATGTCACTATCCGATTTTTCTGTCGAGCGGAGCTGGATCAGATGCTATGCTCTATTTTTTCACCAATCACTTCCTGGGCGGAGATTGTGCGGCTTCCTGGTTTGTCTTTTTGGTCGGTCTCTGCCAGGCCTTATCCCTGACGAAGAGGGGCGCCACCCCTGATAAGAATGTCAGCAGGGTTATTATTCGTGGTGTGGCAATATTTATTATCGGATTATTGTTTTTACTCCTTGTTCAAGGGTATGAAGAGCTTTGGGATTGGGATATTCTGACTTTTATCGGTGCTGCAACCATCATTTTGCTGCTTTGCCGCAAAGCTCCCTCTTGGGCACTGCTGCTGTTTTGTGCGGGGATATTTTTCATTACGCCCTGGCTTAGGTCATTTATTGACATTACCCCTTTTTATGGAGGGAAATTTGAAAGTGTAAAATGGATATCTGATTATTTCCCCAATTTTATTTTTGATCCGGCACTTGATTATGATGGAGGAAAAACAGTGTTGCACCGGGTACTCGGCTTTATCCTCATCGGCCAATTTCCTCTGTTGCCCTGGATTATTTTTCCGGTAATCGGCTTTGTGGTTGGAAGAAGAATGACGCAGAAAAGTCTGGCTGCCGATTTTCCATTCATTCTGATTATCGGGATGATGTTCACTTTCATGGGACTTTTTACCGCTGCAGCCGGTTCAATAAGAGCGACCTTCTCGGTGGCTAATGACTATATAATTCCGCTGTCATTTTATCCCAGCTCCTTCAGCATGGTGATGCTTCTGCTGGGAATAGTCCTGATGCTGTTTATTACTCTCTGGCGCATTTACGATGCCCAACAGGATAACATCAATCCTACCGGCTTGTTTCTGAGATACTGCCGGCAGATCAGCAAATATTCACTGACCATTTATATAACACACTTTGCTTTATTTTTTATACCCCTGCGCATCGTCAAGTCGGCAACAGGTATATATTATCTGAGAGAATTTGTCAGTACTCCGACTGCCTTGGCGCTGGCTGTTTTGTTGTTGCTTGTTTATTATCCAGTATTGAAACTATGGGATCGGGCCGGAGGAAAATATAGTTTCGAGTGGCTTTTAGCCAAGCTACTATCGATGCACAAATAATGAAGCTGAAAATAAGCAGGAATGACCGACGAAAATTCCAGGCACTCGTGACCTCGCGCCGCCTTCAGGTGGTTAGGTTATGCGCCGGCGCAGGCTGTGTCAACAAAGATAGCGCAAGATGGAGAAATTAAATTATTATACCAGACGAAGGGAGTTGTTTTCTCTGGTGGGTTGTTTTGCGTTGGTTGCCAGTTTCACCCGCTTGCGTCCAGCGTGCTTTGCCCTGTACAGTGCTTCATCAGCTGCCTTGATAACGGCGTCCTGAGTCTGTCCGTGATCAGGATAAATGGCAACTCCCAGAGAAAATGAAATATTATCCAGTTTCTTATCTTTGTAATTGATCTTCAAATTCTGCACATTATGCTTTAACATCTCGGCGCGTTGCTTGCTTGTCTCTAGAGATGCTCCCGGCAAAATCAGGATAAACTCTTCACCGCCGTAACGGCAGGCAATATCTTCTTTCCGGACGTTTTTTTGCAGAAAATTTCCCACTTCCTGTAATGCTAAATCTCCGGCTTCATGACCAAAGGTGTTATTGAAGCGCCTGAAATGATCGAGGTCGAGCATAATAATTCCGAGAGGAGTTCCCTGCCTGTTTGCCCGGCTTATCTCGCGACTCAGAGTTTCCTCCATATAGCGGCGGTTGAAAAGGCCGGTAAGGGGATCGCGGGTGGCTTGCTGTTTCAGGGTTTCCCGGAGTTGGATGTTTACTAGTGCCAGTGAAAAAAAATCCGCCATAGTGACTGCTAGTTGTTGTATATCTATGCTGATATCTGTGGAAACTTCATCCAATGAAGGTTTGGGGCGCGATAATTTTGCAGGAGTCCGCTTCTGCAGATGCAGTATCCCGAAAATATCACCCTGAGCTAACATTGGAATGCAGATACTGCTTCTTCCTTCGGCACGGCAGAGGTGACGGCAGCATGATTCCTGCTGGGTATCAAGAGATAGATGCATTTTTCTTTTCTGCAGAGACAGGCAGTCTTCAGGCTGGAACTTTTTTTCTCCCAATAGTGTCGTTTTCCATGATGTGGCGGTTTTAAAAAAATTATCCTGACGATCAAGGATAAAAATAGCTCCTGCTTTAGCGGGGAATAATTTCTGAACGAAATAGTTAATAATGGGGTAAGCTTCTTCCCGTGAGAGGCATGCCTGGAGTTGTTCTGACATTTTGTTAAATATAGCGATTCTCCGGTTACGCAATCCATATTCATAAACTAAAGAATGTAGTTTGTAATTAGCATTTTCCAATGCTTCTTCAAAATGCTTGCGCTCGGCAATTTCCAACTGCAACTTTGCGTTGGCTTTGCTCAGTTCAGCGGTACGTTGGGTAACCAGCGCTTCCAGATTATTCTTATGCTTGAGCAGTTCCTCTTCCGCCTTATTGCGATCAGCGATTTCTTTCTGTAGATGGATGTTTTGTGACTCCAGTTGTTTTTGTAGGCGGCGCAAGGACAGATGCGTTTCAACCCGGGCCAGAACCTCCGCCAAATGAAACGGCTTGGTAATATAGTCGACACCGCCGGCATTAAATCCCTTGACTGTATCAGCGGCATCATTTTTGCCGCTGATAAAAATAACCGGGACTTTGCTGGTCTTTTCATTGGATTTGATTTGATTACAAACCTCATAGCCGTCCATGACCGGCATTTTAATGTCCAGCAGGATCAGGTCAGGTACATCAATCAGCATGGACTTCAATGCCGCCCTTCCGCTGTTGAATGGTCGAACGCTATAGCCATGATAATCGAAAATATCCTTCAGGAGTTTCAGGATGTCCGGAGAATCATCAATAATCATAATTTGCGGTGAATTGTTTTTTGACGAGTGATTGTTCTGCGTGACGGACGGTGCTTGTGCTTTTTTTAATACCATGTTTATCGGACCGGTGTTTCGAGATTTATGGATAAATTATTATCTTGTAGTTCTTGATCGGCAATCAGCATTATGATCCGGCACATTCCATTTAATGAACATTCTGGCAATGCCAGCAATTATAGTTGATCTGCTTTGCGTATTGGCTGTGTGCTATAGCAAAAATATGACAAAATAACAAGAAAATACCTTCTTCGATGACATTTTTCAGGAGGAAAAATGATTAATGCGCAATGATAAGTGAGGAAAAAATACTAGGAAGAGAAGCACGGTGAAAATTTGATCGCCGATCGCTTCGGCAGCAGCATGTTGGGAACGATATACGGCATGTTGACGTTCTTTGTTGTCGCTGGCGCCAGCCGGGGAGCGATTCTCGGCGGCTATATTTGTGACAAGACGGGGGCGTGCGATTTGGCCTGGCAGGGAGGGATCGCCCTTCTGATCCTGGTGACCTTTGTTTTGATGACCTTGAAAAAGGATGGCAGGAAAATATGACCCGGGAGAAAATTTCAGTAGAGGAAAGTATCTCGGTATTAGTTTCTTGATGCCACTTGTTCCGATAGAAAATTTGATTTCACGCCATACGCCGCTTCTTACGGAATCTGCCGGGAGCCGGTCCCAGGTCGGGCGGTCCGGCAAAGGCCTGAGCCAGTCTCATCCACTCCTGCGCCACATTGCCGACCGTAACGAGATCTGTGTCTTCAACATGCCGCCGCTGAGTAACAACCAGGCAGAAATCCAGTGCTTCTCCGCAAACGGTGTTTTTAGCATCCTCTGGCCCCCAATTCCACTTATCCCCTCCTGGTCCTGTCAACTCCACGCGCACCGGAGAGTCCGGAGCCTTCCTGCCCCGGTTGGCATAACTCCAGCCGAAAGTGTTTACACCGATATGCGCAATCTGCCGGAGACGATCTGTCGCGACGCGCTCCACTCCCAGAGCATCTTCGACGTCTTGTCCATGAGCCCATGTTTCCATTATCCGCGCAGTTACGAACGATCTGGCGCTCATGGGAGGGCCATACCAAAGCAAACGCTGCTTCGGATCGAGAGCTGTCAGGGCGCCAAGCAATGCTTCCCGGTTTTCCCGCCAGCGAGACAGAAGGGCGGACGAAGAAAGGGAGCGTCCGGCCCGGAGATAGTCATCTTCAAAATGATCGAAGTTTTTGATGAGTTCTTCGACATGCTTCGCAAAGCCTGCGGCTTTAGAAGCTGAGAGAAGTCCTGCTGCGTCAAAGTAGGTAAGATGTGTTATTTCATCACGAATGCTCCAGCCACCAAAAGGAGTGGCTTTGTCCCAGTCTCTATCCGTAAGAGGCGCCACCAGTCGATCAAGTGATTCATGTTCTTCCCGGAGATCACGACATAAACTTTCCATATACATATACTTTTCCTTTTGTTGTTATACCCTTTTTCAATTTCGCACTATCTGGATAAGGCATCCATGTCTGAGCATAGTCACATAATAATATGGGTTGTCAACTGTGATAAAATTGCCCCAGAGTAATTAGCCATAAATAGAAGCACCGGTTTTCGGTACAAAATCCGCGGCTCTTGTTTCAATCATTTTGATAGCATCTGCAGGACATTTGGACACGCACAAGCCGCAGCCCATGCATTTGTCGGCAATTACAACACAGGTACTTCCCTCTCCATCTTCCCAGGTAAGGGCGCCGAAGTAGCATCGATCACGGCAGATGCCACATCCGGTGCAGAGTTTCTCGTCGATATGGGCACTGAAGCGGGAAGGATCATGCAGCTTCAGGCCATTTTGAATTAATGGTATTCCCATGCAACAGCAAGGGCAGCAGTTGCAAATAAGCGGTCCCGGGTCATTTTGGGAATTGGCGCCGGTAAGATGGACAAGACCTTCCTCTTCGCACTTGCGAAAGATATCCAGAGCCTCATCTGCATCTATTTTCCGGCCGGTGCCTCTTTCAATATTATAGTCAGCCGACTTGTTCAAAACAATGCAAGCTTCCAGAAGATGATAACATTTTTTTGCTTTGATGCGGCAGGTGCAGGGCAGAACGGCCAGGCTCTGGGCATTGTTTACTATTTCCTTGATGCTGTCGAAGTGCAGAATTTCCGATTTCGGTTCGAGCCATACGTTGGCGGCAATAATCCTGGTGAATGGTTTAGTGCCTTTAAGTTGTTCATCAAGCTTTTTGGACATTTCGGTGAATTCTGTCTCCACCCATTTCTGCCAGAGATCACGAAACTCCCCGGGGGCATTTTTCCACTGCACAGTTGTGTCATGCAACTGCAGAACCTCCCGGGCCATCCGATAGGTCGCAGGAGATGTTTTTTTAGAAAGAAAGACAATCCCTTTCAGATACAGTTCGTGGAGCCGGGCTTCAAGTATTGACGAAGGAAGGTGAAACTTGTCGGCCAGAGTGGGTGCGTCTGCGGGAAGGGCCAGCAGAATTTGTGCATCGGTTTCATCTGCCAGCATTTGCAACAGTTTGGGGATAATAATGGAGTCGGGTACATGCAGGCGCGCTGCCAATTCAGTGTAAACTGTCATATTCAACCTCAATTTTAGGTAAGCACGATGTGAAGATATCTTTAAAAACGTCCTCTTGTGGGAGCTATAATGATGTTGTGCAAGAAAATCCCTCGGCGATGATTCTTATTATCATCCCTTGCGGATAAACTGTTTCCTATTATTTTTCTCTGCGCTTAATCTTGCCGAAACCGATAATGAAAAGATGGTTTCTCTCTTCTATCAAAGACATCGAAAGATTATCTCCAAAGCAACAAGGTATCTTGTTTACGCCGTTTATATTTATTGATGTTGTCTTCCGCGCAATAAAGGCTTTTTGTTTGAGCATTGACGAAGCGATAGATCGTTTCTGGGGACATCTATTGCTTTTTATTCAATTTAAATCCACAGATGACGTACTCGTCTCACTGTTCTTTGTTTTCCCGCTACTTCTTTGATTTCTTATGCTATTTACATATATTCAATACGATTGACATGTCAATCAATTTTTGTTAAGGGCTTGTGGATGAAAAAAGAAGATCGGGGAAAAATCATTTTTGATGCTGCGGTAAAAGTATTCAGCAAGAAAGAATACGCCAGCACGCGCAGGGCCGACATTGCGGCGGATGCCGGAATGTCTTATGGGCTGGTTTATTATTATTTTCAGAATAAGAAAAACTGTTCGCGGTCATATGAAGATTGCCCGTCCCGGTTGGAAGAAATTGATCGAGAAAACCGGTGAGCAACCCGGTCATCATGTTCCGGCGGAGTCGCCGGTACAAGCGATTCTGCCCCATAATCGGGGTTTTTTGTATCTGATCTGGAAGCAATGAATAAGGATGTTTTTGATGCAGCGGGGGTATGTTTTACCTCCCGCCGTTTAATAAGATTGGTGCTGTAAGGCTTTTAATATAAGAAATATTAAAAAGAAGGAGAGATAAATTATGAGTACAAATGTTGTAGCACATATGCCGGGGACAATTGCCGAGATTCTGGTTAACGTCGGTGATCAGGTTCAAGCCGATGACGAATTGATCATTCTGGAAGCCATGAAAATGGAGAATCCGATCTGCGCAACAGCTGCAGGGACAGTCAAAGAAATCAAGGTAAAAGAAAAAGACAAGGTTGATAACAATCAAGTATTGATTGTTCTGGAATAATAAAAGATCCCCCTGCCCGGATAGGCAGGGGGATTTTATCCAAGGCGCCGGAAAACGCACGAGTTTGCTTGCCGGGTATTACTTAAGCGGCCATTCGTTGCGTTCCTGCAGTACCTGCTTAAATACGGCCAGTGCTTCATTGACAGCCGGCATTCCAGCATATGTTGCCGTTTGAAAGAATATTTCAGCAAGCTTGTGCGGGTCACAACCGACGTTTAATGCTGCATTTACATGTAGTTTTAACTCATCTCTTGCCTTGATAGCTGCGAGCATGGCACAGGCCGCCATTTGCCTTTCCTGTATGGTCAAAACATTCCGGGAATAAAGGTTGCCGGTGATGAAGCGTGAGAAATCGTTGGCCAATTCGTGGTTGAATTCCCGCCATAAAAGATAAGGTGGATCAAGTTTTGCCCCTCCGGAAAAAAGTAGTTTTGCCGTTTGTGCTGTTTTTTCTTTAATGTCTTTTTCTTCCATTGATTGCTCCTGTATTATAAAATTATTTAACGAGAAATATGTCCTTCTCGCGATCCTGCAAATAAACATTACTGTATTGTCCGCCATTAATACGTTCAAAAAACATTTCTCCGTTTGATCGGCACTCGGGACAACAGCGATTGGGAAGAATTACGGCGAAGATTTTTCTTCCGGTGTCGGCTGCCGAATCAATCATGACCAATCCGCCACAGTCATTACAAACGCGGACTGTTTCGATTTGTTTTTCGGAGATGCCGTCTGTGTCATAATATATTTTTTTTACGCGTCTTACATAGGCTGCCGAACCGACTATCGGTTCTTTCATCTTTTTTCTGTTCTTCCACATTTTGAGAATTTCGCGTGCTTGTTTTTCAAGGAAGTATGATATTTCGGAGGACTGGCGAATTTTATCAGGATTATAATCAGGTTCTTTAAGATAGCTGTAATCCAGTCCGGCCATGGCCATGATTATGCCTACATTTACATAGGGAAGGGCTCTTTCAATAGAATAGCCTCCTTCCAGTACGGCGATATCCGGGGCCAGTTTTTCGTTTAAGAGGGCGTACCCTTGAGCGCTAAAACACATATCCGTAAGAGGATCACTATAATGATTATCTTGTCCGGCTGAATTGATTATTATTTCCGGTTGAAATTCATCCAGAACCGGTCTGATGACGTTATCTAAAACATATAAAAAACCCTCATCAGACGTTCGGGGTGGTAGCGGAATATTGATGGTAGCACCTAAAGCATTAGGACCGCCGAAATCTTCAATAAAACCGGTTCCCGGATATAGTGTGCGGCCATCCTGGTGCAGCGAAATGCACAGAACATCAGGATCATGCCAGTAAATATCCTGCGTACCGTCACCGTGATGACAATCGGTATCTACAATGGCAATCTTCTTAATGCCGAAGTTTTTACGGATATATTCAACCATAACAGCTTCAATATTGATATTACAAAAACCCCTCGCTCCATGAGCTACAAGCATGGCATGGTGGCCGGGTGGACGGACCAGAGCGAAGGCGTTGTCCACTTCACCCTGCATAACTTTTTGCGCCGCAGTTATAGCGCCTCCTGCCGATATCAGATGAGATGGAGTTGTCAGACTTTGAGCATCAGGAACGCAAATGTGGCAGCGGTTAATATCATCATAAGTAGCCAGACCCGGTTTAAATTCCACGATATTTTCCAGATCCAGCAGTCCTTCTTCGAAAACCTGATCCTGCGTGTAGAGAAGCCTTTCTTCCCTTTCCGGATGAGTTTCGGAGATCGCCCAGTCAAAAGCCGGGAAAAAGATCAAACCGGTTTTTTTTTCTTTTCGCGTCATTTTACTGATTCCTTATGCCCGGTGTGAAATCAAGCCAGGCTTGATTTGAATCTTGGTGCGAATATTAATTCCTGTTGTGCAAAAATCTCTGATCATATTGAATTCCTGTGCCTCGGTTACTTCCATTTCCAAATCATTTATATTTGATCCCATTTTAATGGCTCTGGTCCGGAGAGCTTCTTTACCTGCTTCGGTTGCCTGTTGGGATGTAAAATTGTGTGGGATTTTCTTAATTATTCCTTCTTCGCTGATGATCAATTCTTCCTTTTCCGTATCGGCCAGCACGGTTACTTCCGCTGTTGTTCGGGCCAGTGCTGCGCCGATGGCATTGGCTACTTCGGAGTGTTCGGGAATAATATAGGGATAGCCGAGGAGGGAAGCTACGCCGGGTGCAATGGCCGCGGCTGGCCCACCGACGACATAGACGGAGCGAGGTCGGATTGTTTTACCTTCCAAAAGTTCATGGATTGTGTAAACCGGCTTATTGTTAATTGCCTCTATCATGTTGCTGACATTGTCGGCAATGATGGCAATAGTTTTATCCATAATGCTTTGTGCTGTCGAGACAGTATCAATTTGCAATTGGGTTGCTAAAGTGGAAATGGCGGCAACGGCTTTCTGTCTGTCACCAAGTGTTGTCAGTCCCAGTACAATCATAGCATCGGTGGGAGTCGGCAATGCTCCGTCGAGGGCCGCAGCCGGACCTTCTCTGTCGGGGCCGACGGTAATTATTCCATTTAGTATCCGCACGGCACTGTCACCGCCGATACCGATGGATTTCGTATATAGGCCGCGAATCAATGTTTTTCGGTCGCCGATTGTTATGCCGGATGCTTCCAGAAGAGGAATTCCCGATGCGAAAACAGAAATATCTGTCGTTGTTCCGCCGATATCCAGAGCCACGGCATCTTCCTTAATGTCGGTTGTTGCCAACACACCCATAATACTGGCGGCCGGTCCGGAATGAATGGTCTGGGCGGAATACAAAAGAGACTCGTCAATCAAAATTGTGCCACCATCTGCTTTTAAGATATAAACGGGCACATTTATTTGAGCTTCTCGTAAAAATTGCTGTACTTGCCGGACAAATCCTTGGTAAATGCTATGAACGGCAGCATTAAGATATGTTGTAGCCACGCGGCGGGGAAAGTTCAGTGCTCCGGATAAACGATGCCCCAAAGAAAAATTTCTCTGATTATCTTGAAGTATTTGCGCAATTCTTAGCTCCTGTTGGGGATTGCGACACGAAAACTTCCCTACAATTCCGATTGATTCAATATTCTCCCGCCGGAAATATTCCCCTATATGTTTTATTTCTTCCTCATCCACGGTTTGGATGGTTATTCCACGGTGATTGATATAGCCGCTGACGAAAAAGAAGTCTTTACCGGAATTTAATTCGTCGGGTGATAATCCGGGACCATTTTGCATAACCATGCCCACCCGATCTGTTTTGCCCGAGACAATGGCATTGGTGGAAATGGTTGTGCTTAGCACTACCCTCTTGATATTATTAATGTATTCATCTGGTGCGATTTCTTGTACGGCAGCTAAAAGCGAAGACATAATATTGGCTTTATCAGTCAGAACTTTCACCTTCTTTTTTATCAGAAAGTTTTCTATTAAAACCGCATCAGTATGAGTTCCGCCTACATCAATACCCAGGATCATTTTGCAGCCTTTTGTTATTATTATTATTCTCTTATATATTGTTAAATTTATCTTGACAAGGCAAAAAAAAAGCGTAATGTCTGCGATCAAAAGTTGGGGCAATAAAATACCCCGAAATTATGAAAATCTGTGAAAGGAGGATATGTTTTAATGAAAAAAATATTTGCTATTTTTGTTAGTGTGCTTTTCTTTGCTTCTCTGTCTCTTGCCATTGTAGGCTGCGGAAAAGAAGAGAAGAAAGCAGAGGCACCGAAAGTTGAAGCACCCGCTGCTACGCCGGCTCCCGCTGCAACAGCGGTACCTGCAGCACCTGCTGCTCCTGCTGCAACAGCAGTTCCCGCAGCTCCTGCTGCTCCGGCAAAAAAGTAATTTAATAAGATTTTCGCAGGACAAAAACCGGGCAACCTTCAGGATGCCCGGTTTTTTTGTGGCCGGAAGCTTCTGCTGTCTGTTTTAATATGAATTTCTTTTTAAAAAGTGATAGGATAAAAGAAAGAATAAATAATTTCGGAGGTGGCATATGTCAGAAAGCAGTGGCGATTTACTGAAAGGGTTAATTGTTGGTGGATTAATCGGCGCAGCTTTGGGGATTTTATATGCTCCCAAGAGCGGCAAGGAAACACGGGAAGATATTGCCCGCAAAACAGAGGAACTTCTCAACAAAGCAAAAGAAGAATATGAAAAAGCCTTAGAGAAAAGCAAGCTGGCCTACGACTCAGCAACAAAACATCTGCAGGAATTGGAATTGTCGGCGAAGGAAAAAGTGAATGAAGTGGAAAATAAAGTCACTGAATTTGCTCATCATAGTGCCGAAACTGTTGCCGAGAATAAAAATAGGCTGAAAAAAGCAATTGATGCCGGAGTTGAGGCTTATCGCGAAGAGAAAACCGGGAAACCGGCTTAACTTAAATAATATTTTTTCGCGAGCTTCACTTTCCACCGGGGTTTTACATATAAGGAGAAATCCATGTATCTGGAAATATTTTTAATAATCTTTGGTATAGCCATCCTTGTGTTGGTGATTTTTTGTATTCCGGTTCTTATGCAACTATGGCGTACGACAAAAGATGTTGCGGTAACCCTGGAAACATTAAATCAGAGTCTGCCTTCGATTTTAAAAAATCTGGAAGACATTACAGGAAATATAAGCGCTGCTACGTCTGCCGTTAATCAGGAGGTGCAAAACATAACCGTTACTATAGACCGTTTTCAATCGGTGATGAAGAGTATTGTTGATGATATTCAAAGCATCGCTCCTGCGGCCATGAAGTTGCCGGTAGTTCAGACCGTTAAAAACATAGCTGCTATTGCCAAAGGAATTCGCGCTTTTCTGGATGTATTATTGGCTAAACGCTAACAAAGGGATAATTGATTATGTCTAAAGTAACATTCAGCAGTAAATGGGGTAAAGTCAAAACAGACAAAAAACCAATTGCTGCCGGAGGAGAAGTAAATAAATCAGCCGAAGACTCTGTGCGGGAGATGAAAGCCGCCCAAAAGACCACGGCTGGTGACGATTACCGGGAAAAATCATTGGCTATTCACGGTTTAATTTGCGCCCGTTGTGGTCGTGAATTTGCTGAAGCGAAGAGAAAACTTTTAACTGTGCATCACAAAGACAGCAATCATTACAACAATCCGGCTGACGGAAGCAATTGGGAAAATCTTTGTGTCTATTGCCATGAAGATGCTCATAGTCGCGGGGTGTTGGCGGAGTATCTGGGAAATGACGGTTCCGGCCGGGAATTCAGTGTTGTCTATGAGGAAAAACCGGTGGAAGCCGGTACAGGTATTCTGGCCGAAAAGTTAAAAAAAGCTTTGCAAAAAGGGAAACTCGGTTGAATATTTCGGCGCAGAGTTACTTTAAAATCATTATATGTTTCTCACATTTAATTGTCGCTTTCCGGAATATCTTCCCAGTTTTTAAGCCAGACATCCGGTTCGCTGTCGCTGGGTGCACGATAGTCGCCGCGAGGCGAGAGCGAACCGCCGGACCCGACCTTGGGCCCATTGGGCACACAGGAACGTTTATATTGAGATGTTTTAAAAAACCGATATAAATAAACATACAGCCATTTTTTTATTTCTTTTAAAGTGTAGGAATTCCTCTTGTCGGCGGGAATATCCGGCCAGACTCCCCGGGCTTTATCTTTCCAGGTGCAGTATTCCAGAAAGGCTACTTTTGTCGGCAAATATCCGAAACGCGTTATATAAAAATTATTAAAATCCTGCAATTCATACGGTCCGATAAAGTCTTCCGTTTTTTGACAAGGCGTAGAGTCTGATTTCCCGGGAACAAGTTCCGGAGAAATTTCCGTATCCAATACATCGAGGAGAATTTTCGAGACTTCCGGCGAAAATTGATGAGTCTGGGCGACCCAGCGGATCAAGTGCTGGATGAGTGTTTTGGGCACACTGGTATTGACATT
>CAYXZW010000024.1:0-43757 GCA_964469905.1 uncultured Smithella sp.
GGGGTCATCGGCTTCTTCAACGTATGGACAAATACGCCTGCGGAGCCTCCTCCTTGCCGCCGCGTTATGCTTTGAATGCAACGTGGTATTACTATAAAATTATATAAACCGTAGGGTCGGGAATTCCCGCTTCTTTAAATCCTTTCTGCCGCAATAGACAGGAGTCACATTTTCCGCAGGCCTCTCCTGCTGCCGCCGGATCATAACAACTGTGCGTCAGGCGAAAATCCACACCCAGCTCCAAACCCCGCGCAATGATTTGCGCCTTGGTCAACTCAATTAACGGTGTATGTATCTTTAACTTTTGTCTGCCTTCCACCGAGGCTTTTGTCGCCAGATTGGCCATTCGTTCATAAGCCGCAATATATTCGGGGCGGCAATCGGGGTAGCCGCTATAATCCAGTGCATTCACACCAATAAAGATATCATTGGCTTCGAGCACCTCCGCCCAGGCCAGGGCGAAGGAAAGAAAAATCGTATTGCGCGCCGGAACATAAGTGACGGGAATAACCTTGTCCATTTCCTCGACACTCCTGCTTTTAGGAACGGCAATATCATCCGTCAAAGCAGAATGGCCAAAAAGCCTCAGATCAATATCGAGGGTTATATGTTTGCTAACTCCACGGTGAGTGGCTATCCGCCCTGCTGCCTCTAACTCGACCCGATGCCGCTGGCCATAGTGAAAGCTTAAGGCATAGAGATCAAAACCCATTTTCCCGGCAATATACAGTGTAGTTGCAGAATCGATTCCGCCGCTCAATAAAACAACAGCTTTTTTTCCAGTATTCATTTTTATCCTCAACGTTGAACGCCCCGCCATCCTCAAAAAAGCGAAGCCGGACGAGGGAGATATACTATTTATTGGAGGGAACTTCAATCCGGAAGAGTTTAAGGGTGTTTTGCGCGGTAACTGCGGCTACTTCTTCCCAGTCCAGGCCTTTGATTGCTGCTACTTTTTTTGCTGTATGGACGATGTAAGCCGGTTCGTTTCTGGCTCCGCGATAAGGACTCGGCGTCAGATATGGGCAGTCCGTTTCCAGCAACAGTGAAGAAAGAGGGACATGCTTCACTACGTTTTGGATTGTTTTGGCCTTGTCATAAGTAACAACGCCGGGCACGGAAAGATAAAAGCCCCAATCCAGACATTGTTTAGCCATTGCATAGTCGCCGGAAAAACAATGAAAAACCCCGCTATGGATGCCGGAGGCTTTAACCATTGCCAGCGATTGTTCATGGGCATCGCGATCATGGATAATAACGGGCAGATTTAGTTCCCGGGCCAACTGGAGTTGCTCGCCGAATTTTTCTATTTGCTGTGCCTGCGGGGCGATATTACGAAAAAAATCCAGGCCTATTTCACCGTAAGCCACAACTTTTTTCTCGCGGGCAAGTTCTTTGAGATCATCGTAAGTTTTGTTGCCGATTTTTCCCACATCATGGGGATGAACCCCGATTGTCGCATAAACTTTTTCATATTGAGCAGCCAGATTTACTGCTTTCCGGCTGAGTTGCAAATTTGTTCCGACAGTAACAATAAAATCAACGCCGGCCGCCTGCGCACGCTCGATTACTTCATGGCGGTCATTACTAAATTCCTTCATCTCCAAATGAGCATGCGAATCAATCAGCATAAAACACTATTTTTCGTTATTGTCAGGAGTCACTTCCTCGGCATTATCAGAAACATCGGGAAGTTTTTTCAACAAACTATGCAAATCCTTTTCATATATTTCACCGGCTAATAGCTTGCGGGTGATAATTCTCCTGTCAATACTCATCAATTCCACATTAACTTTTTTCCCCATTTTTTTCTCCTTTCTTGAAAAACAAATATTCCTTTTAATAATTCTCAAATCCGGCAGTCTTCAGATGGACATAACAGTATGATTATCCCTTGCCCGGCAATCCAAACTGTGCGTTTTTCAGATTTTTCACCGGACTGCCGCGGAGTACTAATATATTTTAGCAACTTAATCAAGTCTGAAGAATAACCGGCACTACCTTCCCATATTAATCAGATAAAAAACCTTGACACTACCATGCTTATTCGCTAAATAATCAGTTAGATTAAAATCTTACCATACAAATATAATTTTCTTCTTATTCGATTGAAAACTGAATTATAAACAGCATGCTAATCTGCCTATCCGGCAAGGGGAAATTACTTGAATTAAGCAAATTTTTTGCCGTTTATGAAAAATATTTGTTTGTTCCTTTCTTTTTTATAATGTAAAAGGATGACTGCAAAATAAGGAGACTAAATCAGCCATGAATTTGAATATCCCACCGGGCGAACAGATATTCCTGAGATTTGATGTCAACGATATTCGCAAATCCCAAATACATGAGTTTCAGAGCAATAATTTAATTGCCATAGAACAGCCGCAGCCACCGGTGGAAAAAATAAGTTTGCAGCGTATTGTTGCCGTAACTTATAAAAATCCCCAAAAAAACGAACGCCTGGGATTTGAAGCCCGCATTCAGGAAATTACAACTGATTGCCGGATAATTCTGCACAAATTAAATGATCCGGCTCCCTGCAATTTAAGAGTCTGGCCCAGAATACAACTGGATTTACTCCCCGACGTGCGGGCATTCTGTCATGATAAGGAAATCCAGGTTATCGACATCTCCGGTGGCGGCACTCACATCATCTTACCAAAAGACGATTGCGGCACTCCGGAAGTCGGCCGGATCGTTAATTTAAAGTTTGTTTTTAAAAAAGGGGAAGCTGTAATGGAGGGTGAAATTCTGCGAAAATGGCAGGACCCCTCTAACCGTGATCATGTTGCCATTCAGTTTCGCGGTAATCATGATATAACTCAATTTATTTATTAATCAGCATTAATCACAGAATTACTTTAGCGAGATAAAATATGGAAACAATGGTTTATCGAGAGGTGAAGCCCGCCATAGAAATCAAGCGGAAGCTAGATGAATGCAATAAGCATTTAAGATCGAACAATTTGTTTTCCTGCATTGCCTGTTTCCGTGAGGCACTCGATTATTTCATTAATTCAGCAATACTAACCGAAGATGAAAGAATTAAAGCGACAAGTGATCTCAATGATTTTCAGCAAAAGCTTACTAATTCTCATCAATTTAGAGATATTTATGGGGCAGTATCTTTTCGTGATGACGATTTCCGGACTTCCTACGAATTTATCGGGCAATTAATGCAGATTAAAGAGGATGAAATCGCCAGTGTTCTGGTTAATAAAGATGTCGGCCAAAGTTTGAATATTAGTGCGTTGACAGAAGAAGAGCAGCAAAAAACATTAACGATGGTATCTCTGGTCGAAAGAGGAGAACAAACGGCGCTGATGCAGCTGGTTTCCGAAAATGATGAACTAGCATCCCGTGTGCTTACTTTTTATAACGACAGTGGAATTACCAGCCGTGCCGAAGGCGATGTTAAAAAAGCTATCCAGGAATATAAAAAGGCTCTCTTCATTTCACCTGATGATGAGAACCTCTTCTACAACCTGGCTCGCGCATATATTGAAATCGGCGATCGGGGAAAAGCACTGGAAAGTATTACACTCGCTCTCTCGATCAATCCCGAATTTAATGAAGGACGGAAATTACAGACATACATCAACCAATGGAACCCCTGATTTTACTTTTTCAAGCGTGGATCGAGCGAATCACGAATGCCTTCCCCCAGAAGATTATAACCGACAACCGTAATTAATATAGCCAGCCCCGGATACAGGGAAAGCCACCAGGCAATATCAATATTGTCTTTGCCGGCAGTCAATATATTTCCCCAACTGGGCGTGGGCGGCTGAACACCAATGCCTAAGAAGCTCAAAGCCGATTCGGTCAGAATAGCTCCGGCAATTCCCAAAGTGGCCGCAACTAATATCGAAGCCATGGCATTGGGAAGAATATGCCCAAAAATGATGCGCCAATCGCCGGCGCCAATTACCCTTGCAGCCTGAACAAAATCACGTTCGCGCAAAGAAATGAAATCGGCGCGCACTAACCTTGTCACTCCCATCCAACCGGTCAGACCAATGATCAGCATAATATTCCAAATTGACGGTTCCAAAAAAGCGATCACAGCCAGAATTAAAAAGAAAGTGGGAAAACAAAGCATGATGTCTACAAAGCGCATGATCACTGCGTCGATCCAGCCGCCATAATAACCAGCAACTGCTCCTAACAAGGTGCCGATAATAATGGCAACACCTGTGGCCACAAAACCGACCTTCAGGGAAATCCGCGCACCCCAGATCATTCGGGAGAGAACATCACGCCCGAGCTGATCTGTTCCGAATAAATGATTCATTGAAGGCGACGACAATACATTTTTCAAATCAATTTGCCCCGGATCGTAAGGAGCAACCCAGGGCGCAAAGAGTGAAACAAGAAAAAGCAGCAGGACGATACCGCTGCCGGTAAGCGCCAATTTGTTATTATAAAATGTTTCCCAGAAGCCCATAGTTTATATAACCCAAAAAAAACCATCACACATCAATAATATGTCCAAAATCATCCGACCTGTCTATAGCCCGGCGAATGCCGGGTCATGGCTAACCACTAATAGTGCTTTGCAAAATGCCCTACGATATGCGGATGCGCGGGTCCGCTATCGCATACGAAACATCGGCAATCAAATTGCCCACCAGGGTTAAAATCGCACCGATAAGCAAAACACCCATCACTGTGGGATAATCGCGTGCCATCACGGCCATATAAAAAAGCTGCCCCATACCGGGAATCGCAAAAACCGTTTCAAAAATAACGCTGCCGCCGATCAGACCGGGAATGGAAAGCCCCAGAATTGTTATGGCCGGCAACAGAGCATTACGCAAGGCATGCTTGTAGATGACGTCCCTTTCACTCAAACCCTTGGCTCGGGCAGTCATTATATAATCCTGCCGGATAACTTCCAGCATATTGGCGCGCATATAGCGGGAAAGCCCGGCCAAGCCGCCAAAGGCAGAGATAAAAACCGGCAGTACCAGATGCTTCACTAAATCAACGAATTGTCCCCAGGGAGTCAAGTATTCATAGTTGAGCGAACGCAAGCCGGAGATGGGCAACCAACCCAGATGAATTCCAAAAAAGATCATTAAAAGCAAAGCCAGCCAGAATGTCGGAATGGCAAAACCGATAAACACAAAAACACCGGTCATCTTGTCAAAAAGCGAATTCTGATGAACGGCGGATAAAACTCCAATGGGAATGGCAACGGCAATAATAATCAACAGGGAAAGGAATTCCAGTAGAATGGTGATGGGCAGACGTTCCATAATTTTTGCAGTAACCGGCCGGTGATCACTGGCAAAAGAAATTCCTAAATCTCCGCGGCTGAGCTTTTTGAGCCATGACCAGTATTGCTCGTGAATCGGTTTATCCAGCTCATACAAAGTCTTGAGCCGCTCTTTCATTTCCACTGAAGATTTGGGATTCATTTGAGTTTCCAAATCAACAGGCGAGCCCGGCGCCAGACGCATGACAAAAAAACAAATAATTGTAATACCCGCGAGCAGCGGGATCATAAAGAGAATTCTCTTGAAAATATATTTCAGCATCTACCCTCAGTCTTCAGCCTTTAGCCCTTAGCACTTAGCCAGTCTTTTAATATCCCCGTCTTTTCTATATTTTCCAGAGACTTCCACAGGTCTGCCTGGGCATGAGCTTCCAGCGTTATCAGCGGTTGGGCCTCTGTTTCCTTTAAAGTTTGAAAAAGCTCGGCAAAGGGGAAGGTACCGTTTCCCACGGGGAGATGTTCATCAAACCTGCCTTGGTTGTCGTGCAGATGCAAATGACCTATATATTTCCCCAGCTCATTAAGCCAGGTACCAAGCGGAGCACGGGCAAATACGTTGAAATGACCGGTATCGAAACAAAAGCAGATACTATCCGAATTAAGCCGCTCGAAAAGACGGCGCAAAACAGAGGGCTCTCTTTCATAAACATTTTCCAGGGCAATTCTTGTTTCCGTATCTGAGATCAGGGTAATTAATTCCTGCCACGTCGCCGTGCTGTTCTCCAGCCATTCTTCATCACAGGAAACGTAGTAACGGCTGTCATAGGCAGGATGGCAAACAATTCTCAGGGGATGGAAATAAGGAACAAGGTCAAAAACCTGTTTTATCCTGTCAATACTCGTCCGGCGAATCTTGTCGTCCAGGGCTCCCGGCCGCAAATCCATAAACGGGGCATGGAAGGTAACTTTGCAGCCGGAATTGATTAAAAGTTCTGCCGTTTGCCGGCACTTCGCTTTATCTAATTTATCAAGCATATCATGACTGAAATATATTTCCAGGTTCATCTTCTTTTGCAAAACCATTTCCTGAAATTCAGCCAGGTAATGGAAAGGCATGTGGACGTGAACTTTTTTCAGAATATCTTGCATTACAAAGGCCTTAATTGTTTCAGATTGTGCATAATGTTCATAACTGAGAGGCACTGATTTATCACAGCCCCCTTTTTTTCACAACTCTCAAAGCAGAAAGCACTGATCTTCAGCTTTAGCCCTCAGTCTTCAGCCTAAAAACCTGTCTTTTACAAATGCCACATTGTCAACTCTCATCATTTATGGCATAAAGTAAATAAGACTGAATGTATTTAGACTAAAGACTGACGGCTAAAGACCATTGATACCTTCAGTCTAATCCCCTGAAGAGAGGTTCTAATTGCCAGCAAAAAAAAATGAATCAACAAAGCGTCTTCTTTTATGCATCAACGCCGTATTACAAAAGAATGCAAAAGATATTGTAGTCTTAAATGTCAAAGAAAAATCTTCTTTCACCGACTACATGATTATTTGCTCCGGCGCAACCGAGCGTCAGACCCAGGCAGTTTGTGCGGCGGTCCAGCAATACATGAAAAAACAGGATATCCTGCCGCTGGGAGTGGAAGGAGAAGCTTATGGACAGTGGGTTCTGCTTGATTATGATGATGTAGTTATTTCCATATTTCTGGAATCGCTGCGATCTTTTTATGATATCGAAAACCTGTGGGACGCACCCCGAATGGACATTGACGAAAACGCTACGGAAATAAAACGACTGAACAAAGGGATGGCGTGAGCTTAAGAGAGCTTTTAAATGACGTCAGCAACATTATTTTTCCGCCGCAGTGCCTGGCCTGTACGGAAATTATCAACGGGCCTGCAAAACAAGTTTTTTGTTGCGCCTGTCAGGATAAAATACACTTCATCACGAACAATTTTTGCCCGATTTGCGGGATTCCATTTTTAGTGAGTTCCGCCGGAAGCCACGTTTGCGGCAACTGCCAGGAAAATAAGCCTTATTTTATCCAGGCCCGAGCTGTGACCGCCTTCGAAACAGTTATTATGGATGCGATCCATAAATTTAAATACGGCCGCAGCATAGCCGCTGGTGATTCGCTGGGTTCATTCATGGCTGACTTTTCTTTTCCGGATTTTGATTTTTCAGGCTTTTCTCTGTTAATTCCAGTACCTTTGCATATTAAAAAGCTCAGAGAGCGGGGATTTAACCAGTCTCTGCTTCTGGCCAATAAAATGGGGAGAAAGTATAATCTCCCTGTAAATTTTTCCTTGCTTAAAAGGAACAAATCTACTTTAACACAAACTGACCTGAATAAAACCGAAAGAGAAAAAAACGTTAAAGGGGCTTTTGTCATCGCGGACAGGAAAATAATTGCCGGCGAAAATGTTATTCTAATTGACGATGTCTATACTACAGGGGCAACACTAAATGAATGCGCCAAGGTATTACTCAAAGCCGGAGTACAAAAAGTAGCTGTTTTAACATTGTCGCGCGTAACAGAGAAACACGCATAATGACAAGGACATACAATGAATAAAATTCTGGACAGAAAAACTCTTCTAGAAAATATCAATAAGTTGCGTAAGGAAAACAAAAAAATTGCCTTTACTAACGGCTGCTTTGATATTTTACACGTAGGCCATGTCCGCTACCTGCAGGAAGCAAAAAAAACTGCGGACATTTTAGTGCTGGCTCTCAATAGTGATTCATCGGTGCAGTCATTAAAAGGAGAAGAAAGGCCTCTTGTACCGCAAGACGAAAGGGCGGAAATACTGGCTGCCCTCGAATTTATTGATTTTGTGACCATATTTCCGGAAGTTACTCCACTGGAACTGATTAATTATTTAAAACCGGATATTATTATTAAAGGTGCTGACTGGTCGGAAGATAAGGTTGTGGGCGGGGATAATGTTAAAAAATGGGGGGGGCGCGTAATTCTGATTCCATTTGTCGAAGGAAAATCCACAACTAATATTGTGGAAAAGATAAAAAAAATGTGTCGTCCCGATCAATGATGTAATTGGTGCTTTTTTCAGCGTTAATTTTTTGCTTTACAAAAAAATGTCCATTATGTAATACAGGCGAAAATAAAGATATTTTTATGGGGGAGTGGTGCCATTGGATAAACAAACTACTTTGAAACCGGAAAAACTGGAAGTATTTCGAGCAATGCTCATCCAGAAAATAAATGAGTTGCTGAGTGAGGCGGGTAAAACCGTTTTGGAAATGACCAACGGCAAAGAGAATTTTCCCGATCCCAACGACAGGGCATCTCTGGAATCTGACCGTAACTTTGAATTGCGCATCCGCGACCGGGAACGCAAGCTAATCATGAAAATGCAGGAAGCAATCAAAAGGATTGATGATGGGGTTTATGGTATCTGCGATGATTGCGGCGGGCCGATTTCCGAAAAAAGATTAATGGCCAGGCCGGTGACCACTGAATGCATCGACTGCAAAACCAAGCAGGAAAAAATGGAAAAGCTCAAAGGCGAATAAACTGTAATAACCATATACTAAAAAAAACGCTCCGGTTATGGGGCGTTTTTTGTTGAAGCTTCGAGCTAAATACTTATGTTCGTGAACGTAGCCTTAAATATTCCCGCTGACAAACTCTTCACTTATGAAGTCCCAATTAATTTGCAAGATCAGGTTGCCGTCGGCAAACGCGTTTTTGTTCCTTTTGGCCGGAGAAAACGTACCGGCTTTATCGTCGCAATAAATACTTCCTCTGGTCTGGAAAAAGTAAAATCTATCAGTGAAGTACTGGATGAAGAACCTCTGTTCAGTGAGCAGGACCTCCGCTTCTACGACTGGATCGCAAATTATTTTATGTATCCTCTGGGCAAAGCCTTGGCCGAAATCATCCCCGCCGGTGCGGAAAAGAAAGACTTTCTCTGGATCACACCCCTGCCTGGAATAAACGACATTCCCCTTTCCCCGGCACAAAACAAACTTATCGAATCTTTGCAGCTATATCCGCAGGGAATTGCTCTGTCGACTCTTGCCAAAATAAGCGGGCTAAAAAATATTTCACCGGTTATATGCAGCCTGCAATTAGCAGGTCTTCTACAAATTAATGAAAAGCAAAACAAACAACTGGCCCCACAAAGGGAAAAATTTGCTATACTCATAAATAGTAAACTCAGCGAAGCAAACCTGACGCGAAAACAAGAAGAGCTCATTGCCTTTATGCAGGGAAAAGGGAGCATGTCCCTTCATGACTTAATTTTGCAATCCGGCACATCAAGTGCAATCATTAAGAGACTTCAGGATAAAGGAATTATTGAACTCTCCACAACTGAAAAAATACGCACTCCTGTTCTGGAATCTTTGACAAAAGAAACTGCCGTAAAATTCACCTTAAATTCCCAGCAGCAAAAGGCTTTTCTGGAGATTTCCGGTCAGCTGGGGAAAAATATTTTTACGCCCATATTGCTGCATGGTGTTACAGGAAGCGGAAAAACCGAAGTCTATTTAGATGCTATTGCCCGCGTAATGGAAAATGACGGCAGCACAATTTATCTGGTTCCTGAAATAGCCTTGACTCCGCAGTTAATCTCGCGCATTCAAGGTCGCTTTGATCCCGAGCAAATTGCCATTCTGCATAGCGGCATTGCCGAATCTATCCGCTACGACCAGTGGCGGCAAATTAAACGCGGACAGATCAAACTTGTAATCGGCGCCCGTTCTGCCCTTTTTGCACCGCTGCCTAATTTAAAACTGATTATTGTCGATGAAGAACACGATGCTTCCTATAAACAAGATGACCGGCTTTGTTACCATGGGCGGGATCTGGCGGTTGTAAAAGCAAAACTCGACCAGGCGGTAGTAGTGCTGGGATCGGCCACACCGGGCATCCGATCATACTTCAATGCCCTCAATAAAAAATACTACCATCTGGAAATATCCAAGCGAGTGGGTAATAAACCGCTGCCCGAAATTGAGATTGTCGACATGAAAGCGCAGCTGGAAGAACAGGGCAAAGCTCCTATTCTTTCCGCTCACTTAATCGCCGCCATCGAAATGACTCTTGCTAAAAAAGAACAGGTTTTGCTTTTTCTCAACAAGCGTGGTTTCGACACGTTTTTGGTTTGTGCTGATTGCGGCTATAATTTTCGCTGTCCCAATTGCGCCGTATCTCTGAAGAACCATGCAGCCGAAAGTGTGATCAAATGCCACTATTGCAACTACACACAAAAAGCGCTGCCGGTTTGCCCCACCTGTCGCGGCAACCGCATTTTGAGCTACGGCGTTGGCACACAAAAACTGGAAGCTGAAATATCGAAGCTTTTCCCTGATTCCCGCATTTGCCGGATGGATTCGGACACCACGAAGGCCAAAGGAGCTCAGGAAAAAATACTACAGAAACTCTGGCAGCGGGAAATCGACATTCTGGTGGGTACACAGATGATTACCAAGGGACATGATTTCCCCTTCATAACCCTGGTCGGTGTTATCTCGGCAGACACATCTTTGAATATGCCTGATTTCCGCGCGGGTGAAAGAACTTTTCAACAACTGACGCAGGTTGCAGGACGCGGCGGACGCGGCAACACACCCGGTAGAGTTATCATTCAGACTTTTAATCCGCAACATTATGCTTTAAAGCATGTCCGGAATCATGATTATCGATCTTTTTATGCAGAAGAAATCGCCTTTCGGAAAGATTTGAAATATCCCCCCTTCGGCCGGATTATTAATCTGCGAATGTCTGCAACAAACAAGGAAACTCTTCTGGAGCAGGCAAAACTGCTGGGAAAGATGGCAAAAAAACTGAGTGCGCAATTCGGAAATAAAGTAGAAATAATGGGTCCTACGGAATCGCCCCTGGCAAAAATCAAAGGCCGCTATCGGTACCAAATGCTGCTCAAAAGCGAGAATACCCAAGCCCTGCATCAACTGACGCGGGAACTAATGCAGAAAATGGAAAAAAGCACGGTGAAGGTTACTGTGGATGTTGATCCGGAAAATTTCATGTGATTCCACTTCCAAATCACAGCGCTCTCTGCGTTGGCACAGCCTGCCCCGGCGCAGGCCGGGGTCATCGGCTTCCTCAACGTATGGTACTATACGCCTGCGTCGCCTCTTCCTTGCCGCCTTGATATCATCTTTGATTTGAAAGCGGAATAATATTTCCGGACATCGCTGTTCTGCTTTATTGCGCGCCTTGCATCTGAGCATCCCGCATCAAGTACGGACCAGCTTTTGAACAACCCCCATAATGTTAAGTAGATTTAAGGAGAAACGAGCTGACAGGCTTACTATTTTAAAGGCTAACTACCTCTTTAATTCAATCCGTTTTCTTCATGCACAAAGAAAAATAGTGGCATAGTATTGAATTGTAATTTGGCTAATTGGGTAATTAAATGTTTTTGAAGGTCGAGCGGACAAACAGCTTATTGACGGCAAAGAGTTAATGTCGTAAAGAAGACAAGCCTTGGCGAAAATGGCAAAAACCCTGTTTCGAGGTATCATCAACCCATGAAAAGCCCGAAGGAGCCTTTAATACAACTGGTGGCGGAAATACCGTTTTTTGACTGTTTTGAAAAAACAGAAATCAGTATACTTTTGGATTCCGGAACCTGGATAAATGTCACTTCCGGAAACCGGATAATTACCAAAGGAGAAATTGACCTGAGGATGTTTGTCCTGGTTCAGGGGAGGGCCGAGGTTGTCCTGCAAGAAAAGATTTTAGCAGTGCTTGGTGTAGGAGACATCTTCGGCGAAGTCGGCTTAATGGGCGCTCCCCGCATGGCTCATGTCGAAACACAAACGGATTGCCTGCTGCTGTCATTCAGCGCCGAACAGCTTAACAACCTTCCTCTCGAGCTCCAGGTGAAATTTCTGAGGCGAATCTTGTTCGCGACCTTTGCCCGTCTCCAGAAAATCAATCAGTGGGATTGGCTACGCCGTCATCCTAAAACTGATTCGTAAATATTGCAGTCTCTCAGGGTTAACTATGGATGTCTTTTTTTACGAAGCATTTGAAGAAGAAGCGCAAGCATTGAAACGTCTGCTGGGGAATACCATCTCTTGTGATTACACCAATCTGACAATACAGGAATCCGGTCATACCTCCCCGCCGGCACGCATTATCAGCATCCGGACACAGTCCGTTGTTCCCGCCATCTGGGTAAACCATATCGACGGCATCCTCAGCCGATCTACAGGTTATGATCATCTACTGGCATATCTGTCCAACACACAAAAGCCTCTGCCCTGCGGGTATCTGGAGGAATATGCAACACGCGCGGTTGCCGAGCAGGCAATAATGTTGACGATGACTCTGCTACGAAAACTTCCCCAACAACAGCGTCAGTTTCATACATTCAGTCGCGATGGTCTTACCGGAGGGGAATGTGCGGGCAAGAACATGCTGGTTGTGGGTGTCGGGCGCATTGGCAGTGAGATCGCCTCTATCGCCGGCAGCATCGGCATGAATATAAAAGGGATCGATATTGTTCAGGAGCACCACCACATAAACTATATTGGCAAGACGGAAGGAATCCGCTGGGCGGATGTCGTCATTTGCGCAATGAATTTAACAAAAGAGAACACCGGATACTTTTCCTATGACTTGCTCCGCCAGAGTAAGAAGGGGATCGTTTTTGTCAATATTGCCCGCGGAGAACATTCACCAGTGGCTGATTTGCATAAGCTTTTACAAGATGGCCATCTAGGCGCCGTCGGTCTCGATGTTTTTGAAAATGAACCCGCGGCTGCCGTTTCTCTACGCAATCCCTCTGCTCCGCAATGCCCGGAGGCGGCAATTATCCGCAAAATGACGAACTACCCCAATGTCATCTTCACCCCCCATAACGCCTTTAACACACTGGAAGCAGTCGAGCGCAAGGCACGGTTTACAGTTGAACAAATAATGTACTTTCTGGAACACAAAGATTTTAAATTAAAATTAGTTCTGTAATATTTTTTTCTCCACGAGATATTTCTTCCTGTTGCAGGGCTTTAAACTGGGTCACTTTCACCGGCTTGAGTCAAAAAGACTCCACCTGGCAAAAATGTTAATTGTGTGGTATTAAATTTTATAAGGAAGATATATGGTACACAACGAACAAGTTTCCCGTTATGAAATAAACCGGAACGTGAGGACAATATTCACGCGCCATGATGCAGACCTGACCAGGATAGAGTACTCCTTTATGGGCAGTACTGTCTATCTCGACGGTGAGATTGTCAAGCCGGACGGTGATTTTTCTATGCAGGAGATTGAATCCATTGCCAGGGAGATTTCGGCTATTCCTCATGTCCGCGATGTTCAATTTAATCTCAACAACTTGATAGTGGTCTCTTCCGGTGACTCCTGGCGGGTTACAAGAACCCAAAAAGCTCCTTCAACAAAGGGCGTCGCCTACCAGTCCGGTGCGCAGGGCGATTCCACCATCGTTATCGAAAAGGCGGAAGACCTGACGGTTGTATTGGATGATATTCAGGCAACCTCAAAAAAAGAAAAGTAACATTATTTTCCACAAACAAGCGATTTACAGCAGTTCAATTTTTTTCTCTGTCCTTATGCGCAATGCAGAGAAGGCATTAATGACCGCAATAATCATTCCCAGCAGAAAAACATACTGATAACCCCATTTAATCCAGATAAAGCCACCCAATAGAGCTACAGTTATAGAAAAGGCGTGATCGATAGTAACACCCATGGTCAGCGTCTGGTTAACATCGTCCGGTTTTACCGCTATTTTCTGCAGGTAGGTCGCCCGCGCCATGCTCACGGACATCAGCAACTGATCAGCAACATAGCAGAAAAAAGCAATATACATGGCGGTTGTCTCGGGGAATATATTATTAGAAAACCCATAACCAAAGCAGATAAAAATCAGAACAACAGCCTCGGCGGTAAGGATGAATCTCTCACCGAAACGGTCAATTGCTCTACCCAGCAGCGGCTTGAAAAAGATTCCTATTATCCCGCCAATCATCAGCAATGTGGCCACGACGTGTGTTTTTTGTTTAAAGACGGTCACCAATACCCAGGGCGCGAAGGTAAGAAATATTTGTTTGCGCGTTCCATAAAGGATATTCAACCAGTAAAAAAGACTGTATTCCTTCTTCAATTGAAATTTTGTTTTAGCGGGCAGGGGCTTGTTTTTCTGCATGAGAAATATCAGCAGAGCAACCGTCAGAAAACCCAGGGAAGCAACAATGTATGAAATTTTAAAGTCGAGATTGCAATACTTGAAACCAATTAAGACGGCAAAGCTGCCAATAATCGTAGACATATTGGCAATACCGCTGAGTTGCCCCAGTCTCCTGCCCGTTTTTCCATCCTGAGCCAATTCCATGCCAATGCTCTGGTTTGTCGGTATGAACAAATGCTGACCTATGCTGAAAATAAAAAGCCAGATCAGCATGACGGAAAAACTCGGGGAATAAATGCCGATAAACAATATCCCGAAGGCACACAAAAGATTGGCCAGCGCCGCCAGCCGCCGGGAACAAAGAAAAAACAGCACCGCTGAGATAAAGACAACTAATAAACCGGGTAGCTCCCGGGGCAACTCCAGAAACCCGCGCTGGAAATCGCTGATCGAGAATGTCTCATTTAAAAAATTATTAAATGTCGCATCAACAATACTCTGGGAAAATCCAAAAACAACCATCGCTGCTAAAAATAGCTGCAAATCCCGCGGTAAGCCGATCAATCTATTTCTAATTCGCTGGATGATATTATTAACTCACCATAATATTAATCAAAATGATTCCTTCTGCTCATGCAATAAAGTATCTCTCATCATTTTTTGTTCTTATTTTGATTCTTTATTCTGCAAATCCAGATAAAGCTGGGTAATACGATAAACCGCATAATCCATCACAAGAATCGTACGGGTAATACTGTCGAGGGCTTGTTGATTTTCGACAACTGTAATAAAAGTGGTTTGAAATTCTGCATAGAGCCACATTTGTCTGCGCATTAATACCACTGCATAAACTGCTTCATGCAGAGGAATACCGTCATTATAACAAGATTTCGCATACTTTAAAAAATAATCCTGAGTCTCTGCAAATGTATTGGAAGACATCAGCATTCTCCTCAATTGATGATAAAATTCAACTGATTGCTGCACCAATTTATCTGACGGCAGACCATGATAATGAGGAGTTCGTTCATTTTTTTTCACTACTGCGACCCATTGTTGGGCTATTGCTTCCGCATTCTTCTCAACCAGATCAATCAATTTTAATGAAGCCAGCATAGGTGGTGATCTCCTTTTAATTGTTTATTATAATTACGGATAAAATAAATTACTCTTGCTTACTTCTTTTTACCTGCATCTTTTTTTATCAACTCCTGATATTCTTTAGTTACATCATAGGATGCATAATCGAACAACAAAATTGTCCGGCTTAGTGTATCTACAGCCTGTTGCTGATCAATAGCTGTAGTGAATATAGACTGAAATTCTGCATAGAGCCAGATGTTCCGCCGCATCAAAATCAAGGCATAGACGGCTTCATCCAAGGGGATTTTCAGGGCATAACTCTCCCGGGAATATGTTTTAAAAAAATGTAATATATCCTCGCTCAATTTATCATCGACAAACATCTTGCTGAAATACTGATAAAACCTTACGCACAGAGAAATAATTTTTTGTTCATCGAGCAGTTGATAATATTTTGTCTTGCTGTTACTGCGTACATCTTTCGCCCACCTTGCTGCCATCTTCTCGGCATGTTGATCGACTAATTCTAAATACTTAATGGCATATGTCTTCATCATTGATCTCCTTTTCGTTTGATTAGCGCCGGTTATGATCCCACTTACTGCCAATTATGCCGTAATAAAATACAACTCTGCAAATAAAATCATTGTATTGACGTATTAATAACCATCATTTATTGCCTTTTACATCTTAAACCCAAGCAATTAAATTTCTAATACATCCCTTTTCATGATCTTAATATAAAGCCCCATGCTAAAATATTCAATAGAAATTAAAAGAACAATTAAAATTTCGTTGTTCTTGACACATTTTTTTTATTTCCATATATATCTAGACCATTCCGTATTCTAAATATAACTGAGCGCTGGAGGACCAGGCGACACACCGGCGAAAAAGGCATTACCAGCCTCTGCAAGCAGAAAATGCAGTCTGCAAGTAAGAAATGTTTTTCGCTGACGAAGAAAGGATAACTATTTTTATGCTGCATCCGCGTATTCTCTTTATGGGAACACCAGCTTTTGCCCTCCCCGCACTGGAAAAACTTCACACTGGAAACTATAATGTTATCGGTGTTGTCACGCAACCTGATCGTCCGGCAGGACGAGGACAAAAAGAAGTCGCCCCGCCCGTGAAGATTCTGGCGCAAAAATTCGGTTTGCCGGTAATCCAACCTCAAAAAGTTAAAGAACCATCCTTCCTGGAAATATTTCAGAAGGTTAATCCGGAAATGGTTGTTGTCGCGGCCTATGGGCAGATTTTACCAAAAGCCATCATTGATTTTCCGCCGCTGAGATGCCTGAATATCCACCCTTCTCTTCTCCCGAAATATCGCGGTGCAGCGCCGATTAATTGGACGATTATACGTGGCGAAACAAAAACAGGTGTAACAATTATGGACATGGACGAAGGCATGGATTCCGGTGATATTCTTTTGCAGCAGGAAACCGCAATAGATGCTGCGGAAAGCTATGGTCAACTTCATGATCGCCTGGCAATCCAGGGCGCAGACCTGCTGCTAACAGCCATTGAACAGATGTCCGCAGGCACGGCTTTGCGCAAAACGCAGGATGCTTTGGGAGTAACCTTCGCCCCTCGCTTACACAAAGAAACCGGCCGGATTAACTGGAACTCTGCTGCCAGCGATATTGTTAATCTAATCCGCGGGCTAAGCCCCGACCCGGCCGCTTACACTTCTCTTTCCGGACAGACATTAAAGATTTATACAGCCGAAGCAAAAAAGGGTGAACACAGAAATACGCCGGGCTCAATTGTTACGCAGACAGATCGTGGGCTGACTGTAGCAGCCGCTGATGGATATGTTTTTTTGAAAGAGATACAACTTGCCGGTAGGAAAAGGATGTCCGCTATCGATTTTTTGCGCGGCCATCGCCTTAATCCAGAAACAATTTTGGGCTAAAAAGGAGCAGATATGAAAAAGAGACGATTTGTTGATCTAAGTATCAGTATTGAAGCAGGTCTTCCCAGTGATCCGCCTATAATGATTCCGAAAATTGACTATATCAATCATGAACTGGGAGCATCTTCCATGATGGATTTTTTCCCTGGGCTAAAAAAAGAAGATTTGCCTAACAGTCTTGGATGGGCGGTGGAATTCGTTCATTTGTCCACCCACAGCGGTACACATCTGGATGCTCCTTATCACTACCACCCGACAATGGATAAAGGTAAACCTTCCACCACCATCGATGAGATTCCTCTGGAATGGTGTTTTGGTGACGGCGTTTTATTGGACTTTCGCCATAAGGGTGACGGCGAAAGGATCACAATTGCCGATGTTAAAAAAGCACTGGAAAAAATCAAATACGAAATCAAGCCTTTTGATATCGTTCTGATTCAAACCGGAGCCGAAGCTTATTGGGGCAAACCGGAATATCTGATTAAAGGCGCAGGAATGGACAGGGAAAGCACTCTCTACCTTACGGAAAAAGGTATTAAGATTGTCGGCATCGACGCCTGGAGCTGGGATCGTCCCCTTCCCTTCCTGGCCAAAGAGTTTCAAGAAAAACGCGACCCGCGTGTCATCTGGGAGGCACATTTTGCCGGCATTGAAATCGGATACTGCCATATGGAAAAAATGGCAAATCTGTCTGATATAGGCGTTGCCCATGGTTTCCAGATATGCTGTTTCCCGATAAAAATCAAAGGTGCTTCCGCAGGATGGGTAAGGCCTGTAGCCATTGTGGAGAAATGAATAAATCAATTCGCCATCTGGCGGTAGATATCCTGGATGAGGTTCATAGAAGTAAAGCCTTCGCTGGTCTTCTTCTGGATGAGTGCCTGGATGCCAATGAGCTATCCTCGACGCCTGACGGGAGGCTGCTGACGCATCTCATCTATGGGGTACTGCGTATGAGAGGCCATCTGGACTGGATATTAGCAAAGCTCAGCCGGGGCAATTGGGAGAGAACAGATGAAAGTATTAAAAATATTTTACGTGTCGGCCTCTTTCAACTCAAATTCAACGACCGGTTGCCGGCCTTTGCCGTCGTCGATGAAGCAGTTAAAGTTGCCAAAATTGTTGATGCCGCCAAAAGCGGCCTGGTAAATGCCCTTTTAAGAAACTTTCTTCGGCACGGTAGCACCATTGCCTTTCCTTCTCCGGAGAAGAACCCGGCTGAATTTATTGCAGCGTTTCATTCCCATCCGCTCTGGCTGGTAAAAAGCTGGATTAAAATATTCGGCATTGCAAATACTCAAGCTTTATGCTCCGCCAATAATGAAATGCCGCCTTTAACATTAAGAGTCAACACATTAAAGACTTCTCGAGATGAACTTCAGGACAAACTGACAGTTGCTGGTTTTAATGCAACCGCAACACCTTTTTCCCCCGATGGTCTTAACTTGAATAATGCCGGTCAACCCATCCAGAAAACAAACTTTTTTCAGGAAGGATATCTGCGACTCCAGGACGAAGGATCACAACTTGTTTCTTATCTTTTAAACCCACAAAGCTCAAAAGCAATCCTTGATGTCTGTGCCGGCGCGGGCGGCAAAACAACGCATATTGCGGCAATCCTGAAGAACAATGGCCGAATTATGGCTACTGACTACGATTTTAAAAAAATTGAAGTGTTAAAGAAAGACGCCGTAAGGCTGGGCATAACCAACATTGAAACCCGCCAGATTGATCTAACCGGCATGCTGCCGGATTTTTTCAAAGATAAATTCGACTCGGTTCTGGTAGATGCGCCTTGTTCCGGTTTGGGAACTCTGCGCCGTAATCCGGAAATTAAATGGCACACCACTGTCGATAATCTTCCCGGTTTAACTCAGACTCAAAACACTGTTCTCCAAAACGCATCACAGGCCGTGAAGAAAGGCGGTCATTTAGTTTACTGCACTTGTTCACTCTCGCCGCAGGAAAATGAAAATGTTATCGAAAATTTCCTCAAATTCAACCCCCATTTTTCCACTTGCCCACCACCAGAATCAATTCCTCAAAAGCTCATCGATTCCAATGGTTATTTCCGGACATTCCCCCACCTGCATAATATTGATGGTTTTTTCGCAGCCATTTTTATACGAAATTAATTCATCTTTAAGAGATACCGCTTATGAATGCCGGACTGCATTGTGTCTGACTTATCGGTCTTACCGGACACCTGATCTGTATTCTCTGCAACTCAAAAAGATTTAATAACCTCATTTCGTTTGATATTCCGTATTGAATGATGATTAATTCACACTAATCAAACAAACCGAATTTTATCTTTTTGCCCACATGATGCTCCTCGCCTTGTAAAACAATCATCTAACATTATTAAATTCATTTTTTTCTTGACTTCGAATGAATGTTATAGTTATTTAAACAAAAAGTTGGTTGGCTGTCCAATCAATAAGACAATTACTAATTTACAATAATTTTCTCGGAATGAATCTTCACCCCACATGAATATATGTAATTTGCTGTCAGTCGTTGAAGTTAAAAAAATAATTACCTATCTGCTCTGTGTAAAAGGCTGCTTTTATCTCCTGTTGCACCGATATGTTCTTTGAAATACTGTTGGCGTGTATGCTACTGAGATGATGTCCATGCACATATGCAATCTGTCCATATGGAAAACTCTGCGTATATACTCTTTTCCGGTAAATGTAATTTGTTATCAAAACAATAATTTATGCGGTGAAAGTAGGTTCTTATCAAAAAAGCATAACGGGAAATTGGAAGAAATGAAAGCGTTAACGTTTTTTGAGCTCAATGTCATACGTCGTGTCATTGTGGGAGACATTATCGTAAGAACAGCAGTTATATATCCGAACTAATTAATGCTGCGAGACAAAGACGAACGCTTCACCCACCTTCAATTCAATGATGAGGTTAACCGATGTGCCCACAGTCTCATTTCTCTGGGATCCGCATGGTAGACAGGGCGTCCATTCTGTCCCTCAACTGTTACCAGTTCGTCATCTACTGGTGAGCCCTCCTGAAAATCGGAGACAATATCACCCCATTGAATTTCATGCTCAAAGGTGAAGAAATCAAATATATCATCAACCATGCGGAAGCCAAAATATTCCTTAATGAAGACACTCTGATTGCCAATGATCTTGCCATCAAGAAGGAATTGCGAAAGACTTACGAGTAATCGGCCTGAAACACCGGCACACGGAGAATTTTCCGAAATAACAAGGAGGAATTGAAAAAATGTATCAGGAATACTTTACCGAAGATCATAACATCTTCAGAAACACAGTGAGAAAATTCGTCGAAAAAGAAATCAAACCACATATTGAAGAATGGGAGGACGAGGAACTATTCCCTGTTGAGTTATACAAAAAATGTGCGGACAATGGATTTACCGGTCTCCGCTACCCGACGGAATACGGCGGTACACCCTGCGATCTCTTTATGCATCTTGCCTATACGGAAGAAATGATCGGCAGTGGTTCCGTCGGCCTGATTTCCGGCCTGGGAAGTTATGACATTGCCATGCCTCCTGTTTTAAAAATGGGAACAGAAGAACAGAAACAGAAGTTTCTCGTTCCCGTTCTAAAGGGGGAAAAAATCGCGGCACTGGGTATTACAGAACCCAATGCCGGATCCGACGTGGCCAATATCAGGACAAGGGCAGTCCGTGACGGTGATCATTATATAGTTAACGGCGCTAAAACATTTATCACCAGCGGTTGCCGGGCCAACTTTATCACCACCGCTGTAAGAACGGGAGGTCCCGGTCATAAAGGGATTAGCCTGCTGATGATCGACTCATCGACACCGGGTTTTTCCGTCAGCAAAAAAATCCGTAAAATGGGCTGGTGCTGTTCGGATACAGCGGAACTGAGTTTCGAGGATTGCCGCGTTCCCGTCGAGAATATCATCGGCGGCGAGGGCATGGGATTCTATGGCATCATGATCAACTTCCAGACCGAGCGTCTTGCCCTGTCGACAATGGCGGTGGCCGTGGCCGAGTTGGCGCTGGTCGAATCCATCAAGTACGCCAAGACGAGGGAAGCCTTCGGGAAACCCCTGTCGGGATTCCAGGTAACACGACACAAACTGGTAGACATGGCAACCAAAGTTCAGGTTGCCAAAGAGTTCACCTATCGGGTGGCCGCTAAAATGGAAGCGGGACAGGATGTAACTCGGGAAGTTTCCATGGCGAAGAATTTTGCTTGCGAGGTTTGTGACAAGGTTGTTTACGACGCCGTTCAAATTCACGGCGGGTATGGATATGCAAGGGAATACCTTGTCGAGAGGCTCTACAGGGATTCCCGCATTCTGAGCATCGGTGGCGGAACAACGGAAATCATGAAGGAAATCATCAGCAAGGTAAGTTAATTTTGCTGATACCTGTCATGGCCCCGTGGGATTTTTTCAAATGTTATAACAAACGAAAACTTTCGATCTTGTATATTGCAGGGAGAATATATTAACAAATAAAGCACACCTGCTTTACAGTTAGTGTTTATGAGCTTTTATTAGTGTTTATATGGGATAATGACATAAGGGGAGGATCAGAACATGTTCGAAAAATCGAAATGTGACTTCTGCGGTGAATGCCTGGCCTGGTGTCCCTATATTGACGTTGACCGGGAAGAGGGAGCACGGCTATTCGAAATACTTGTCAATGGAGAACCGGCAGAATGGGTCAGGAAATGCATCACCTGCTTCGGATGTAATGAAATCTGCCCCACCCAGGCCCGTCCCTTCGACCTGATCGTGAAGCGCATGGAAGAGATGGGAAATTATGTCGATCCCGCCCTTCTGAATGCCATCCGGGACCGTTTCACAGCGAAAGGGGAATTCCAGTCCCCCATCATCAAATCCCCCGTTCTATCATTATGCACTATCGAGAGCGTCATTCCATGGGCTTTCCAAGGGCCTATCTTCGACGGACTCGATGTGGTCAAAGGGCGTCACTTCTTTTGTAATATCATGTTTCCCCATCTGGGAAACGAATCCATCATGATGGAGGGGTTAAAGCCTCTGGTGGAACGGTATGCCGCCCTGGGCGTTGCGGAGGTCATCTTTGCCCATGACGACTGCTACGCCCTGATGGCTGATATCGCCCCGAACATCGGCATATCGCTGCCGTTCAAGGCTACACATCTGTTCGAATACCTTCTGCGTTATCTGCAGGAACACCGGGGTGAGATCCGTCCGCTCCATAAAAAAATCGCCTACCAGCGCCCCTGCGCCTCCCGTCCGACCCCGGCCAAGGAACCCCTGCTGGATAATATTTTTTCCCTTATCGGTGTGGAGCGAGTCGAGCGTACGTATGACCGCAAGAATGCCCTGTGCTGCGGACAGGCGCTGAAAGGCTTTATGCAGCGGGGGGAGAAATACCCGGACTACACGACACGCAACATTGAAGATGCAAAAAAGAATGGCGCGGCGGCCATGGCCTTCCTGTGCCCCATGTGTCTGGATGCGATGGGAAAATCATGCCGGGCAGAGGGACTGGAAACATGGATGATCAGTGACCTGTGCCGCATCGCCTTGGGAGAAAGTTTGCCCGCCGAGGCCTACGGTGGGGCATAGTCTACGCACCAGATCTTGCAGCCACAGGGCCAGTTTTTCAATAACAAACGGAGCGTATTTCTTGCACTTCCCACATCAAAAGCAAGTTTTGTCCATAAAATAGAAGCGGTATTTATCAACGAGGGAAAGAACCATAAATTAATTTATTTTAATGCTGCTTCATAATCTGCCGGCGCATAAGGGGCAAGGGAGGAGCAGCGGCAATTCTGGAGATCAATCCATCAACGCTCCTTTTCCGGATGCGGAAACCGAGTATCCGGCGTCCGGAAGACCCTAAAGAACCATCAGTAGCTGTTTTCGTACCGGGGAATAATGAAGAAACTCCTGAAATCGGGTTAAACCGTCATAGCTGTAGCGGTGAGGATATCTTCAAGCGGGAATAATTCTTTTTTTTCCTGCCGGATTTAAATTGACGAAAGAAACTAAAAAATGCTAGATAAAAAAGATTAATATTAAGGGGTAATTACTATGTTTATCAAACAAATACAAGTAGGACAGATGGCTGTTTTTGCCTATTTGATTGGAGATCCCATAACCGGTGATGCTTTGGTTATCGACCCGGCTGACAATGTTGCTGAGATTATCGCGGAAGCGAAAAAAAATAAACTAAGCATCAACTACATTGTCAACACCCATGGCCATGTTGACCATATTGGTGGCAATGCCGAAATGCAAAAACTTACCGGAGCAAAAATTATTGTTCATGAAGAAGATGCCATAATGTTAACATCTACTCCGGCAATGATACTGAAAATGTTCGGAGCCAAACAATCTCCCCCGCCTGATCGTCTGGTCAAAGACGGTGATATAATTGACGTGGGCAATATATCTCTTAGAGTAATTCATACTCCCGGACATTCTCCCGGTGGGATGAGTCTTTATATTCCGGGATTTGTTTTTACGGGCGACACTCTCTTTGTCGAAGCTGTGGGAAGAACTGATTTGCCCGGTGGCTCCTGGCAAATAATGTATCAATCCATTCAGGAAAGGCTCTTCAGCCTACCGGACGACACCAAAGTAATGCCCGGCCATAATTACGGCAGGACCCCGACTTCCACTATCGGCCATGAAAAAAAGTACAACCCATCCATTAGATAAGAGGAGAAAATTTATTTATGAAAACAGGATTACAGAAGACCGAATTTGCCAAATTGGATTTTATCAGCCGCGGCAAGGTTCGTGATATTTACTCTGTCCAGAATTATTTATTAATCGTCGCCACCGATCGCATTTCGGCATTTGATGTAATTATGCCCAATCCGATTCCCGGCAAAGGCGTAGTTTTGAACTGCATGTCTGCATTCTGGTTTGCAAAGATGGAAGATATCATCGGCAATCACCTGTTATCCATTGATCCTGCGGATTTCCCGCCGGAATGCGCACCCTACCGCGATATCCTGGACGGCAGGAGTATGCTGGTAAAAAAGGCGATTCCATTGCCCGTAGAATGTATTGTCCGCGGTTATTTAAGCGGCTCCGGATGGAAAGACTATCAGAAAGATAAAACCATCTCCGGCATTCGCCTGCCTGACGGGCTGAGAGAATCGTCCAAGCTACCCCAGCCGATTTTTACACCTACGACAAAAGCACCGGAAGGTGAGCATGATGCTGCTATCACCAGAAAAGAAATGGAAGATATTATCGGCAAAGAACTTACAGATAATATTATTAAAATCAGCCTGGCCATCTACAACCGGGCTGCCCAAATGGCCCAGAAGGCCGGCATAATTATTGCGGATACAAAAATGGAATTTGGTATGCTGGACGAACAATTAATCCTGATTGACGAACTGCTAACGCCGGATTCATCGCGCTTCTGGCCCAGTGCCGACTATGAGGAAGGCCGCGCTCAAAAAAGCTATGACAAGCAATTCCTCAGAGATTATTTACTTTCGATTAATTGGAATCAAAAGCCGCCTGCACCGGAATTACCGTCGGATATTATCGAAAACACCAGAACAAAATATGAAGAAGCCTTGAAGCTTCTGGTGAAATGAGCCAATAACGCATTGGACATGATTAAGATTGCTATTAAATTTGTAAAAAATAATTTAATGCCATTTTGCTGGCAAATAACAGTAAAGCGGCAAGGAGGAATAATTGACTATTAGGAAGTTACCTGATTACCGGCTGAAGCAAAAGATTTTATATATCGATCATACCAGTCCGGAAACTTTTAAAAAATACGGTGATCATTTTTTTGCCGAAGGCAATTATTCTGATGCCCTGGATTTTTATTTCAAAGCAAATTTCACTGAAGGATTACAAAAAATTAAAAATGCCGCCATGGATAGCGGAGACGTAATGCTTTTTTTACAGGCAGCCAGAGCGCTAAATATGGAATTGAAAACTGACGACTGGGAAAATATCGGACGAAAAGCCATCGGTTTAAAAAAATATCTTTTTGCACGGCATGCTCTGGAGAAAGCAAATAATGAAGAATTACTATCATCTCTTGCGAAAATCATGGAAGCGGAGGAACACGAAAAAGTATCATGACAAAAAAGGACTACTATGAAATTCTGGGTGTAGAGCGAACAGCCTCAGATGAAGAACTAAAAAAGAATTACCGTAAAATAGCTATGCAATGCCATCCGGACAGAAATCCGGGAGACAAAAAAGCTGAAGAACGCTTTAAAGAAGCTGCAGAAGCTTACGAAGTACTGACCGATAAACAAAAAAGAGAAATATATGACCACTACGGCCATGAAGGTTTAAGTAATACCGGTTTTCAAGGTTTCAGCGGTTTTGAAGATGTTTTTTCCCATTTTGGCAGCATTTTTGAAGAAGCATTCGGGTTCGGCGGCACACGCGGAAGATCACGCTCACGGGGCCGCGCCGGTTCTGATTTACGCTACGATTTAAGAATTTCCTTTATCGATGCGGCTTTCGGTCTGACCAGGACAATTGATCTGGAAAAGTACGTTACCTGTTCTGGTTGTCACGGAACCGGTGCAGCTGCCGGAACCGATCCGGAAACATGCCGCACCTGCCAGGGCCGTGGTCAGGTAATGCAATCCAGTGGTTTCTTCACTATTAGTTCCACATGCCCCCATTGTGGCGGTCACGGTAAAGTAATTTCCAAACCATGTAAACAATGTCATGGCCACGGCAAAGAAAAAACAAAGAAAACTGTTCAGTTAAAGATTCCGGCTGGTGTGGAGACCGGTTCCCGCCTGCGCTTGCGTGGTGAAGGGGAAGCCGGCGAGCAAGGAGGACCCGACGGTGATTTGTATGTTTTTCTAAATGTTGAAGAACACGATTTTTTTGTTCGGTCTGATGATGATATTATTTGCCGCATACCGATTTCTTTCACTTCAGCCGCACTGGGGGCTATTATCGAAGTCCCCACGCTCGAAGAAAAAGAAAAAATTAAAATCCCCAAAGGCACACAAAACGGCAATACTCTGCGGCTAAAGGGTAAAGGCATACCTCATCTTCGTGGCCACGGTCGCGGCGATCAAATCATTGAGATATTCGTCCAAACGCCCGTCAATCTCAATAAAAAACAGGAAGAGCTTTTAAGAGAATTTGAAAAGACCAGCTAGATTGACCGTTTAATGTATTACCATGGTTCATAATAGATATTGCAATACTATTGAAGATATGATTAAAATTTACCATCGAACACTCCTGGAGGAAGAAACATGAAAAAAAATAATTTCCCGATAGTTATTTTATTATTTGCTGCTTTTCTTTTTTCCGGTTGCGTGCCGCTCTTTATCGGAGGCGCAGCAGTTGGCGCCAGCACGGGCACTTATTATTGGATCAACAATGAACTAAAAACAGATTATAATGCACCGTTTGATAAAGTCTGGACTGCCTGCGAAAAAACTGTTGCCGATATGCGCGGCATTGAAGTCGTTCCTGTTAAAGAAATTGCCCAGGGGAAGATTGCCACATTGATTAATGATGAAAAAGTTCAACTGGATATTAGATACAAATCAAAAAATTTAACCACTGTTTCCATTCGTGTCGGAATAATCGGAAATAAGCTGTCCTCTCAACTTCTGCATGATAAAATTTCCGATCACCTGGCCAGAAATTGATTATTATAAATGGAATTTGGGCCTGGCCATTAAATGAATAAAAAGGTTATTTTAGGTATCCTCATCAGTGTTGTCCTGGTTTATCTATCGGTAAGAGGAATTAATTTTCAGGATATTATTTATCATCTAAAGAAAATCCAGCTCAGTTATGTCGCACTTTTTCTAATTATTACGCTCTTGATGCAAGGCCTGCGTTCTTACCGCTGGGGTGTCATTCTGCAGCCGTTGGAAAAAATCGACCAACTTTCGCTTTTTTCCGTTACTTCCGTTGGTTTTTTAGCAATTATAGCAATACCCGCCCGTATCGGAGAACTGGCCCGTCCCTACCTCGTCGCCAAAAAGAGCACAATCAAAATGTCTTCGGCACTGGGAACAATAATAGTGGAGAGAGCACTGGACAGCTTTTCCGTGTTGACTATTGCCGTCATAGTTCTGCTGTTGAATGATCTTCCCTCTTGGATGATTAAATCGAGCATTGTCTTTTTCCTGCTGACGTTGGTGATGTTTGGTTGTATCGTGGGCTTGGTCTGGCGCAGACAAACGGCCCTAAAGATCATCAATCGGATTTTAAGCAAATTGCCGGGAAAACTTGCCAACAAGGTTGATGAAATTATTCATCGCTTCATTGACGGCTTTCAAGTAATTGTTGATATCAAACTGTTGCTGTATTTGTTTTTTCTTTCCGCTTTAATCTGGCTGGTCGATGTTTTAGCTATTTATGTCTTACTGACAGCTTTTGGCTTTACGCTCCCGGTTATGGCATCCTTTATAGTCATGATTATTCTTATCGTGGGCATTGCAATTCCCACAGCTCCTGGTTTCATCGGCAGTTGGCATTACAGCTGTATTTTAGCTCTGGGGCTTTTTGGCATAGCAAAACCGGAAGCTCTTTCTTTTGCCGTTGTTTACCATTTTTTATCCATGATTATCGTAGTTGTTCTGGGAGTTATTTTTCTGCCTTTTAATAAATTTTCCTTATCAGACATGAAAAAGCAGATGGGCAATGATCAGGGTGTCAGACCGAAGGCTGAGGGCTGAAGGCACTGCTAAATATAAACCGCCTTATTTGCACCTTCAGTCTTCGGCCTTCAGTCTAATTCTTTGGTTGCTACTTTCAGGCTCTTCAACTTCTTATGCAGGTTGCTGCGCTCCAGACCAATCGCCTCGGCGGTCTTGGAAATATTCCATTCATATTCTTCCAGTTTTTTTACGATAAATTGTCTTTCAAAATCCATCTTGGCATCTTTTAATGAATCGGCGGCAGCGGCGGCAAGCTGCGGCTCTATCGGTGCTTCGCTATTATCTCCTCTGACATTGAGCAAAGGTATGTCATTGGCTGTAATTTCGTTGGCCGGCGTCATAATAATCAATCTTTCAATAATATTTTTCAGCTCACGAACATTACCCGGCCAGTCATGCTGCATGAGCATTTCAATGGCACCGATAGTTATTGCCTTTTTAGGCTGGCCTTCTTTGAGCGCAAAATCGAGCAGAAATCTTTCCGCTAATGGTCTGATATCTTCCTTTCTTTCACGTAAGGTTGGAACCAGCAAAGGAATTACATGCAAACGATAATAAAGATCCTGCCGGAAGCGTCCCGCCTCCATTTCTTTTTCCAGATCCTTATTGGTGGCTGCCAGAACGCGTACGTCCATATCTATTAATTTGTTGCCGCCGACACGTTCAAACTTCTTTTCCTGCAGAATGCGGAGAATTTTTGCCTGAGCTTTCAGGCTCATATCGGCCACTTCATCGAGAAAAATGGTTCCTTCATGAGCCATATCGAATTTGCCTCGTTTTTTTTCGGTTGCACCGGTAAACGCGCCCTTTTCGTGACCGAACAATTCGCTTTCAATAAGCTCTTCCGGTATAGCCGCACAGTTTACCTCGACAATAGGCTTATGTGACCGGCGACTGAGATGGTGAATAGAGCGTGCCACCAATTCTTTCCCGGTGCCGTTTTCTCCCATAATTAAAATCCAGGCATTGGTAGGAGCAACAATGCTGATCATTTCTTTGAGTTCTGCTATTATCTGACTGGATCCGGTTAACTCGTACTGATGAGAGATTTGCTGCTTCAACATCACATTTTCTTCTTCCAGGCGGATAATGTTGAGAGCATTGGCAACCAGGATAATAACCTTATCCAGAGAAAGCGGCTTTTCAATAAAATCAAACGCTCCCAGTTTGGTAGCTTTCACTGCCGTTTCGATTGTGCCGTGACCGGACATCATGATAACCAGAATATTGGGATGCACAGCCTTGATAGCTTTGAGAGTATCCAGACCATCCATACCGGGAAGCCAGATATCGAGCAGCACCAGTTGCGGCATTTCACTATCAATACTTTTTAATGCCTCCTCACCAGAACCTGCAACCAGCACCTGGTAGCCTTCATCTTTTAAGATCGCACTCAAAGACTGGCAAATACTTACTTCATCATCAACTACAAGAATCGTTTCATTCATAATTATTATTTCACTTGATCCCTATTTTTTTATTCTTTCAATTTCCAAGGCTAACGAGGCGGCAAGGAGGATGATCCGCAGGCGTATTGGTAATACGTTGAGGAAGCCGACGATGCAGCCAACAAAGTTAACCAAAGAAAGTGAAATAATATTACACATAAATTAAACTTCCGCCACCGGCAACTGAAAAGAAATAATCGTTCCCGAGGGCGTGTTATCGGCAATAAGAACCTGACCACGATGATCGGAAATAATGGAACTGACAATTGCCAAGCCCAATCCTGTTCCTGATTTCTTTGTGGAAAAATATGGTTCAAACACTTTTCTTTTATAGCTTGCAGGAACCCCCGCTCCATCATCGGCCACAGCTACCGTAACTTTACGATATTGCTCGTCATAGCTTACAGTGATATCAATTCTACCCTCTTTCTTGTTTATCGCTGCAACGGCATTATCCAGCAGATTAATCATCACCCGATTGATTTGCTCGGCGTCAAGGTTGAATTTCGGCAGACCTTCCGCCTGCTTATAATTAAAGACAATGTCTTTATGAGCATCCTGAAACAGGATTACTGAATCGGCAATAACAGCATTCAGGTCATTTAGTGCAGGGGTTGTTACAGGCATCCGGGCATAACGCGAAAATTCATTGACAAGATTTTTCAGCACTTCCACCTGATCAATAATTGTCTGAGTGCACTCTTTAAATACAGAACCATCTTCTCCTAATTTATCTCCGTATTTTCTCTGTAATCTCTGTGCAGAAAGCTGAACCGGTGTGAGTGGATTCTTAATTTCATGCGCCATACGGCGGGCAACTTCGCGCCAGGCAGCGGCACGTTCCGCTTTTTGCAGTTGAGTCAAATCTTCAAACACAACAACAATACCGGAATCGTTCCCTTCATCGTCTCTAATTGTTGTTATGGTTAAAAGAATAGTAAGCGCTCTATCCTTGAACATAAGCTCCATTTGCTTTTCCAGAGAGCTTTCATTGTTTTCTTTTATTTCCTGTAAAAATTCGCCCACCAGAGCGAGATGCTCCGGTATCAGCAAATCGCGGTAATTACGTAAGAGAACTTTATCCGTTTCAATATCAAACATTTTTTCCGCAGCGTTGTTAACAGTCGTTATCACTCCATCACGGTCGACCGAAATAATTCCTGCCGAAACATTGCGCAATACTGTTTCCATATATTTACGCCGCTGATCCAGGCTCACATTCGCTTGTTCCAAACCATCTTTACTTTTCTTTAAGTCCCTGGTCATGTGATTGAATGATTTAACAAGAACTCCAACTTCATCATCCGCTTCGATATCAATGTGAATATCCAGGTCGCCCTGAGTAATTTTATCAGTAGCCTCGGCAAGATTCTGAATCGGCACGGTAATGCCTTTAGCCAGGGCAAGACCAAACCAGGTAGCCAGAAAGATGATCACCAGCGTAACGATAGACAAAGTAACAATATAATTAAATTTAATGGGATTTTTCAGCAGTTTGATCTGTCCGTATTGCTCCGAGGCTTCACCGATAATTTTCAGTTTATCCACAAATCCTCTAGGAATATTGTAGCTGATGGAAACACGGCCAATTACCTCCGTTGGAACAGCATAAGAAAACACCGGTACAACTCCAATAACAGCATCTCCCTTACTGGTTGGTTGAATAGTTGACACTTCCTTACCCAAATATATATCTTCCAGCATTTTAGGGTTTAAAGTAACCGGCAGCAGATCAGGATGTTCGCTATCACGAAAAACAATATTTTCCTTTTGAAAATCAAAGTAAGTTTCCACCATTCCTACTTTGTAATTTTTTTGGCGCTGATGAATTAAGTTCTTCAGGTATTCTACCCTTTCCCTTTCATAGAGCCTATTTTTGGTAATATCGGTACTGATTTGACGTGCATTGAACTTAGCATGTTCAGCCGTTTGCTGATAATAAACCTGGGCGACTTCCAGTGACCGGGTTAAGGCATCGCCGATCTTGATATTGAACCAAAATTCCATGCTGTATGTAAGAAAATTTATTGCAAATATGAAAAGTAAAATTGTCGGCACCAGGGACAAACTGACAAAAGCAGCAACGAGTTTCGTCCTCAGCTTGGAGCCAATTATGCCGCGGCGGTGTTCGTAAAATAATTTAACTACATTGCGAACAATCAAAAAAATTAAAAGGAGAATCAAGATGGCGTTAATGCTGGTCAGGCTATATACGAGAATATTTGTCGAAACAGGCAAATTATCTTTATGGGAATACTGACTGGCAAGTAAAGTAAAGGCAACTGCCAGCAAGCCCACAACGACGATTATAATCCGTTCACGGCGCCTTTTTCTCAGTTCTTTGTCATCTACGTAAGCACTCTTTTGTATTTTTTTCATTACCGCATCTTGTTTTGCAAATTAATAGGAAAACATTTGTTTGTACCAGGCTGTTTCAAAATCCCAGAATGAAACAAACAAAAATATATACTCCATGTGTAATGGCAAACGCACTTTATCTATTTTTACTTTCAGTCGCATATAGTAATTATTGCCGCGGACCAGTTTTTGGAGGGGCACAATTATAATACCACTTAAATCCGCCATCGCCTTTTGTGCACTTTCGAAATCAGAGAATATAACCGGTGCCTCATTTCCATTGGTAAATATGCTGAATGTTTTTTTCAGATTATCGTATTTAATTGTGCGTTTAATTTCATAGCTGGTTATTTTCTGATCCCAAACGACTGACCTGACTCTATATACTTCCAAATGAATAGTAAATACTGCGGGCACACCAGCAAGAATGGTTGACTCCATTTCGGTCCTAAAAGCATTAACCAAACGGGCATATAAAAGCACGTTTTCCTTATTATTGGTAATTATAATGTCATTTATTGCCGGCTGGATCGCTTGTCCCTGAGTTACAACTCCCAGACAACTAAACGCAACAAGCAGAAAAATGAAAAATAATCTCCGGTAGTCTTTTATGACTGTATTCATATAAACCTGTTTTCATTGGAAACTGGCGGAAGATTTAATTAACGAGATATACTAGGTAACATGAGAGCAAAAATCAAGACTAATTTAGATCAGGGGCGGTTACGATATTACAATGTTGCAGTCTTGCCACAACCTGATAACCTAAAGGTCACGCGAGGTCACAAGACCCGAAGGGGTGCTTATTATTGAACAAAGGCTTAAGTCCGAATGGCATCTAGGATGCGAAAAGATGGTATTTTCAAGGAAGGTCGTTTGCGAACTGTTTCCTCTTTATCAAAATAGTCAACAATTTCCCAACAGTCCGCTTTTAACATGAGTTCTTTGAGTAAAAGATTATTGAGGCGATGTCCGGATTTATAAGCCACAAAATGACCAATGATCGGCATCCCCAGCAAAAACAGATCTCCGATTGCATCAAGAATTTTATGCCGGACAAATTCATCAGGAAAGCGCAGACCTTCCTTATTGATTATTTTATGCTCATCCAGAACAATAGCATTTTTCAAAGAACCGCCCAGTGCTAGCCCTTTTGCCTGCATATATTCAACTTCATTCAAGAAACCGAATGTTCGGGCTGCACAAATTTCATTTTCATATTTTTCATCGGAAAAAACCATGCTATAAGATTGCCGGCCGATAGAAACATGCTTGAAATCAATTTCATAAGAAATCTTAAACTCATCAGCGGGCAGCAAAACTGCATTGGCATCCCCTTCCTTCACGGAAACAGGCTTTTTAATTACTAAAAGTTTTTTGGTTTTCCCCTGCATATGCGTACCGACGTCTTTGAGCATCTTTACAAAGGGAAGAGAACTGCCATCCATAATAGGAACTTCAAAGGAATCCAGTTCCACAACCGCATTATCAACCCCCATTCCGCAAAAGGCGGAGAGAATATGTTCGACGGTAGCAACAGTAACACCATCGGTACCCAGAGAGGTCGCCAGAGTCGTGTCGGAGACATTATCATAAGTTGCCGGAATCAGACAGGCCCCGGGCAAATCTTTGCGAACAAAGACAATACCCGTACCCACAGCTGCCGGCTTAATATGCATATTAACTTTTCTGCCGGTATGCAGACCGATACTGGAACAAATTATTTCTTTTTTCAATGTCCGTTGTAAATGCATAATTCAATACCAATTCAATATTTCTAAGCCTAGCGAGCAATAACCGTACCATAACTAATAACAACAACTGTTAAAAATAAGTACCTATAATTACGCCTTAATTATTTTGTCATTGCTGGCCGTTAATTGTAATATTTATTATCTGTGGTGTAAAATACCACAACCTGTTTGGTAACAGAGATATTTAGTAACTTACGGGCGAATACTGATGCCATCTTAAAGTGAATATTTTATCTTTCTATCAGAAACAGAGCTTACTGCCCTTATAAAAGGTTCTCAAAAATCGGCCTAGCGTATTATTTATAAAAACGTTCCTTTTCACTGTAAATGCAGCCACAATACTGCTGGCGATACATCTCTAATTCCCGGGAAATTCTTACACCTTCACCCCACCCCGCACGAAAATCCTGATAAAGGAAGGGGATCCCCAGTTGCCGGCTTACATGTTCACCTATTTCCCTAATGAGATCATGTTTCTGGTATTTACTATAAAGCAATGTTGTCGTAAAGCCGTCATATTTATCGACCAGGGCCGCTTCGGCAGTATATTTTATGCGGTCGTGCAAGCAATATTCGCAGCGATCATTTTCTTTGAATACTGTTTGGCGCAGAAATTCTTCCAGAGGATAGCCTTCGAGACATACAACATTTAACAAAGCCATGTTGGCATAATCATTTAAAGTTTGCAGACGCCTTTGGTATTCCTGATAAGGATGGATGTTGGGATTATAAAACAAACCTTCTACTTCATGACCTCGCAGCCTCAATTCCTTTAATGGATAGATGGTGCAGGGACCGCAGCAGATGTGCATTAAGAGTTTCATAAAATCAAAAAAGATCTTTCTGGGCAGTAGCTTTCAGTCCGAAATGCTCGTAAGCCTTAACAGACGCTATTCTCCCCCTGGCTGTTCTTTGCAAATATCCTTCCTGAATCAAATAGGGCTCATAAACATCTTCTATGGTCATCCTTTCTTCGCCTATTGCCGCCGAAAGACTCTCCACACCAACAGGACCACCATTAAATTTTTCAATTAGTGCCAGAAGCAACTTACGATCCATTTGATCAAATCCCTTGCTGTCAACCTCAAAAGCATCCAGCGCTTCCCTTGCAATTTTACCGTCAATCGTTCCATCGGATTTGACTTCCGCATAATCGCGAACACGTTTCAGCAGACGATTGGCAATTCTGGGTGTTCCTCTGGCGCGCCTTGCCAGTTCCTGAGCTCCAGCATCGTTGAGCTTTACGCCTAAAATGGAAGCAGATCTTTTAATTATTATGGCAAGTTCCTGGGGAGTGTAAAATTCCAGACGGAAATGCATGCCAAAACGGTCACGCAGAGGTGATGTTAGCGATCCGGCACGTGTTGTTGCACCAACCAGAGTGAATTTTGGTATTTCCAGTTTCATTGATCGAGCCGATGGCCCCTGACCAATTAAAATATCAATATGGTAGTCCTCCATAGCCGGGTATAATATTTCTTCTACTACATGGGAGAGACGGTGAATTTCATCAATAAAAAGGACTTCATGTTCGTGCATGTTAGTTAAAATTGCCGCCAGATCACCCGGCCTTTCAATTACCGGCCCGGAGGTAACTTTGATATCCACACCCATTTCGCGGGCAATAATATATGCCAGAGTTGTTTTTCCTAAGCCCGGCGGGCCATACAAAAGAACATGATCAAGGGATTCGCGCCGCTTACGGGCAGCTTCGATAAAAATTGCTAAATTGCTTTTAACCTTTTCCTGACCTATATAATCGGTTAATTTTGTCGGCCGCAGCGTCACTTCCAAGCCGGACTCGTCTTCCTCACAGAGAGGACTTATTAAAGGATTTTTTACATTTGCATCCATAAATTATCTATCCACAGAAAAATCAAAATCAGCCCGCAAGAATTTTTAAAGTCTTTTTCAAAAGAGCATCCAGAGTCAATTCTTCCCCTGATAACTGTATAACTTTCTCCAGAGCATCTTTCGCTGCAGTGTTTTTATAACCGAGGTTAACTAAAGCTGACAAAACATCTTCTTTTATTATTTCACTGGCCTTGCGCTCATCCTCGGCAGCCGGTATTTGGTCGATCATCATTTTTTTGACAACCTTTTCTTTGAGTTCCAGAATCAGACGTTCGGCCATTTTTCTGCCCACACCCGGAATGCTGACCAGTTTGGCCACATCGCCGCGGGATATCGCTTGCAGCAGGTCATGGACAGGAATACCGGAAATAATACCCATGCCTAGTTTCGGACCGATACCACTTACCGAAATCAGCATTTGAAAGAAATCGCGTTCCTGGATTGTATAGAAGCCAAACAAATTAATTGCATCCTCTTTGACTTGCGTGTGGACATGCAATGTTACGGACGCACCGGCTTCCGGAAGTTCATAAAAAGTTGTCAGCGGAATAAAAATACGGTAGCCGACACCATTGGCATCGACGACAACACTTGATATTCCCTTATAAGCGATTTTACCGCAAATGAGAGCAATCATCAGATGGGCTGCTCCTTTTGGAAATTGGCATGACAGACGGCAACGGCGAGAGCATCGGCGGCATCGGCAGGCGGCAGAGAGGAAAGCTGTAAGATAGCCTTTACCATTATTTGCACCTGTCTTTTTTCCGCCCGACCATAACCGACCACTGCCTGTTTAACTTCCAGAGGCGAATATTCAAAAACGGGAATACCGAGATTAGCTCCGGTAAAAATCGTAAGCCCTCGAACCTGAGCCTGCTTTATCAGACTGCTAACGTTCTTACCGTAAAAAATATTTTCTACCGCAATAGCGTCAGGAGCCGTCTCTTTAATCAGTGCGGACAACTGCTGATAAACGGAAATTAACACCGCTGATAAAAGCGAATTTTTTTGCGGCTTGACTTCACCATAAGCGACATGACGCAAATAGTTGCCTTCTTTTTCAATCACCCCATAACCGGTAACATGGCTACCGGGATCAATTCCAAAAATGCGCAATTTTTTATTCCAATTCAAGTTATCTTCAATTAGGCCGTTGTTCAAAAATAACTTAGTCAAATAAACACTGGGAACGGCATAAGGAGTCGTAACGAAATAGAGAATAAAGAACAGGTCTTGCCATAACCTGATGAACTAAAGGTCACGCGAGATCACAAGACCAGCATGGTGGTAATTTCGTGACAACTCCTATGAGCTTAGTTTTTCCATCACATCATCATCAATGTCAAAATTAGCATAAACATTTTGCACATCGTCATTATCTTCGAGTTTTTCCATTAGTTTCAGCATTTGCTCCGCTTTAGCTAATTCCAGTTTAACCGTATTGGAAGGATTCATGCCGATCCGTGCTTCCAGATGTTTTATCCCCTTAGCATCAATCACTTTTTTTACTGCTTCAAAAAAGGCAGGATCAGTAATTACCTCGAATTCATTGCCCTCGCTGACAACATCTTCCGCACCGGCATCGAGTGCCAATTCCATCAGGGCGTCTTCATTAATAGCTTTTTTATCGATAACGATACTGCCTTTTTTCGAAAAAATCCAGGACACACAACCATTTTCACCAAGGTTACCACCATGTTTAGACAGGATGTGGCGAATTTCGGCAACTGTTCGGTTTTTATTGTCCGTCATCACTTCCACCAGGACGGCCACTCCGGCCGGCCCATAACCTTCATAGGTAATCTCTTCAAAATTGGCTGCACCTTCTCCGCCACCGATGCCCTTTTTAATCGCCCGGTCAATATTGTCTTTCGGCATATTTTCTTCTTTAGCTGCCATCACTGCCTGCCGCAACCGGGAGTTTCCTTCGACATCGCCGCCACCGAGTCTTGCCGCCAACGTTATTTCCTTGATAATTTTGGTAAATATTTTACCGCGTTTGGCATCAATAGCACCTTTCTTTCTTTTTATAGTGCTCCACTTGGAATGGCCGGACATATAATTTCTCCTGAATGGTTTTTGAACTTTTTTGCCTAATAACATAAGGCAATAAGCTTGTAAAGTTAATTACATCTGGTTAGTGTCAAGAATGTTCCGCCTCGGCGATAATTATTTTTAACATTGTGGAAGATTGCTAAAGAAAAGCGGGGTTCGGAAAAGCATTTACAGTCAACACCCACCCGGACCAGAGATATTGCCCGTTCCCTGTCTATGAGCAGACCATTGGACTGGAAACCTATCCAGCCTTTTTTATCCATCTTCTCTTTGGCAATCACGATGAAATCATCAAGGCGGGGATGAAGGAGAGGCTCACCGATTCCGTTCAAAACCAGAGCATCAAGGTTGGGCAGGGCCGGCAACAGGTTCAGGAAAATATCTGCGGATATGTCCCCTTCACGAAATTCTGCATCATGTCTCTGTTTAAGACACATTGAGCACTTAAGATTGCAGCGGGTGGTTAATTCGACAAACATCTTGGCCGGATAAGACCTCAGTGCCGGCGTTTCTTTTGTCAGCGGGTCATTCATCGGCTTCAAAAGATAATTTCTGTAAATTCCCTGTCGAGCAGGTTCAGTGAAAGCATCTTTCCTCTTAATGTTGATCCGACGTTCAGCAGGATTTTAAATATTTCGGAGACTTGAATGCTCGCAATCAGAGGAACGACAAAAGACAGATTTCCCAGGTCTTTTTCGATACCGCACTCGCCACTATACCCGGAATATATTTTTTGCAGTGTATTATCTCCCGGAAATTGAGTTGTAACCTGACCGTACCAGCCGCCGACGCTTCCGTGGACCAGCGGGATTGCGCATTTTTCGCATACCTCAGCCAATTCGAGACGCCGCGGAATACTGTCGAGAGCATCGGCCACAACATCCACCTTCCCGATAAGCTCCCTGCCATTTGCAGCGGTTAAGGCATCCTGCACAATCACGACGGTTACCGCGGGATTTACCTCTTTTATCCTGCCCGCGGCAACGGCCACTTTTGACTGTCCCAGCGTATCAATTTTAGCAAGCAACTGGCGGTTGAGATTATGCTCCTCAAACGTGTCGGGATCAACTACGGTAATATGACCTATGCCGATGCGCGCCAGTTCCTCGATGATATAGCCTCCCAGGCCGCCACAACCTACAACCGCAACATTGCTTTGAAAGATGATCCGCTGTTCATCTATGGAGATTGTATTTCTATTCCTTGCGTAACGGGCAGGTAAAATTCCTCTGCCCAACGCTGTATCTTCAATCGAGGCAAGAGTAAGGCCTGATTCCTCGGCGATAATAAGGGCTGCCTCCAGCGGAAGCAAATCATTTTCTGCATGATGATCAATTGCGTCGGTGATTTTTTTCATCCTCCCCCCAACGGCGGAAAAAGTGCCAGGGTGTCCCCGTCGGCAAGAGTATGTTTGCATTCCACATGCCTGCCGTTCACCAGCATCAAAGTAACCTCCTCCTCAGGGAGACCCTCTGTGCGGATGACACCGGCAACGCTTATCCCGCGATCATATTCCCTGTATGCCGCGTCAAAACGATCAAGTCTTAACGAGGCAAAGAGCTTTAGGAATATCTTGATTTTCTCGGGACTTACAGACATACCTGTCTCCGTTTCGCACAGTATGCAGTTTATGATGTGATGATTTCAACTGCCAGCAGAATATCTGCATCAGCGGAATCATATCCGCTTGTCGGCATATCTCCCGATATAATTTCCGCAGACATTTCATTCAGCAGCTTCATAACCCTTGAGCAGGGCATAATTATGCCCCTTCGCAGTATTAGAGGCCCCACCTCCCCCATGATAGAATTGAAGAGCTTGAGGCGTATTCGTCCTTTAGCTCTGATCGAATCCGCACTTGAAGTTTTATAAGTGATGTCACTGCGCATCGCCGTGTAAAATCCTCCCTTGCGTAACATGGCGCCAACCAACCCGGGCATTGCCGCCGAGAGAGCCAGCACAGCGCTGTCAACGACAACAGCAGTTGCGCAATCGTCAACGGGCTTGCCGTTCAGAAAAATAGTGCTGATTCGTTCCTCAAGATAAGCTTGATCGATACCCAGCTGTCCGCACAGCAATTCTCTAATGCTACAGCCTGTTTCTACGTCCACTGTAATACCCTGTTGAAAAAAAGGAAAAAAGTACGACAACATATTGGGACATATCTGCGTTTTAACTTTCACCAGATCCACCCCGGTGCGTCCACCAACTACCGGGAACTTTTTTCCATTCATAAGGGTTCCGTAAATAACAAGGGGGGACTGATTCCCTAGCCCCCCCTTATTATATTCATATTTTTTCTCTAAAAGTTAAATACCTTATCCAAATCCTCGTCTTTGACCTGAAAAGTGACATTGTGCGGAGGCAGCGGTATTTTACTGAAATATGCCGGCAGGCGGTCATGCTGAGCGGTAAACCCTGCACGCTTGTTGAAGTCTCTTTCCATGGTGAGAATCTTTTTCCCCAGGGCCGTGACATCGTCCGCGGTGAGGGAGAGACCGTAAAAGGAGTTTAACAGATCAATAAGCGCATTAAATGTTTCCGGCTGATCAAGCACTGCGAAAGCGATAAAGAGACACATGCCCGTAGAATCGATGGCTGCAGTTGCTATCTGGAGGTTGCGCGAAAGTTCAACCTGGCCCTCCGGTTTAAGTGGATCGACGAAGCCGCCTACTTTCAGAATGTTGGCCGTAACCGCGTAGCCGACAGTATGGTCAGCGCCCATTGTACTTGTGGCATAGGTAACGCCCATGCCCTGTACGGCTCTGGGATCATAGGCTGGTATAGACTGATGCTTAACTACCGGAATCCGCTCAACACCAAAAGCCTTGCCTGTGACTTCAGCACCGCTTCCCAGAATGCGTCCGAGGGGTGTTCCCTTACCAACTTCGTTCACCAGGCCGATAGCCCCCTCCGCATCACCGAATGGAATGACTCCGGCATCCATGGCCACTCCTATGGCCACTCCCATTTCAATCGTGTCCAGGCCATAAGTATCATCGAGGAAGTCGATTTTTGCAATCGCATCCGGATCTGATATTCCGCAGTTACCGCCATGAGCCCATACTGTTTCATATTCCGGCTGCTTGGAAACAAATTTACCGTTTTTATCCACGAACGTTCCGGAACACTGGATAACGCATCCGGTGTGGCAGCCATGCGTTGCCAGACCGCCGCGTTTTGTCTCAAGATCTGCATATGTCTCCCCGCTGATAGCTGAGGCTCCTTCGAATGCACCTGTTTTGAAATTTCTGGTCGGATAACCACCGGCCTCATTTAGAATGTTGGTGAGCACACTTGTACCGTATGCTGGAAGACCCTTACCGGTAACCGGATGGGATTTGAGCCCCTCTGTGAACTTTTTGTTGGCCTCGCGGAATTTTTCGGGCTCCTTAGGTTGACGCATTTTGATACCGCTTGTGTCGAAGACTATTACTTTGACTCCCTTGGAGCCCATAACCGCACCAACGCCGCCGCGGCCGGCATGGCGGCTGGGACGTAATTCCATATCTGTAACCGCAATGGATGCTGCCCCCATTTTCATCTCGCCCGCTGGTCCGATGGATATACACGCAATTTTCTCGCCGAACTCTCCTTTCATTTTCTCAATCAAGTCATAGTTCGTCATCATCTTCAAGCTATTGTCAACCGTGATGCTCACGCCCTTATCGTTGATGACTATCTTGTAGAGATCACTTCCTTCCGGTTTGCCTTCAATTACAATCGCGGCATAACCGTATCTAGCCATGGCGATCCCTGCCTGCCCGCCCGAATTGGACTCTTTTATTGTACCGGTAAGGGGGCTCTTGCAGCCGATCGATAAACGCCCGGACATAACAGCTGCTGATCCCGTGAGGAGACCGGGAGCGATCACCAGTTTGTTATCCTGCCCCAGTGCATGGCACAGTGGTGGTACTTCGGCCGAGATAATCGATGAGGTCATGGCCCTTCCACCCAGACCTGCATATTCGCCGAGCGGCGACTCGTTCATCTTTGGCCCTCCCTTTGCGCCCATATCAATTCTTAGAATTTTGTCCATTTTCTACCTCCTGATAGATTTTTTTCAAAAACTAATGAGATAAGAAACTAACCAAATCTAAATAAAATTTAATAAGACTTTGCTATCGAGATGCCGGAGTGAAGTATAGGTTTGACGATAATTTGCTTATGAGATTATTGGTGATTATAGGGAGGCTGTTTTTGCTTGTCAAGTGATATTTAGGCATTGATATTTAAGCATTTTTAAACATTCTATTGATAGCAACAATAATATGATAAGTATGCTGCAAATTACTTACATGGGAGGGCATCAATGAAATCATATCGGAAAGAACTCTGGTTCAATATTCCTCAAAGAAGAGCGTTGCTGAATATCACTCCACAGGTTAAAGACTGTTTACAGGAAAGCGGTATTCGAGAGGGCTTGATTCTCATAAACGCAATGCATATCACGGCTTCTGTCTTTATCAACGACGATGAATCCGGTCTGCATCAGGATTATGAAAAATGGCTGGAAAAGCTTGCGCCCCATGAACCGATATCACAATATCTCCACAATCGAACAGGAGAGGACAATGGCGACGCTCATTTAAAAAGGCAAATAATGGGACGGGAAGTAGTTGTGGCAATAACAAATGGACAACTCGATTTTGGGCCATGGGAACAGATATTCTATGGCGAGTTTGACGGAAGAAGGAAGAAAAGGGTTTTAGTAAAAATAATAGGTGAATAACTTGTCAAAGAAAAGTCTGTTTATTTGGAACAGGAAGCAGTGCTTGCTGAAAACACCTCCACCTATTCCATTGTAGTTATACATCAATACCGAGAATTACGGATCGAAAGAGAATTATAACTCCAATTTATTTCATCTTAAAAAGTTTTATTATTACCCAAAGAAATGTGATGAAATTAATTACTTTGGTTATATTCAATAGAATAATAAGCGTACGTCCGTATGAAAGTGAGGCAACACCTTGAATCAACGATAATATAAAAAGCATAATGACCGCAGATGCAAATAATATTGATGCACTTTTTGCTTCTTTCCATAGGCGGATTATTGCCATAACAATAAATATTGTTGTTGCGATTCCCGATACAACAAGTAAGGCAATCGGCGCAACAGAATTACCTTCAATATCAGTAGCAGATGCTATGACTGACAGTATGCAAGTTCCTATGCCCAAAAAAGCGAGTGTTTTGTTTTTCATATTGTTTTACTAAAATTTCCATTTATGACAGAGGGACGCTGTTAACTTATAAACTTCCCGACGCCACATTATCTCAGACATCTATCCGTCAATATTTTCATAAGCCATATCACAATTACGGATTAAAAGAACATTATTTATAAACGATTGAAATCAAGCATTTTCTTCAAGGACGCCTTTTTATTGATAGCAGGAAGCTATCCTCGGACGAACGATATAACAATCAAATGATGATTGCTGGAAGCCGCGGAGTTTGGATTTTTGCACTGCCGGATTTCTGCGCCGGGTTGATTGTCTGGCTAGGGAAAAACTCTGGAATGTATTCTGTTCAGACTTCTTTTTGCTTCACTTACCAATACATCATTGTTGCCCTGTGTAACTTTTTCTAGGATATTTATTATTTTGATTGATTTAAAAGATTGGAAAGCCCGTATTATTTTCCACTGCATTAAAATATCTTCACCCGATTTTTCCAATAATCCAATCAAGATACCTTCACAGGAGTAGTCCTGGAAATTCCAGGTAACATGCCCGACAACATCAATAGCTTCCAATATTTGATCGCGATTACCAGTTGCGATAATTTTTCTTATCTCTTTAAAGACGATTGGACCAATACGGATTAGTATTCTGGCCACAATATCGCGGGGCAAAGGAAATGATTTTTTGCCGTTATCAAGCAATCCAATTGCTTTATGTTGATTGTTACCAATCTTTCCTAACATTGGCATCAAATAAGGAATCGCCTTAAATCCATAACCCGCAAGGCATTCACACAAGGCAAGTTTCGTATACAATTTTTTTTCAATAAACAATTTTTCAGATAATAAACTAATAAATTTAATGTCGCTTCTCTGGGTAATTATTTTTATTGCTGCGGTTCGTTCGAATGACAATTGACCATTTAAATAAGAAAACAATTGATCAGCAGAGCAATCAAAATATTTTTTCAGTTCTTTAACGCTTATGAAACCTCTAACTTTTAAATGTTACTCGGTACTTTTCATTATTTAAGAGACGGCCCCTTGAATTGAAATTCTGA
>CAYXZW010000025.1:0-43062 GCA_964469905.1 uncultured Smithella sp.
GATCTTCCTGGAAAATGACGACTAAAACGAAAAGTAAAATGGCAAAAAAACCCTGTAAGACTATGGTCGTCAGATAAAGTTGAAAAAAACGCGCAGCGACATAAATAACGCCGAGAAGAATGATGCCGATAAGCACAGAGCGGGATGCCCGGGTTTTAAACCACATCAGCAAAGCGAAGATCATCACGGCAATAATCACTATATCCAGGATATCCTGAATCCGGACACTCTTGATAAAAATCAATATGGAATCGATAGTGGGCATGATTTCTTTCCGCTCGTCGATTAATTAATCGGCTGAAACTTATATTATCAATGGCCTTTAGCGCCGGCGCCAAGCCGGTCCATAATCGCAAAACCAATGCCGGATAAAACAAAAGTAAGATGAATGCCCACCTTCCAGGCCAGATGCTCATTGCTTATAGATTCCAGGCTGACGAAGGACTTCAGCAATTCGATGGCGGAAATGGCAACGATCGAGCCGATTACCTTCATCTTCAGATCAGAGAATCCCACCTTTCCCATCCAGTCGGGGCGGTCAACATGTCCTTTCGTATCAATCTTGGAAACAAAATTTTCGTAACCGGCGAAAATTATAATCACCATCAGATTGGCAACCAGAACGATGTCAATCAGCGATAAAATACCTGCCATTACTTGTCCGCCTTCACCACTGATCACAACTGGGATCAATTTGATGAATTCTTTCACAAACTTGACCAGCAGCAGGGCATTAGCGGCTATCAGGCCGATATAAAAAGGCGCCAATAGCCACCGGCTTTGGAACATGAAATTCTCCAGAAAGCGTTCAACTTTTTTTAAAAACATTTTTTACGCTCCGTAATTTGGAATCGTCATTTTAAATTAGCATTTAATGATCGGCCACGGCAAAATAAGGATAATAATTTGGTTTGTCAATTTAATATTTTTTTTCGCTGAATCTTTGCAACCGTTTGCCTATCTACGTTCTCCACCGATATAATCGGACGATTCCCTCGGTAAAAAATTATCATTCACCAATCAGATCACGCCAGACATGACGCTCCAAAAATGACCCCGCCACATTTTGCTCCATTTCGGTAAAAAGCGTCAGCGGCATGGCAAAGGTCATAAGATTGTCTCCCAGTTGTTTGCGGATATAGACTCGCGCCGACAAATCGGTCAGGCCGACTACTGCCCGCGGCTGGGCCGATTTAGCCTCCTGATAAGGATAAATGCCGATTGTCTGGCAACCGGCAGCAAAGGGAATAATCACGTTCTCATTACTTTCTCTTCCGTAATTGGCTAAAACTACCAACGCGGAGAGCGCATCGGGGTTGACAAAGAATATTATTGTTTGCGGTTTTTCCGAAGCCTCATCTACATCCGCCAGCGGCTTAAAGACAACATACCTGGTGGGAATTTCCATCATCGGCAACGTTTTGATAAATGTATCCACCTGAGCCGGAGTTTTAATGTAACGCTCTCCGTGTAGAAAATTATCATGGGCTTCGGCACGCATAAACGGTTTAATTTTTTCGGCTAATTCTTTGCCACCAGGCCTTAGCTCATTCCCGGAAGAAAGGAAATGGCAAAAACCCTCTTCCCCGCCGGGGAAATTTTTATATTGGTTGCCGAATCCCAGGCCTACGCCGCCGCCAAAGCAACCGAATGTTCCGGCGTCAGCAACAGCCATTTTCCCTTTGGCCGCGTGGGCGACAAGCCACATTGCACATCCCCATTTATTTTCCTGAAACTGCATTGCCCCGGGCGGTTTTTCATCAGACCAGATAATTGCCACAGGCTGATAATGAGGACGAATTGCTTTGGCTATTTGACTTTCCATTGATATTCCCTCAATTAATCATTTCTTTTTGTAGAATTCCGGATACAAATTCTTTGCGCAGTCCGGACAAATTCCATGGCTGAATTCTGCATCCGATCGACTACTTATATAACCTTCTATTTGCTCCCAGTAGCCTTTATCATTTCTTATTTTTTTGCAGGCGGCGCAGATGGGCAGGAGCCCCCGGAGCGTCTTGATTTGATCGAGCGCATCCTGTAGATTATGGTTGATTTTCAGCAGCTCTTCTTCTTTCTTCAGCTTTTCCTCAATATCCTTGATCAGAGCTTTCTCGGTGTCAGCTCTGGTGATCTCATAGTACATGGATAGAGCAACAATCCATAAGATGAATATAATGACATTAAGATAGGCAACAACAGGAAGATCCGGATGGGATTTGATAAAAAGAATCACACACAGGGGAACCGTGAACGCACTAAAGAAAAAGCCTCTTCTTGCCCCCAGCAGAAAAAAAGCAATCAGGGGGCCGAGGCCAACCCACACAAAGATTGTCGGATGCGCTTTTTCAGTGGCCGAGGCGATGACGCCGAAGGTGAAAGTCATTACTACAAAGATTGTACATGCAACTGAAAGGAACTGTGGCCGCAAATGGATAATAAGCAGCATTACAGCACAGAAGATAAAGACAAAAACTTCCACCGTTGCCAAAAACAAAAGACCCCTGTAATAATTCAATACGCTGAAAACCAGTCCGATGATGGCCACAAGAATCAGAGATACACAAAGCAACACATATCTCCTGTTTCCCGAATATGATAAATTTTCACTTTCCCGATGAGACATAAAACATCGTTCCTTGATTAATCCGTAGCAGCCGTTAGCCCATTGTGCCCGAAAGTACCATAAGTCCAGTTAGAAGACACCTTTTTTATATGGCTGCCGCCGGTTTTTACACCCATCCATAGAGTTTTCGCTGCATTTCATGCCTTGAATTTGTCGGCGATAATACCGGCAATGCGCCGCATGTGCCTGGTCACATCTTCCCGGTTGCGCCCGGGATAATTGCGGAAAGTGATCAGAACACCGTTGAGTGCCGCGAAAAAAGCATGGGAGATCAGCCGCACATCTTTCTCCCCAGTTGTGGCCATTTTCCGGAAGAGTTTGTCAAATTCAACGAAAAGCAGACGCTCCGCGGCATTGAGCTTTTCAACCATATCGGCACTGAGCGACCCATCCAGCATAAAATGGGTCATCATCCGAAAATATTGATCGTTGGCAATCATATAACTGATGAATTCTTCAGTCACCTTCTCAACATCTCCCTCTTCTATGCTCTGAACAATATCGTCAAGGACCTGCACTATTTCCTTCGCGCCACGCAGAAATGCTTCGACAAACAAGGTTTGTTGATCAGGAAAATACCGATATATAGATGCGTGAGAAATCCCCGCTTCCCGGGCGATGTCGCGTATGCTGACCTTGTTGAAAGGTTTTACAGCAAAAACCCGCTGAGCAGCATCGACAATAACATCCTGGCGCGCGCGCTTTTCCTGCTCTTTGAGGCGGGAGAAAGCCGTTTTTCCCTTCACCGCATCGGTCTTATTCTCCGAATTATCCATGCTCATCTTTCTTTATCCTCATAAAAAATGATTGACAATTATAACCATTGGTTTACCATGTAACCACTGGTTACATAAAAGACCTGGGCTCTCAAGAAGGAATATTATGAAAAACAATATCGGTCAACTTCTTTCTAACGGCGCTTAGCTCAGCCCGGACATGGAGATAATGGCCGGCGAAAGCTATTGGCAACCTTTAGGATGCAACAGAGCGAATCAACTGCTGCTTTTATCAAAACCGGGCCGTCTACAAATACGTTTGCGAGGCCGTTTCATTGACGCCACCCGAAAAAATGCCGTTTTTTGAGAATTAAAAAAGGACAGCACAAACAAATAAATCAGGAGGTCCACATGTCATTGCCCGATAGTAACAACCCTTATACATTTGATGATTTCCTCGGCTGGAGACAAGGCGTGGATTACTACGGCGACGATCCCTTCATACAAAAGGTCGTCCGCCACTTTACGGGTGATGCCTGGGAAAAGGTAGACGCCACTGCCCGATCGGTCTCGCAGCAGGCATCGTTTAGGTGGCGAGACCTGGCCGAACGGATTGCGCTCCCGGAGAAACGCCCGTTCATGATGCACTATGACGGCCACCACCGCCGGATCGACCGTATCTGCCGCCCCGGGGAAACCGAAATCCTCGAGCAGGAGGTCTTCGCGGAAGCCTTCTTTTCCGCGAAAACTTCACCCTGGGAAAAGCTTATCATGATGTACCTCATCTACCAGAACGGCGAAGCCTGCGTGGCCTGCCCCATCACCTGTACGGAAGGCCTCGTCATGATCCTGGAGAAATTTGCCGACACTCCCGAGACCAAGGCCATCCTCCGGGAATGCAAGGAAGGTATTGAAGGGCGGTTCGCCATCGGCGCCCAGTATCTGTCGGAAATCCAGGGGGGCTCCGACGTTCCGGCCAATCTCCTCGAGGCTGTGGAGGAAAACGGCGTATGGCGGCTGTACGGAACGAAATTTTTCTGCTCCGCCACCCACGCGGATTACTGCATCATTACAGCCAAGCCGAGGGGCTCAGAGAAAGTAGCTTTGTTTGTCCTGCCTTCGTGGCTGCCCGGTAACAAGGAAAAGGAAATCCGCAACGGCTATACCATTGACCGCATCAAATGGAAGATGGGCACGAGCGAACTGACCACGGGAGAACTCACCTTCAACGGTGCCGTGGCCTATCCTGTGGGTCCTCTGGACAAAGGCGTGGCCAATGTCGTGGGCATCGTTCTGACTTACTCACGGCTTACTGTCGGGTTGTCCGCCGGCGCCGCTATGACCCGGGCCGTCCGGGAAGCCAAAAAATACAGCGAACTGCGCGAGGCGTTCGGTCTCAAGATCGGCCAGTTCCCGATGGTCGCAGGCCAGCTGGCCGCCATTGACCATACAGCCAAGCGGACAACAGCCGGGGCGTTCAAGCTCTACCGTGAATTCCTCTCACTCGAAGGGGGCATCAAGGGAGGCCTGGCGACTGATGAACCGGAGGCGGCCCGTAAGAAACGCTTTGACATCCGTGAACTCATCATGCTTCAGAAGCTTGCTGCAGCCTGGGACGGCACAGACGTCCTGCGCATGGCCATGTCCATCTTCGGCGGTCACGGTGTGATGGAGGACTTCTCCTGCCTGCCCCGTCTCTACCGTGATGCCGCCATTAATGAGCTATGGGAAGGGCCGCGCAACGTTCTGCTCACACAGATGCACCGCGATCTGCAGCGCGTCGCCGACTGGTACAAACCGGCGGACTTTATCGAAAATAATCTGGCCGGGCTGGACGAAGCGCTGAAAAGAGAGCTGGCAAAAGAGATGACCGAACTCCTCTCCCACAGCGATCTTTTCCACCCGGATGACAAGACCATAGAAGTCTGCCGGAGATGGGATGCGTTCTGCCACAATTTCTTCCACGCCTATCAGGATCTGGCCCTGCAAGAGGTAGAAAAGACGAAAAATTGTTGACAGCTATTTTAAATATTGCTATAGGGCAGTCAACTTTATTGGGAAGTGTTTATGGAAAAGAAAATTATAACAGTATCTTTGAATGGTTGGTGGTGGTGGAACCTCATGGAGGGGTGTATCCGCCGCTGATCTTTTTTATTAATTAAAGTCTAAGCCGTGGAGAACCTCTCAGGTCTTCACGGCTTTTTTATTTCCAGTAATCTGCAAAGGCCGTGAATTAAAATTCACGGCCTTCGTCGTTTAAGGAGAATGAAAAATGTACGAACCAAGTCTGGAAGAATTTGCCCGTATGGCGCAAAGAGGAAATCTTATTCCGGTTTACCGGGAAATATTAGCCGATGTGGAAACGCCGGTTTCCGTTTTAATGAAATTGCGTCAGAAGGATCATGTCTATCTGCTGGAAAGCGTTGAAGGCGGCGAAAAATGGGGACGATATTCTTTTCTGGGCACTGATGCGGGTGTTGTTTTTCAGGTGCGGAAAGAGGAAGTAATCATTACGGAAAAAAACCAAGTAACAACAAGGCCGCACAATGGTGATCCACTGCAGTATTTGCGGGATTTGCTTAGCCGCTACCAGCCTGTATCTGTTCCCGGCCTGCCTCGGTTTTACGGCGGGGCTGTCGGTTACTTGGGCTACGATATGGTTCGTTATCTGGAAAAACTCCCCGGTGGCAATAAAGCTGATCCGGGGCTCGATGAGGCCATCTTTGTTATCAGCGATTCTATGATGATTTTTGATAATGTCCGTCATACGATTAAAGTTGTTGCCTGTGCTTTTACCGAATATGCCGAATCTCTGGAAGACAGTTACGCCGCTTCCTGCCGGAAGATTGAAGATATGATCAAAACGTTATCCATGCCGGCAACTCATCAGGAAATAGATTCTGTCGATGCCGGTGAAGTATCTTTCACCTCCAACATGACAGAGAGTCAATATGAGGCTATTGTGGGAAAGGCAAAAGAATACATTGCCGCCGGTGATGCCATTCAGGTGGTGCTCTCCCAGCGGTTGCAAAGCGAGTGCCGGTCAAATCCGGTTGATCTTTACCGGGCACTGCGTTTTGTTAATCCTTCCCCCTATTTGTTCTTTCTGAAACTGAATGATATAATTCTGATCGGTTCCTCACCGGAAGTTATGGTGCGCCTGGAAGATCAAACAATTGAACTGCGGCCGATTGCCGGCACACGAAAAAGAGGCAGGACCGAGCAGGAAGACCGTCAGCTCTCTGATGAACTGTTGTCTGACGAAAAAGAACGCGCCGAGCATGTTATGCTGGTGGATTTAGGCCGCAATGATCTGGGGAGAGTTGCCAAGACTGGTTCCGTGCAGGTGAACCAGTATATGGTCGTGGAGAAATACTCCCATGTGATGCATCTGGTTTCCAATGTCCGCGCCCAATTGGCCCCGGGCCGTGACGCCTTCGATGTTCTGGCGGCAACTTTCCCGGCGGGTACTTTAACCGGTGCTCCGAAAATCCGGGCGATGGAAATTATTGAAGAACTGGAGCCTGCCCAGCGCGGAGTATACGGCGGCGCCGTCGGTTATTTCAGTTTCAGCGGCAATATGGATTTCTGCATTACCATCCGGACAATGCTGTTGAAAGACGGACATATTTATATTCAGGCCGGCGCCGGTATTGTCCATGATTCCGCACCTGTACTGGAATATCAGGAATCAATAAACAAGGCCGGCGCCATGGTGCAGGCGGTGCGACTGGCTGCGGGCGGGTTTATAATTAAAAACGGTAAATAAGGAATAAACGATGATTTTGATGATTGATAATTACGATTCCTTCACATTCAACATTGTCCAGTATCTGGGGCAAATGGGTGAAGACGTGCGGGTGTTCCGCAATGACAAGATTACATTGGGAGAAATAAGCCAACTCCAGCCGCAGGCGATTTTTATCTCACCGGGACCGCGCTCGCCCCGGGAAGCGGGAATCACTGTGGAAGTCGTCCGTAACTTTTATACATCAGTCCCGATTATGGGCATATGCCTGGGGCATCAATCCATCGCCTTTGCATTAGGCGGAGAAATTATCCGCGCCCAGCGTATCATGCATGGCAAAACCTCAATGGTGCGCCATGACGGCAAAACAATTTTTGCGGGCCTGCCCAATCCCTTTTCCGCCGGACGCTATCATTCCCTGATTGTAACAAAAGAGACACTTCCTGATTGCCTGGAAATCAGCGCCGAGACAGAGGAAGGGGAAATCATGGGTTTGCGGCACAAACAATACCCGGTGGAGGGCATTCAATTTCACCCGGAATCAGTGCTGACACCACAGGGCAAAAGAATTCTGAAAAACTTTTTAAAAATAACCTCTCGATAGGAGAATTAATCATGATTAAAGAAGCCATTGATAAGGCCGTACAGAAAATAGATTTAAGCGAAGATGAAATGATGGCGGCGATGGAAGAGATAATGGAAGGCCAGGCCACACCGGCTCAGATAGGTTCGCTGATAACCGCACTGCGGATGAAAGGAGAAACTGTCGAAGAAGTTACCGGAGCGGCGCGGATCATGCGTAAGAAGGCTACACACATTAATGCCTGTGCTACAACTATCGTGGATACCTGCGGTACCGGAGGCGATCGGTTAAATACTTTTAATATTTCAACAACGACAGCCTTTGTGGTAGCGGCAGCCGGTATCACGGTTGCCAAACACGGCAATCGCGCTGTATCGAGTGCCTGCGGCAGCGCCGACGTTCTGGAAGCTCTCGGTGTTAACGTCAGCGCCGGTCAGGAGATAGTGGAAGAATGCATCCAGCAAATCGGCATCGGCTTTTTGTTTGCACCCAAACTGCATGGGGCAATGAAATATGCCATCGGGCCGCGCCGGGAAATCGGTATCCGCACAATATTTAACATGCTGGGTCCGTTGACTAATCCCGCAGGCGCCACAGCCCAGCTGCTGGGTGTTTATGATCCGCAGCTTACTGAAATGTTCGCCGGTGTTCTGAAGAATATGGGAACAAAAAGGGCTTTCGTTGTGCACGGTTCCGATGGTCTGGATGAAGTTACCGTATCGGGTGAAACCCGGGTAGCAGAACTGAAAGACGGCATCATCAGAACTTACAACATTAATCCCATAGATTACTTCGGCCGGATATATCCTCTGGAAAATATTCACGGTGGTGATCCGTCGCAAAACGCCCAAATAACTAAAGATGTCTTGACCTCCCAAAAAGGAGCTTGCCGTGATGTTGTTGTTCTCAATGCGGCACTGGCGATTATTGCCGCCGATATGGCCAGAGATATTAAAGAAGGAATTAATATTGCTGTGGATTGTATTGATAGCGGGGCAGCTGTTAAGAAGCTGCAGCAACTCATTGAACTGAGCAACAGTTGAATAATAAGACTGAAGGCTGAAGGCTCGAAGACCGGTGTATGCCGGTGAGGGCTGAAGGAAAAGAACAAATGATTTTAGATAATATTGTTGCTATAAAAAAAGAGGAAGTAACGCAGGCCAAGAAGATCATGACTCTTGCTCAGTTGCAGGAGGAGTTAAAAGAGTTGGCCCCGTGCCGTAATTTTGCGGAGGCGATAAGCATTAATCCTCCGGCAATAATTGCCGAAGTCAAATGTGCTTCCCCCTCACGTGGCCGGCTTGTCGAATATTTTGATCCGGTTAAGATAGCCAGCACATACGAAAAATCCGGTGCGGCAGCAATCTCCGTTCTGACCGATGAAAAATATTTTATGGGGCATAAAAATTATCTGACGCAAATTCGCAGCGCAGTAAAACTTCCGCTTCTGCGGAAGGATTTCATTATTGATCCTTATCAAATTTATGAAAGCCTTGCCATCGGCGCCGATGCCGTGCTGCTCATTGCCCGCATTCTGGGATCAGATCTTCGCGAATTTATTGCGCTGTCTCGAAAATTGGGTCTGGCCGCGCTCACCGAAGTCCATACCGCCTTGGAGATGGAACTGGCGCTTACGGCCGGCGCTGAAATAATCGGCATTAACAACAGGAATCTTGATACCTTCGTTACAGATATCAACACCTGCAAGGAGCTGGCGCGTTATGCCGCCGACGGAACAATTCTTGTCGCGGAAAGCGCGATTACCACCAGAGCGGATATCGAAAACATTATGCAGGAGGGAATTTCCGCTTTTTTGATTGGAGAGGCTCTGGTTACGGCTCCGGACATTGGAAATAAATTAAGGGAATTCAAACGATGACCCAGATCAAGATATGCGGCATTACTAATATTGAAGATGCGCTCGCCGCAGTCGCTGGCGGTGCTGACGCGCTGGGTTTTATATTTTATCCGGCATCATCACGTTATATTAAACCGGATAATGCCCGAGAGATAATTCGGCTTTTGCCGGATAAGGTGTTGAAAGTCGGAGTATTTGTCAACGAAAAAGCAGCGGAAATTAAAAAAATGATGCATTATTGCTCACTCGATATAATCCAATTGCAGGGTGATGAAACACCCGCATATTGTCGAAAATTTCCAGCACAACAATTGATTAAAGCCATCGAATTAAAAAGTGAGGCAGACTTACTGCGCGCAGAAAGCTATCAAGTTGCGGCAATCCTCGTAGATAGCCGTCATGCAGGACTTTACGGCGGCACTGGTAGAAAAGCAAACTGGGAACTAGCTCGGTGTCTTAAATACAAAAAACCGCTGATCCTTGCCGGTGGGCTCAACGAAGATAATATCGGCCAGGCGATAAAAGAAGTGGCACCTCCTGCACTTGATATTTGCAGTGGTGTGGAGTTAGTGCCCGGTAAAAAGGATCACAAGAAGCTAGCACGAATATTTGATATTATCCGGCGTACCGATACCGGACACAAGGAAATAGATTTAATATTTACGAAGAGGGGAAGATAATGAAAAATCAACCGGACAAATACGGACACTTTGGTGTTTTTGGCGGACGGTATGCGGCCGAAACTTTAATGCCGGCATTAATCGAGCTGGAAAAGGCTTATAAAGCGGCGCAAAAGGATAAGATTTTCCGTAAGGAATTTGCCTATTACCAGCAAGAATATGCCGGAAGAGAAACGCCGCTTTATTTTGCCGCCAGAATGACGAAAGCCCTGGGCGGCGCTAATATTTATCTCAAGCGCGAAGACCTGAATCATACCGGTTCCCACAAAATTAACAATACTCTGGGGCAGGCCCTGCTGGCGCGGAAGATGGGCAAGAAAAAGGTGATTGCCGAAACCGGCGCCGGCCAGCATGGCGTGGCCACGGCGACGGTTGCGGCGCTTTTCGGCATGGAATGCCGGATATTCATGGGCGAAGAGGATATCCGCCGCCAGGCGCCCAATGTTTTCCGGATGAAAATATTAGGCGCGGAAGTTGTGCCGGTGAAAAGCGGCACGGCAACGCTCAAAGATGCCATGAATGAGGCCATGCGTTACTGGGTATCCAGTGTGCGCGATACATTTTACATTATCGGGACAACAGCCGGCCCGCATCCTTATCCGCAAATGGTGCGCAACTTTCAGTCGGTCATCGGGAAAGAAACAAAAAAACAAATTCAAAAAACCGCAGGACGTAATCCCGATGTACTGGTAGCCTGTGTGGGCGGCGGTTCCAACGCGATGGGCATGTTTTACCCTTTCCGTAATGAAAAGGACGTTGCCATGTATGGAGTGGAAGCTGCCGGTCACGGCCTGAATACATCCTGCCATTCGGCGAGTATAAATGCCGGAAAAGTCGGAGTGCTGCATGGAAACAAAACATATCTGCTGCAGGATGATCACGGTCAGGTACGCGATGCTTATTCCATTGCCGCCGGTCTTGATTATCCGGGAGTCGGCCCGGAGCATGCTTATTTTCATTCCATTAAAAGAGCTAACTACGTGACGGTGACAGATAAGGAAGCGGTTGCCGCATTTTCTTTTTTATCACGGCAGGAGGGAATAATTCCGGCACTGGAAAGCGCCCACGCACTGGCCTACACCATGAAGATCGCCCCGCAAATGGCAAAAAATAAAATCATTGTCGTCTGTCTTTCGGGACGAGGCGATAAAGATGCCCAGACGATAATTGAGGAAGGAATATAGATTATGAGTCGAATATCAGAAAATTTCAATTTCCTGCGCGAAAAGAAAGCAAAAGCGCTGATTGTATATCTAACGGCAGGCGATCCGTCACTGGCGGTAACAAAAGAATTAATTCTAGCTCTGGAGGCAGCAGGCGCTGATATTCTGGAAATCGGCATTCCCTTCTCCGATCCCACTGCGGACGGTCCGGTTATTCAGGCCGCAGCCCAGCGCGCGCTGCAAAACGGCACAACACTGGCCGGTATTTTAGAGATGATCGCGGAAGTGCGCAAGCTATCGCCGCTTCCGATTGTTCTTTTCGGTTATTTCAACCCGATTTTTGCTTATGGGGTGAAGAAATTTTCCGAGGCCGCAGCCTTAGCCGGAGTGGACGGCGTTCTGGTGGTCGATCTGCCGCCGGAGGAATCGCAGGAACTGAGGATATACACCGATGCGGCAGGCATTGATTTTATCTCTCTGATCGCACCGACCACCGGTGCAAAGCGAACTCGTCAGATTGTTTCCGCAGCAATGGGATTTCTCTATTACGTCTCTATTACGGGCATTACCGGCACGGCGGCACCTGTAGCTGCCGACATCAAAAAAGCAGTGGATAGAATTAGAAATATTACGAAGCTGCCGGTAGCTGTCGGCTTCGGAATAACAACACCTGAACAGGCTGCTCAAATAGCACAAATCGCCGACGGCATTGTCATCGGAAGCGCCTTAGTAAAAATAATTGATGAAAACAGAAATAATACTGAGCTGATAAAAGTTGTTGCCGGATATGTAAGAGAAATCAAAAAAGCAATGCGCTGATGTCGGCAGGGAACCCCGGCGCATGCCCGGGGTATGCCTGCCGTAACATCCTGCCTTTGTCTCATTGCCTCCCTTTTTATAACCGGCATCTCCATGTTTTCTATTGCATTATATTCAAGAAATTGTATTTTGTTAATCACGTATCATTAAACAACTGTGAAACATTAACTGGAGACGAGAAACTCAAAAGAAAAAAGGGGTGGTTCTATTTTACGGTAAACCCATACCCGCAAATAAATACAACCGTCCCGAATATCTCTGAAAAGTTAATGATACAGGAAAGGAAAATCCATGAAGAAAATCCGAAAAATCTTTTTTCAGGTTGCTGTTGTTCCGTTTGTGCTGGCTGTTTTATTCGCGGGTGGCGCATCGGGATATGACCAGGCAGATTTGTTAAAATTAAAAACAATGCGCGTATGTCCTGATTGTGACCTGAGTGATGCCAACCTGAGTCATACCATGCTGAGCGGTACCAATCTGAGTAATGCCAACCTGAGCGGTGTTAACCTGAGTAATGCCGACCTGAGCGATGCCAATCTGAGCAATGCCAGGCTAAGCGGTGCCGACCTGACCAGTACAAACCTGATCCATGTCAACCTGAGCGGTGCAGACCTGCACGATGCCAATCTGACAACGGCCGTCCTGAAAGGTGCCAACCTGAGTGGTGCGACATGGACGGATGGTTCGAAATGCAAAGAGAGGTCTGTCGGCAGATGCCGTAAATAAAAATGTCTGTCCGCAAGCATTGATCATTCGTTTTTATAACGATTTGAGATGAGAAGTTTTAAAGATAAAGGAAGAGCACGGGGTCTTGAAAAATAAGTTTTTGCAGGTAATCGAGATAATCAGCCTGATATTTTACCGATGAGTTTTAATGCCCCAGAGAGAAAATATAACCGTTCTGAATATTCCTTTTGCACAAATCATAAAATATGGAGAATCCGGTTAAAGGCAGAACTCTATTCCGGAACATGCCAGCAGGTTTTTGTCATTTAGCGGGCGGGATTTCTCTATCACGTCTCTATTACGGGCAATACCGGCACGGCGGCACCGTTACCCGATATCAAAAAAGGCAATGCGCTGATGCCGGACGGCTGTTGAAATACCTTAACCACACGCGACAATCTCTCTTCTGTCATTCCCCAGCTCGACTGGGGAATCCAGAAACATGCTTGTCACGTTTGACCAGATATAGTTATGTCGAGCACAGGTAGATTTTTTATATCTGTATAATTCATCATAAGGTAATCGTGAAATGTTAGCGGGAGAAGGAAAACTGATATTTCAACGGCCTGAACTTCACTGCTACCGTCTCCTCTCCGGGAGACGAGACGGTAGAAAAAAGTAGAGGACATGAAGCTTGATTGGCCTAAAACAAAGTATTGCCTACCTCTGTTATATTTACATCACCTTCACCGTTGGCCGGACTCGAAATAATAACCTTAAAATTTTTCATCATCGTGCTTTTATCCACCAGATCATATATCTTTAACGGCGTGAATGGCGTACGCTTTGCTTCATTTGGTTGCTTGGCCACAACAATTTTTGAAATGCCTTTGCCAACGAACTGAATTTCCCTTCCCCGTCCTCCCGCATTGACATACTCGATGTGCCTGTCCCCATCAGCACTCGTGGCTACCGAGATAAGTTCCTGGGAATTGTTCACGATCTCGACGGTTCCTGCGAAGGCTGATTGTGCGGAGACGAGGAAAATCACCAATCCCATTACCAGTAGAACTACGATTCTTTTTGTTTTCATTACGCCATTTACCTCCTTTTCAATTTCATTGATTTCCAGCAAATATCCATGGTCAATAATATTCTTTCCAGACCGTATCTGTGCCAGGCCAGCAAAGCTTAATACTAAACAAGAGCAAGTGTGATGCCATAAACAATAACGGCACTATTCATTGAACTGATAAAAACTTTTTTTCCGAGAAAGGAATGTAGGTAAAACGTGGTTCCATGTCAAGAAGGATATTTCAAGACCTCATTACTCCTCTTGATTTCGGATTTCTCAAATTAACCGCAAGGTATGGAGGCTGCGCGGCTAACTGATTGACAGTGAGACAAAAAAATGTAAAGAAGTTTCTATATCCATATGATCATCTAAATTTAACTTGGCAGGAGGGCGATATGTCCGAGAAAAATGCAAATGGAAAACCAGCTAAAGATATGGAACGCGTTGTCGCCGCTTTTAAGGCCCTGTCCAATGAAACGCGCCTGGGAGTTTTTGAGCATATTCGACTCGGATTAGGTCACCAATCACTGGACCAGGAAATGCGTCCTTCGGTCTGCAATGTAGCCAGCAATTTTGATATATCCCTATCCACAATTTCCCATCACATCAAGGAACTCCGGAATGCCGATCTTGTCCGTTGCGAAAGGCAGGGACAGACCATTCTTTGACAACCTGTAGAAGAAACCATCAGGATGATGGTGGAGTATCTCACTGGCAATCTCAAGGATTGATCAGTCATAGTTTCATTCTCCCTTGTTCATGAATCGACACATAACCGGTTTGCCCGTCCCTCATGCAATGATCAACACTCTTCTGGTACTGCAATTCTTATTTAGGCTGTTATTACAGTCCCTTATCATATTCATGAAAATATCTATTGACAATTCTTGAATCCTTATTATTATATATTTCGAAAATCATAGAAATATAAGAAATAAACCAAAAGGAGGAATAGAACTATGTCAGTAAGTCAAGAGACATACAAAAACGTCGGCCAGATGTGTTGCAGACCCTGGAGTCATCACCGGCACCATGCTTTTAAAAAGCAAATCGGCATGGTGTTGATCATAATTGGGGTGATCTGGCTGGGGGCAAGGTTGGGATTGTTAGATTTTTCGTGGCTGCATGGAGTTTACTTCTGGCCCGCAGCATTCATTCTTTTAGGGGCTTGGCTGGTCTATAGAGGGATTATGCGGGGAAAAACAAGAATTAATGACAAAGAAAAGAAAGAGGTGTGAAATGGAAACAATATTCAGCAAGATGATGGAAGGATGTCTCAAAGGTATGTCGGAGGAAGACAAGAAAAAAATGATGGCCTGCGGGGAAAAGATGGCAGCAATGTGCTCGTGTATGGGGACAAAGGACATGTCCGATGAGGACAGGAAAGCCGTGCGGGAAAAGATGATGGCCTTCTGCGGGAGCAAGATGGAGACGATGTCGGCCTGTTTTGGGAAAGCGACCCCGGCAGGCGATCAGCCGTGCTGTTCAGAAAAGAAATAAGAGCAGGATAGAAGGGGTCAAGTCTGCCTTGGACCATTGACAGCTGACAAGTGCCATTCCTGATCTTTCAGGGCCGGGCATACGCCGGGGTTCCCTGCCGGACTTCCACATTCCGGTGGATGAGGTAAAAAAAGATTGCTAAGATCACTGCTGTGATCTCGCTATGACAGTAAAACATCCCGACATATTGTCTGCGCCGGCATGACCGAGATGCAGAACAAAAAGAGAGGCGGCTGAAGTTCATTTCTTCAACCGCCTCTATTTCTAAATATAAAAATTGATTTATCGAAATGATCTGTCAAACAAATCTTTAATTGCAATTTTGCCGTTTTCTTCCAGGATGCGTGTTCCGCCGCCGGTGAAATGCCCCCGGCTGATTACCGGTTCGTCGCCTTTCTTGCGTTCCACCCATTCCATTTTATTCCAGCTGAACCAGGCATTGCGTTTTTGATCGAAGGCATGCAGCGGCTTGTTGCAGATTTTGCTGAATTCCGCGCCCCAGCCGGTACCGCCCTTCACGGTATTATCGGCCAGAATTTCGCCGATCACAAATATTTCCTGCCCGTTGTTAATCTGATACCAGATAGTCTGGATTATTTTACGGAAGGTTGCATTATCCGTATAACGGCGATTCATCAGTTTAGAAATGTACTCCAAGGAAACATCGCCGTTTTTCAATTCCTCGTGATTCAAGACACGCAGCCCTCTTTTGCGCATTATTGTGTGTCCTTCGAAAGTAAAGTTTATTTCCTCAATTCCCAATCTCTCCGCGTTCGCTCCAAATTCCGCTTCTGCTCCCTGAGCGCCTCCGCTAAAAAGAATAAAATCTTCCTTGTTCATTACTGCTCCTTTCCATCTATTGCATTAATTAAGTTACTGGTTATAATACAGGTAAACGATTGCCGGAATAACTGATCTGTATATGACTTTTGCCTTCTGTCAACCATTAAAAGGACTGTCTGTCAAGAAGAATATTAATTGCAGGAAAGGAGAAGGAATATGGAAATAAAAAGCTCCGCATTCAAGCATGAAGATATGATTCCCGCCCGGTATACCTGTGACGGCCATAATATTTCTCCGCCATTGGAATGGAGCGCAGTACCGGCAGACACAAATAGTTTTGCACTTATTTGTGACGATCCGGATGCACCCGCGGGAACCTGGGTGCACTGGGTGTTGTTCGATATTCCGGCAACCGTCAACAACCTGCCGGAAAATATGCCGCGGCAGGAAGAAATTGCCGGGCTGGGGAAAAACGGCATCAATACGGACCGTAATTTTGGTTACGATGGCCCCTGCCCTCCCGGCGGCACCCACCGCTACTATTTCAAACTATATGCACTCGACGCAATGCTGGACATCAATCCCGGTGCAACAAAAGAAGGATTGCTCAAAGCCATGAAGGGCCATGTTCTGGGCGAAGCACAGATTATGGGTAAATACAAACGTTAACGGCATCCGGAAAATTGCGTTTCCCCTTGATACCCGGTATGCATTGATAGTCCCCCTCGCAACTAGATGCTGAAACGGACTTTAACTTTATTCATTAAAGCATTCCTCATTTTACGGCCAGAATATTCTTGACACACAAGAGAGCCTTCCCTATACTCCCCCGCCAGAAGGAAGCTCTTATCCAATCAATGGAAAAATATTATCGCTGTAAATCATTATGGAAAACCAGAAAGATGATCGGTATGTGAGCAAACGAACAGGGCGTTGGTTAATCGACATAAACGCTATCCTGTGTAAAAATCTACAGAAAATAAATCAAAGGTAATCAGCATGTGGGCATTGAAAAAAGCGTATTATCGCACGTATCAGTTCGTAATGGGTTTGTCTATGAAATGTATTCCCTGGATTGAACCAGTTATCATCGACGGCACCGACAGCATCAAAAAACTCCCTGCGGTCATTAAAGAAAAAGGGATATCTCGCGTTCTTGTAGTTACCGACCCCGGCCTTATGGGTCTTCATTTGCTCGATTCTCTTTTTGATGCTTTAAATTCAGCAGGCATCAAGTATGCACTCTATGATCAGGTGCAGCCTAATCCTACAATAGACAATATCGAAGCAGCATTCAAAACATATAATGCAAACAACTGCCAGGCGATCATCGCTTTCGGCGGCGGTTCACCGATGGATTGTGCGAAAGTTGCAGGCGCGAGAGTTGCCCGTCCGAATCGTTCGGTTACCCGGATGAGAGGTTTGTTCAAGGTAATACTTCCCGCTTTTAAGATGGGATCTCTTTTACCTCCGACTCTTTTCGCAGTTCCGACAACAGCAGGTACAGGTTCAGAAACAACAATTGCCGCCGTTGTATCGGACCCGCAAACTCACGAGAAATATCCGATTACCGACCCCGTTATTCGTCCGCAATACGCGGTTCTTGATTCTTTACTCACTGTCGGCCTTCCACCCCACATTACATCAACAACAGGTCTCGATGCCATGGCCCATGCCGTGGAGTCCTATATTGGTAAATTCTATAACAATGAAGATACCCGTAAAAAAGCTGTTTTAGCGGTGGAGATAATTTTCCAGAATATTGAAAAAGCCTATAAAAACGGAAATGATATAGATGCACGCGGACAAATGCTGCTGGCTGCACATTATGCAGGGTATTCATTTACACGGGGCGGTGTCGGCTATGTTCATGGTATCGGCCATAACCTCGGCGGCATGTATGGTGTTCCTCATGGTCTGGCCATGTCTGTTATATTACCTTATGTCCTGGAATGGTATGGCGAAGCAGCTCATAAATCCCTTGCTGCACTTGCCGATATTGTCGGTGCGGCCAAGCCGGGCATGAGCCAGTCTCAAAAGGCCGTATCTTTTATCGCGGCAATTAAAGCCCTCAACAGCAGAATGAACATTCCGAATAAATTTGATTGCATTAAAGAACAAGACATCCCGACAATCGCCGAGCGTGCCTTGTCCGAATGTAACCCCACATACCCCGTTCCGAAGATCATGGGACAAGAGGATTGCATGGCGGTTATCAGATCACTTAAAGCATAATTAATACTGCCATAGCCTGTTCAATCTCATCCTTGACGATGCCCGCGCTGCTTTGGTGAAATTGTTCCAGAGCTTTTTTGGCCTCACGGCCTCCCAGACGGCCCAGTGCCCAGGCGATCATGCTCCGGACCCGCTCATCAGAATTTTCATTATATGCCCTGATGAGATCGGCGGTGTAGGCCCGATTGAGGCTGTTGCCCATAGCTCGAGCCACGTTCATTTTCCAGCGCCAGAGATCGTCGGCAGACATATAGAACATATGCGGCCATATCTTCTGACTGAAATAAGGCTTATCCATGTGTAGCAGGCAGGAAAGTTCAAAGTCTGCAGCCTTAGCCATAACCCGGCTGTTCGGCAGCTTCATCTCCGACATCCAGGGCAGATTGCGCGGACAGACATTCTGGCAACGGTCACAGCCATAAACACACATCCCCATCGGCTCGCGCAGTTCTCTAGGCGTAAGCCCCTCGCCATAATATGTCAAATAGGAGATGCAGCGGCGCGGATCTATTTTCCCGCCTCCTTTGAGGGCATGGGTGGGACATGCAGCCACACAGGCATTACGGCACCAGTCCGGACAGCCGATGGCAACGGTTGGTTCATCGGGAGAAAATTCAGCATCAATAACAATAGTAACTGGAATTACCCACGAGCTGCCCGCGACCACGCGGCGCGCATAAAAAAGGCTGTTTTTGCCGAAAGTCCCCAACCCGGCCCGGGCGGCCGCCAGCCGGTGCGGCAAATAGAATGGCACCTTGGAATCAATGGCATGGGCAGTGAGGAATTGCCGGAAAGCCTTAAACTTTAGCGCCAGACCATCTTTGGTAACGCGGTCGTCATCGAGATAGCAGCGGCCGAAGCTGCTTTCCATCCGGGGCGGAAAGGCCTTGTCAAAATAAGATTCCAGCAACACGATGATGGACTTCGCTCCGGGAAGAGTTTTTTGCGGATCAGTTCCGTCCAGAAGATTAAACCCGGCTTTTTGAGTCCAGCCATATTCCTCCATGTGATCGAGCAGATATTCTTTTTGCGAGGCAAAAGGTTCGGCAGTTGTAAACCCGATATCGGCAAATTGCAGTCGTCTGGCTTCCTCGATGATTTCCTGTTTGGTCAACATATAACTCCTTTTCACAATTGAATTGGACTTCTAAAAGACGTTGAATTAATCCGCACTGATATTGTTTTATCTATCCCGTTATTTCAACTTAAAATCCACCCGACTCATTTTCACTTTTTCCTTTTTCTCGGCAGCCAGAGATTGCGGCTCGACGATAAATACCTGGGATGATTTTACTTCGCCGGATTTGAGAATTATCTCCTTAATATTTTCCGCCCGACGTGAAGCCAGCTGACGCAAATCGCTGTCCGTAACAACAATATTTGTCAGCATAAGTTTTTCCATTTCTACCTTCGACAGTTTCTTGTCCGTACCGACAGCTGTGCGCGGTTTGGTAAATTTATCAGCAGCGTAAGCCAGCGTAAGATATTTCTCGTATTCTTCGGACTTTAGGGAAACCTGTTCAACTTTTATTGCCGCTTCACCCCTCGCGGTTATTTCCCTAATTTTCTGGGCTTTAAGCTTCGTTTCAAATTGAGCTTTTTTCAGGCCTTCCTTATCATTCTCCGGATCAACGTATCCGGAAACATCAATTTTCAGTTGCGGCCGCTCCTGCAGTGCTTTTGTGAGGGCACCAACTTTTTTAAGATTTGCTTCACTGACTTGAGGACTGCCATAATCAAACTCGACAAAACTCAACTCCTCTCCGCCGCCGGTAAGCGATGACAGAAGGGCGAAAGGAGAGGTAAGTGCCTTGGTGATAAGATTGACGACCACCTGCCAGACGATAGGCCAGACGCTGAATTTCGGGTCATCAAGACTGCCGGAAACAGGTATATCCAGGTTGATCTGTCCCTGGCGGTCGGTCAAAAGCGAGATGGCCAGCCCCACCGGAGCATTCACGGCAGTGGGGCTTTCCACCTTGTCACCCAGCGTTAATTGATCAATTAATATTTTGTTTTTCGCATCGAGCTTTCTCTTATCCACCAGATATTCAACGGCGAAAGTTAATTTGCCTTTAGTAACCGGATGGCCGAGATACTTGCTCGAATAAGGAGTAACCGGACTCAATTCAATATCACGGAAATCAACATTCACATCGGCAAAGAGATCTTTGATCAGTGGATTGATTCTGCCTTTTATGTCAATAGGAGATCCGTAGCCAAGGTTTCCTTTAAGGTCAACAGTCGCACGGGAATTTTCTTCACTGGACAGGCCTTTAACGAACCCGGCCAGATTAAGCACGCGGACGGAATAGTTCGGCTGAATAAACCGGTCGGTGAAATCAATAGTTCCGCCCTGAAAGGTAACCGCTCCAATTTTGATATTTTTACCCGTATCATCTTTCTTTTCGTCCTGCTGTTCCTTATCTTCCTTTTTCCCGACAGCTTGAGCTGAATCTTCTGCTTTAGCTGATTTCTTGTCACCACCGCCGAAAATGTTCTGCAAATTAAGAGTCCCGTCGGGATTGACAATAATACGGGCGTAAAAATCAGTAAGTGAAATACCCTTAATATTCAGGAAAAAAGGATTGTAGCCCACCTGTAACTGATCGAAATAGAGCTGCTTCCAGTTAAGAAAATCATTGGCGTGAGATTCATCCACAACCGCAAGGCTGGAAACATAGAATTTGCCGGCATATTGCACAACAGGCGCACCCTTTTCATCGCCGGATAAAGAAAATTTCCCCACAGTCGAGACCGCACCCTGCTGTATGTTCACTTTAATTTTATCGGTGAAATAAGGCTGGAAGGTCCGGATGGCAAGATTCTTCACCCCCACGTCGAGATCTCCGACCAGCGGCTCAATGCCCAGTTTCCCCCTGACGGCAATTTCCCCTTTTTTGTCTACTCCCAAAAATAAATCAATATCGCCCCTGGCATCCTTGGCGGTTGAAATATTTTTCGCTTTAAAACTCAGCGGCGCGATACGAATGACTGCCCTTTGAGCGGGCACATCATCGATAAAGGTCAGACTGGACGCTTCCAATTGCAGTTCATCAATTGCCAGTTGCAGTTGTTTTTTCTGATTTGCATCAGTTGCCTTAGTGATTTCTTTTTCCTGTTGTTTTTTATCTTTCTGCTCGTTGGTCACCAGTGTGAGCAAGTTAAGCTTGCCATCTTTGTTTCTCTTGATGGCAAGTTCAATTTCCCGGGCGGAAATGCGGGTAAGATGAATAGTGGAATCGAGCGGCGCGGATTCCGCTATATCAATGTCGAGCACCGGCAGCCGCAGAATATTCTTATTCTGCCGGTCATCAAGAGCAATTTTTCGCAAGGCTACGTTACCGGAGATTGTGATGGACGGTTTCCTGCCTTTTTGCATAATGAAATTAATCTTCAGCCTGGTATCCAGGCGTGCTGATTTCAGATTGAAGTTCATTTTCACGGGCACGTATCTTAAGTAAAATGGTATATCCAGATCGTTGATATCAATGTCAAAAACTGTTTCCCGGGAATCAAGAAAGGGTTTTGTTTTTCCCTTGAGCTCAAAAGGATTGCCATTGATATTGGCTGAAAATCTCGGCTCTACATAATTTTCTACGTTGTGTTCAATATTGGAGATTACCGGTACGGCCAGATTCATATTACGGACAGCATGCTTCGTTTTATTGGGGCTGTCCCAGAAATCAATACTGCCCCCGGCGATTTGAATGTTGTTGAGAGAAAAATAAAAAGGTTTGGATACATCAGCCTGTTTTTTATCGTCCGCCGGCAGCAAATCGGAAAAATTATAGGAGCCGTCATCATTGCGGGTAAGGCCGATATAGGGGCGAGTCAGCTTAATTTCCTCCAGAATTAATTTTCTCTGGAAAAGCGAGGACACGCCATACAGATTCACATATAATTCATCAAAAGCAACAAAAGGATTTGGGGATGCGGCAGATTCGCTGATTTTAAATCCGCGGACAGTCACTGACAATGAGTAAGGATTGATGCTGATTTTTTCGATCGAGATATGCCTGTGCAGAGCGGCTGCAAGTTTTTCGACAGCGATCGGCTTTATAATCGCCGGCAAAATAAAAAAGCCTGTGATACCGATAAGAGCGAAAAATAGAGTCAGCCCGATTAATATTTTTTTCACCGGCACCATAAAATAATCCTCTTAATTATTGAAATGTTGCGCGACTATATAAGTTCACTCTTCGCCCAGCGCCTCAAGGTCTGCCAGATCTTTCTTCCGATATGTATTCCACTTTATGCCCGTTGAATAACTCGATCAACTCTTTGAAGTCTTTCTGTGCTTCCATAATGCTGTTTCCTTAAGTAGTCAACGGCGGCAACACTTTCTGCCGCAGGACGCCCTAACCAATAGGCAAGGTCTTCCTTTACAGATTGCGGATTATGAAGATTGCTTTTCCGGACAACTTTTTTAATCATAGGCATGGTTAATAATTAGCATAAATTCATGCAGATTGGTACAGCTCTTCTGTCTGAAAATAATATTTTTAAATCCCTGTTTTTCTTTTTCCGATATAATAATAGATTTAAATCATTAATTTAATTATTGCAATTACTATCTGGAATTACCTGTTGTGATATTTCTCTTTTTATCATAGATGCAATTGCTAATAAGAATAAAGGGTAAAATAAAGATATGGCTAAGCTGACCTTAAGTGAATGGGTTGCCCGTTTAAAGAAAAATAAGAGTTTTAATTCTAATGCTGCGGCCATTGTCGATATTCCGGCCAAAGCGGGCGAGTGGGAGGATTATCCCGGATGGGTCAATCCTCACCTCCGGTCCGTATTAGAAAAACGCGGCTATGAAAAGCTCTACTCGCATCAGGCACAAGCTGTTCGTTTCATCCGTAACGGGCAGGATGTTGTGCTGGTAACGCCGACCGCCAGCGGCAAGACGCTTTGCTACAATTTGCCGGTGCTGCAAAGCATTCTCGATGAACCGGAAACGCGCGCCCTGTATCTCTTCCCGACCAAAGCCCTCGCCCAGGATCAGATGCACGAAGTTCACTCTCTGATTGCCGATTTGCAGGCCGATATTAAAACTTTCACCTACGACGGCGACACGCCGGACGAAGCGCGCCAGGCCATCCGCAGGCAGGGACATATTGTCGTCACCAATCCCGATATGCTGCATGCTGGCATTCTGCCCCACCACACCAAATGGCAAAAACTTTTTGCCAATTTGAAATACATCGTTATCGATGAGCTGCATATTTACCGGGGTATCTTCGGTTCCCACTTTGCCAATGTCGTCCGCCGGCTTACGCGTATTTGCCGTTTCTACGGAGCTAATCCCGTCTTTATCTGCTGCTCGGCCACTGTCGCCAACCCGCGGGAACATGCCGAAAAAATATTGGAACGCCAAGTGGCGCTGCTGGACAAAAGCGGAGCACCCGCAGCGGCGAAAACGTTTGTTCTTTATAATCCGCCGCTGGTCAACCGCGAGCTGGGCATCCGGCAGAGCGCAATGACACCGGCCCGTAAAATTGCCTCCGATCTCATCGCCAACGATATTCAAACAATTGTTTTTGCCACCAGTCGCTTGAATGTCGAAGTGCTGACAAAATATTTAAAAGACAAATTCGTGCGCACCAAACCCAAAGACGATCATTTTGTTACCGGTTACCGGGGGGGCTATCTGCCAAACTTGCGGCGCGAAATCGAAAGCGGCCTGCGCACCAGGGCTGTCATGGGTGTCGTCAGCACCAATGCTTTGGAACTGGGCATAGACATCGGCAATCTGGAAGCGTGCATAATGGCGGGTTATCCGGGCTCGATTGCCAGCACCTGGCAACAGGCGGGACGGGCCGGACGCCGCAGCGGGCAGAGTCTGGCCATATTAATTGCCCGCAGCAACCCGCTGGATCAGTTCATTATGGAAAACCCCGCTTACTTCTTTGCCCTGTCGCCGGAGCACTGCCGGATCAACCCCGACAATTTACTCATTCTGCTGCATCATATAAAAAGTGCGGCCTTTGAATTGCCATTTGAAAAGGGAGAGAAATTCGGCGGTGAAAATCTGGAAGAGTTTCTCCATTATCTGGAAGAAAAGGAAGTCCTGCATCGCAGCAATGACCGCTGGCACTGGGCGGCGGAAAGCTATCCGGCAGATGAGGTAAGCCTGCGGTCGATCAATCCCGAAAATGTTGTGGTTGTAGATACGACTGACACAGGCTGTCACAGGGTGATTGCCGAAGTGGACTGGGACAGTGCCTTTACCGCCCTGCATGATAACGCAATTTATCTACTGGCATCAGAGCAATATCATGTGGACAAGCTTGATCTCGAAGGCAAGAAAGCCTACGTGCGCAAGGTTGATGCCGATTATTACACCGACGCCATGACCTACACCAATGTCCGGGTAATTGACTCGTTTGACAATCATCAGGGTGCCGGTGCTATAGTGGAGCACGGCGAAGTTCAAGTCGTAAGCAAAGTGGTCGGCTATAAAAAAATAAAATTTTATACTTCCGAAAATTTGGGCTACGGCGATATTAATCTACCCGAAAATGATATGCATACGACCAGCTACTGGTTTACCATTCCGCGCGATCGTTTACAGAAGCTGAACTTTACTCCGGCGGAGATAATTGACGGGTTGGCCGGTCTTGCCTACACACTGCACCATTTGGCGGCGATGTTTTTAATGGCTGATTCTCATGACATTGACCGTTCACTGGGAGACAAAAGCGGGGAGTGGTTCGTCAGCCAGGGGAAAACCGGCCGTGTTATCACCACTTTCGTAAACGGACAGAGGGAAGTTGCCGATCCGAAAGCCGGGGCAAGAATTGATGAATTTGATCCGACTATCTTCATCTTTGATTCCTATCCCGGCGGCATCGGGTTTTCGGAGCTGCTCTACAACGAGCACACCAACTTGCTTTTTGCCGCACGCAGCCTCATTGAAAAATGCCCGTGCGCTTACGGCTGCCCCTCCTGCGTGGGGCCGACGCTGGAAGTAGGCAAATCGGCCAAAGAGATTGTGCCGAAGATAGTGGAGTTGATTCTAGGGAAGAGCAAATAGTGAAGCAATCGTGAAGAGTGAAGCGAAATATGAGTTCAATAGATAAATTAAAACGCCTCACCGGCGAGAACAAGAAAGCTCCAGTCGAATCGTCCGAGAAAGACATCAAACTTGCCGATCTGCGTCGAAGGATCGATACAATCGTTTCGCGCACCAGCGCCACACTAAAAGCTGCTGCGGATGGTGCGGCAGCCCGTGGCAATGCCGTTCTTGCCCGGATAGTTCCGGGTGAAGAAATGGAAAACAATTACGGCAAATTCTTTCTGATCAGCGAAGTTGTCCGGGGCGCCAGCCGCCATGGCCATCGTAATATCAGCGAAGCTGCCGGTTTTGACATGACGGCGGCGGCAATGCTGGCCAATAATCCCGGCATCGGTGATTTTACCTGTTCCGACGCCTTGTTCCTGGATACGGAAACAACGGGGCTCGCCGGTGGAACCGGCACGATGGCTTTTTTAATCGGTCTGGGCTGGTTTGAGGAAGGTCACTTTCATGTCCGCCAGATTCTGGCACGTGATTTTAGCGAGGAGGCTGCTGCTCTCACATACCTTGCTGAAATCGCTGGCAAAAAGAAGTTTCTGGTAACATTTAACGGTAAGGCTTTTGATATTAATCTGCTGCTGACCCGTTTTATTCTGAACAGATTGGAGAGCAGTCTTTCTTTATTACCTCATCTGGATTTGCTGCATCCGTCGCGCCGTATTTTAGGGCATCGCCTCGCTAACAGCCGCCTGGTTACACTGGAGGCGGAGGTGCTGGGAGTAGAGCGGAAAGGCGACATTCCCGGTTGGGAAATTCCTCAGCGCTATTTCGACTGGCTCAGGCGTCGCGATCCACGATTGCTTACCGGCATCTTTGAGCATAATCGTCTGGATGTAATTTCCATGGCCACACTCACTGCCCACTTGGTCGATATCATGACTGCTCAGGCCATCGAGCAACACGCTCATACCGATGATTATCTGGCGGCAGCACATCTTTTATTAAATCGCCATAACCCGGAAGGAACCGGAAAAATTCTGAGCATGTTCCACGAGCAAAGTTGTTACGATTTCTCCCTCCAGTCCAAAAAGAAACTGGCCCAATTATACAAACGTACCGGCCGATTAAACGAAGCAGCCCGAATCTGGCAGGATATGACTTCCTGTGAGCCTTTCGATTTTTATGCGGTCTCGGAATTGGCCAAATGGCTGGAGCACCGCGCCTCTGATTGCCGCCAGGCGAAAATATTGGTGGAGAAAGCATTGCACCAGAACAACACGTTTTCCGAAGAAGAAAAAGAATCATTATTGCATCGATTAAAGCGGTTGAACACAAAGGTGGAAAGCGGCGGGTAACGGAATAACTCGAAGGAAGATTTTACCTCTGCACCTTCAGCCTTCAGCCTCGCGCCCCCTACAAGGGGGTCGGCCTTTTCCCGTTCAGAAATAATTGTTCAATTCTCCGGCGGTCGATTTTGCCGGTAGCCGTCGTGGTTATTTGCGTAACGATTTTTATATGGCGGGGAATGGCGTAAGGTTCCAGCATATCCATCAGAAGTTTTCTTAAGTGAGTTTCGGTCAGGTCACAGGCAACAACGGCGGCGATGACGTTTTCCCTTCCCTTTTCCGCCGGAAGTGAAACTACAATTGCGTCGCGTACTGTCGGCAGTGTCCGGATCTTGTTTTGCACATCCTGCAGATCAACTCTTTTGCCGGCAACTTTGACAATGCCGTCCGCCCGCCCCAGAAGAACAAAACGGTTGTCTCTGTCCTCGCTGGCCTCATCACCGGTCAGACAGTAACCTTCAGCATCCTTTTCCATTTCCGGCGAGGCCAGGTCCGATTTAACGGATAGTCTTTTACCGGTCAGCTTCCAGGATACGATATCAAAAGGCTTCCAGCTGTCCGTATGTTCGCTGATACAGCGCGAAGCAATGCCACCTGTTTCGGTGGAACCGTATATTTCCGTAATACCCAAACCTGTCTTTTTATGGAAATGCAAACCATCGGAACGGTCCAGCACACCGGAAGAAGAAAAGGCGACTTTCAGCCAATGAGCAGACAAGTTATCCACTTTCAGAGAACGGTAATGAATTGGTACACTCACCAGCACTGAAGCTTTATGCTTGTTGATGGTGGAGATAATTTCCTGCGGGAATGTGTAAATATCCGGCATCACCCGGGCGTGAGCGATAAAGGGGACTAAAACGGAAAAAAGCAGACCGTAAATATGATAAGGCGGTACCGTGGAGACAAAAAGATCCCTTTCGGAAATGGCAAACTTTTCTTTCAAATAAAAAGCTTCCGCCAGCAAATTACGCGGCGATTTTGACCAGACTTTAGGCTTTCCGGTCGAACCGCCGGTAAAAAGACTCAGAAACTGCCGATCCGGATCGCGAATAGCAGCGGAATTAAATTCATCAATGGAACCAGGCAGGGGGGTAATTATTGCCACACCGGGCGGCATTTCTTCCGGATGATCGGCAATCGCGGCATTAAAGCCCACAGCTTCATACATTTCCGCCAAAGCGTGGGAGGAAAAGGAGTAAGGTAATATTAACTTACAAGCGGAGGTCAGCGACGCCAGCACGCAGGCGGCAATTACCGCTTTGTTTTCCGTACAAAGGCAAAGGGTTTTTTCTCCAACCCGCCGCGACAATATTTTTCCAATTCCGGAAGCCAGTTCAAAAACCTCCCCATAGCTGTATCCGGAATAAGTAAACTCCCTTTGGCAGAGAGTTTTAGAGGGAGTTAGAATTCGTTTATAAAGGCTGTAGAATTGATCTTTTTGCACGTCGGCCACAATCGAGCGAATTTTATTTAATAATAGTTTAGCTTCTTATCCAAAAAAAAGAAAAAAATCAATGTACCATTATTGCTATAATTTCGTGGCTGTATAAAACATTGTATTAAATATATAAATCAGATAACCGGCTCAAAACAATTTTTGTTGACTTCTACCTGCTTTTCTCATTAGTCTAAGATATAACATCAAGGGCAAATCCCGACACGATTCTTCAACTGCATTATATCCTATTGCCCGGGGCAAAATTGTTATGTCCGGCTTTTTTCAATTAGCCACATTATGAAAATTGGAGTTTTATGTCCAGGCTGAACATTGATATTGAAAGCTTGATCCCGCATCGCGCCCCGATAAAAATGATTAGCGAGGTGCTGGAGATAACACCGGAATCAGCTGTGGCGGGAGCGATAGCTGACTCCAGCTGGCCTCTTTGCGACGGCAATACAGTAAGTCCGATTGTTCTGATTGAAATTGTTGCTCAAACCGGCGCTGTAATTGACGGATATAAGAGAAAAATGCAAGGCAAATCCGGCGGCAAGGGCTGGCTTGTAGGTGTCAAGGATGCCCGATTCAATGTTACCGGAATTTCCGTAGGAGAGCATCTTGTGGCCAGCGTGGGCAATTCCTATTCGTTTGATAATTACAGTGTAATAAAAGGTACTGTTACAGCCGGCAAAGAAATCCTGGCTGAAATTGTCCTGCAGGCTCTACGCTTGAATGAAGATCCAACAAATGACTAATACTAATGTCAATTCCCCTTTGTTTTATCTTAAAGCGAAAGGGCATAAATCACTGCAAGGAGTTTATTATAAGAATGAGTAAGAAAAAAGTAGCAATCATTACCGGTGCCAGCCGCGGGATCGGCCGGGCAACGGCTGTGGAACTGGCTAAAGCAGGTTATTTTACAGTCATTAATTATAAGGAAAATGAACAGGCAGCTGCAGAAACGCTAAAGTTAGTTGAGGCAGAAGGGGGAACCGGGGAAACGCTTAAATTTGACATTGTCAATACGGCCCAAGTAAAAGATAATATCAGTTCAATTGTTGCCCGTCATGGACGAATCCATGTGCTGGTTAATAACGCCGGAATTAACGCCGACGGCCTTTTTCTCCTGCTGGGAGAAGAGGAATGGGATAGTGTAATCAATACTACGCTAAAGGGTTTTTATAATATGACCAAGCCTGTTTTACGGGAAATGATTAAAAATAAATGCGGCTCGATTGTTTCTGTTTCCTCCGTTGCGGGAATAATGCCTAATCGCGGTCAAACAAATTACTCAGCGGCAAAAGCGGGATTGATCGGTGCGTCCCGTTCGCTGGCTGCGGAAGTGGCGCGCTTTGGCATCCGTGTAAATGTAGTGGCTCCGGGCTTAATTGAAACCGACATGATTAAGGATGCACCGATTGCCGAAATTAAGAAGGTAATACCGATGGCACGTGTAGGCAAGCCTGAGGAAGTAGCGCGGGTAATTCGCTTTCTATGTTCGGATGATGCCTCCTACATTACGGGACAGACGATAGCGATAAACGGCGGTATGTGCTGAGTTGGAATACCATCTCGCTTTCTTCGGCTAACATTGTTGGCTGCGTTGTCGGCGTCCTCAACGTATGTGAATATACGCCTCCGGCGCCTCCTCCTTGCCGCCTCGTTATCCTATGAAATCGAGATGGTATATTATCAGGTAACTAGGTTAAATATGCAGAGAAAAGCATTGCTGATATTTTTATCCCTTGGATTAGTTTTTTTGCTGCCCTATTCGACATTAGCGGACAGCTTTGAACAATTGCGCCAGGACACAGCCGTTATAAAAACCGTACAAGCCCGTTTTGTGCAAAAAAAGCAGATGAAAATATTGGCCAAACCGCTCATTTCGGAAGGCAGGTTTTTTTATGCAGCGCCGGATTCCTTTCGCTGGGAATATTTGAAACCACTGAGAAGCATCGTTCTTTCCTATAACGGTGGTGTCAAACGTTATATCATGTCCGGCGGCAAGATGGTGGAGGACAAATCCGGCGGTGTTCAGGCCATGCGCATTGTACTCGGCGAAATTGCCAACTGGATGAGCGGCAGATTCGACCGCAACCCTTCTTTCAAGGCATCACTTAAGGAAGGAGCAACTACATTAATTACACTTATTCCGACAGGACAAAACATGGCCGGGATGATTGAAAAAGTTGAAATATCCATCGCAAAAAAAAACATGGCAATTAAATCCGTAAAAATTATTGAAGGTGAAAATGCGGCAACGATCATTGATTTTACTGATGTGGAAATCAATAAAGCTGTTAACCGTTCCGTATTTCAGGATGTCGAATGAAAGGCATCCGGCTGCTGATATTTACAACTATACTTCTCGTTTCCTGCCAGACGCTCCCGGCAATTAATTCTGTTTTGCCGCAGGCCCAGCCGAAATCTGCAGTTTGTCCATCGCCGTTTTTAAAAGAACCATACCGGCTGGTGCATGCTATTGAAGCCCTTATCGGCGGTGAAATTCAGGGAGCAATAATCGGCATTACGCTGGTTGATCCGTCCACCCGTTTTGTTTCCTGTGCAATTATGACGGCGGAAGGCATGGTGCTCTTTGAAGCCGAAGCCAAACCGGCACTAAAAGTGATCAGAGCGCTGCCGCCCTTTGATTCAGATAATTTCGCCAAAAATATGATTGAAGATATCAAGCTGATTTTTCTGGTGCCGGAAGGGGAAATTCTGACAAAAGGAATTCTTCCCGACGGCGCAAATATCTGCCGCTGGAAGGAAAAAAGCGGAGCTTGGATTGACGTTATTGCGAGGCTGCGGGAAGGAATAGAAATTAATAAATATTCCGCATACGGCAACTGGCAGAGGCGGATTAAACTTACTCGCACTGCGGAAAATGTTTATTCCGGTATTGAGCTTTCGGCCAGAGATGCCTTTAACTATTCACTCATTCTGACGCTGATTGAATCCGAACCGCTGGAAAGCGAATTGAAAACGGAAAAAACAAAGGCCACTGAAGAATGAAAACTCCCCTGAAAGGCAAAAATGTTGTCATTATCGGCTCGGGCATTGGCGGACTGAGTACCGGTATTATTCTATCGCGTCTGAACTTTAATGTTACGATCGTGGAGAAAAATCCCCTGCCCGGGGGGCTGATGCGTTCTTACCGGCGGAAGGGCTTGGACTGCTCCGTAGGCGTTCATTATGTGGGTGCATTGGGTGAGAATGAACCATTGGGCATAATATTCCGCCTTTTGGGCATCAGCGTCAATGATCTTTTTGAAAGAATGGGGCAGGATGGTGTAATCGACCGCTACATTTTTGATAATTTTATATTTGATCTGCCGACCAGTATTGATGCCTATGAAAATAATCTGCAGGCGGCATTTCCCGGCGATACGGCGGCAATTGATTCCATCATTATGAATCTGCGGGAAATCGCCGGACGCATGCTCGATCCCTCGTTTTTGCTCAAACAGGGTGATCCCTTCCAGAATATTGAATTTTTTAATTCAATGGGTGATTATTTACACAAGCTGAATGCCTCTGACGGCTTGCAGAATGTTCTGGCCGTACCGGCGCAGCTTATTGGTGTTCCTCTGGTGGAGTGTCCGGTAATTTTTCATCACATGGTTCTGGCCGGCTATTTATTTTCCTGCTGGCGATTAAAAGAAAGCGGCGCTAAAATGGCTGATGTTTTTGCAGATAGGTTCCGGCAACTGGGCGGCCAAATCATCCTGAACGACGGTGCTCAAAATATTATTCTGGAAGCCGGCTCAGTTACGGGATTAAAGCTGAAATCGGGAATCTCTCTGCCGGCAGACGCTGTGGTTGCTGCCATCCACCCCAAAGCACTGCTCTCGCTTTTGGAACCGGAAGCGTTGAAAATTTCCTACCGGCGGCGTTTAGCAAACTTAAAAGAAACAGACGGCGTTATCGTTGTTCAGGTAAGCGTTGACGGTCAGGAACATCCGGAGATGACCCATAACATTTACCGCCTTGAGGCCGGAGAAAAAGGCATATTGAATAACGGAGTTTTTTACCAGTTGCGCCGCGGATATGTTGATGGAGCAAATTTGCTTTCCATCATTACCAAATCATCATACAGCGAATGGAGTAAATGGGAAAATACAAATACCGGTAGGCGCGGTCGATCCTACGAAGAGAAAAAATTAAGTATTGCCCATGATCTCTTGCGTCAATCCGAGGACGTTTTGGGAAAACTAAAAAATGCCAGGATTATTGATGTTTTTACCCCATTGACCATCCGGGATTATGTTAATTGTGCGGAAGGTTCCTGTTATGGATTAATGCGTTCGGCAGAACAGATGCTGAAAATTGCTTCTTTAAATAATGTTCCCTTATACGGTCTTTACCTGGCAGGACAAAACGTTGTGGCTCCGGGAGTTTTGGGCAGCCTATTGGGTTCGCTTGATGCGGCTAGGCGAATCGTCGGCCAGGAACGGTTTATCCACGAAATCAAATCAATGACACTTGTGGAAAACTAAGTTCCCATCCGGACAGACAGAACTTCTCCTTTGCAGTTTGGCTGGACGCGACAGGTATTTTGTGCTAATTTTTAAAAATTGCAGAAAAACTGATGAAATACATGAAAATAAATCTGCGGGAATGGAAATAACGTATGACTCGTCAAGAAATCGAAAGAGAAATTAAAAATATTTTCCAGAGGGAATTTGAAGTTGAAAATCCCGGCATGGATGATAATTTAAGAGAAGAATACGGGTTTGATAGTATTGATGCCATCGAGCTTCTGCTGGAAATAGAAAAGTTATTGGGTTTTGAGCTGACCCAGGAAGAAAAAAAGCTGGCTATGGAAATCCGCACAATAAGTCAGATTTGCGATTATGTAGAAAAGATTACCCAGTCAAAAGCAATGCTTGCCGGGGAAAAATAATTTATGGAACGCAGGGTAGTCATTACAGCTGCTTCAGCCATAACACCAATTGGGCACGGCAGGGAGCAAATAGTTAACAGTCTGCTCCGGGGCGTCTCCGGCATAAAGCCTTTGCGCGAAGATGAATTGATCAGCCGTTACATCCATTCTAAAGTTTACGGAACAGTTGATTATCCCATTAATTACGATTTTAAACGGCACAACCGCAAAACAATGGCTCCCTGCGCTTATTATGCCTGCCAGGTGGCCAAAGAAGTTCTGGAGCAGTCTGGCCTGCCGCAGGAATTTATAACTTCCGGTAAATTAGGAGTTGCGTTTGGTTCCATCCATGGCAGCCCTATAGTCCAGCGCGGTATTTACCGTAACTTTTTCACAGCAACAGACAACAGCGCATTCAAAGCGATCGGTGCAGTTGATTATCTTAAATCAATGGTGCACACAACAGCCGTCAATATCACCAAGATGTTCGGCATTACCGGACGGGTGATTTCCTCCGGCACGGCTTGCACAACCAGCAGCCAGTCCATCGGTTACGGTTACGAGTCGGTTAAATTCGGAATGCAGGAAGCAATGCTTTGCGGTGGCGCCGATGAATACGATACAATAACGGTCGCCGTTTTCGATAATCTCATGGCCTGTTCCACCGCCTTCAACAACGACCCGCAGCGCACCCCGCGCCCGTTTGATAAATTGCGTGACGGACTGGTCGTTGCCGAAGGCGCCGGCGCCGTTATGCTGGAGGAATACGAATTTGCCCGCAGGCGCGGAGCGGACATTCTGGCGGAAGTCATCGGCTTTGCCTGCAACAACAACGGCGGCGATCTGATTTTGCCCAATCTTACCGGAATAACCAATACAATTAAGCTCGGTCTGGAAAATGCGAAAATTAATCCTGACGATGTCGATTTAGTCAGCGCTCACGCTACGGCCACAAAGATGGGTGATATCATTGAAGCACAAGCCATTAATAATGTTTTCGGTGATCATCCCTATGTTGTGGGCTTGAAAGGTTATATGGGGCATACAATGGCCGCCTGCGGAAGCATTGAAGCAATTCTTACGCTTTACATGATGCAGGACGGATTCATCGCCCCGACATTGAATCTCGAAGAGGTCGACGAACGGTGCGCGATGATCAAACATGTACAGAAGATTATCCAGCATCCGGTTAACACGGTGGCTGTGCAGAATTTCGCCTTTGGTGGAGTGAATACCATCTTGCTTCTAAAAAAATTATCCTGAGATGAAAATGCCCCCAACAAGAAGTATTCAACGCGTCATTGATTTTTTCATTACCCTGCTCCTATGGTCTTATTTCCTTTTCGGTTCTATGGGTTTTTTCTTTTTGTTTTACCTGCCAGCATATCTGTTTTCCAAAAACAGGATAACGGCATTTCAGAAGTTAAATCATCTTCACATGAAAAACTTTTTCACCCTGACCCGCTGGCTTATCCCCCGCACAAAATTTGTAATCCAAAAGGAAGTCCGGGAAATCCATTCAGCGGTGATTGTCTGCAATCACTTATCTTATCTTGATCCAATTTTGCTTATTTCGGTTTTGCCGCGACTGCGGACGATAGTTAAAAGCACTTTTTTTAAAGTCCCCTTCTTCGGTTGGCTCCTGAAAAATTCCGGCTACGTCCCTTCAGCGCCCAGTGAAATGCTGGGACCGGCAATGATTAACAATCTGGAAAGCATTAAAAATCATCTGGCGGCAGGCGGCAATCTGTTTGTGTTTCCGGAAGGAACAAGGAGCCGTAACGGAAAACTGACACCCTTTAATAAAGGAGTATTCAGCATTGCCCGATATTGTGACGCTCCGCTGAAACTGATCTTCATTGAAGATACGAATAAACTTTTCCGTCCGGGCTTCTTCTCCTTCAATACTCACGATTTAAATACAATCAGTGTAGAATTAATAGGATCACTGGACCCGGATTACCAGGGCATTGAATTTTCCATCTCCGCTGTCGCCGATCAGGCCCGCAGCCTCTATGAAGCCCGTCTTACCGCCAACAAAGAAAAAATCTAATTCCGTTACCTTATCTCGTACCTTTCATAACATATCCGGAAATTGTCCCGGCAAAAGACTTTATCACAATGTTTTTGCGAAAAAATAACGCGACAGCAGCAATCATATAAGTATTAGATGATATAATATAAAACCTATGCTTGCCTTGACATATGACAGATAAACAAGTCCTGCCTTATTTATCTATTACTACTAAATGATTTTGAAAATTCTAACTGTTGATGATTACGGATCGAACTATTCAATTAAAATCGTCCTCCAGTGCGAGAGTTATTCCTGAACTGAGAATAGAAAAATGACAGGACTATAACTTGCCATAATTATGGCACTTTTTTATTTGCTTATCCGATTAGGCTGATAAATAAAGTAAAATAAAAATATTGAGATAAATGACAGGGAACCGAAAATCAAAAACGCTGGTGTGTAGGTGCCCATTATGTCGAATATTTTCCCGGCCAGGGGAGGAGCAAGAAATCCGGCAAAGCCGTTGAATATTAAGAGGATCGAATAAATTACTCCCATCCTTTCCGTTCCATAAGTATGAGCAATTTCCGCAGCATAAAGCACCAGACAGGCGCCGTAGTTAAAGCCGGCAAGGATAGCGAAGATCTGAAAAGTTATACTGCCTGTTATGGCAAACGGAACTACCAGACAAGCAACGCTGGTGCTGACAAGAGAGATGAGAATTGCTTTTTTCCCGTCCATCATACTGCCGATCAGGCCCCAGCCAATCCGGCCCAGGGTGTTGAAAAGGGCGATTACGGTCACTGCCGCTCCGGCAATTGCCAGATTAAAATCCAAAGAAAGGCCGAAAGGCTTAATGTTTCCTATACACATTAAACCGACGCACGATCCCGGAAAAAAACCGCATATAAGCCCCCAGAAGTTACGATCTTTTAAAATAGTTGTAATCTTAATGTGATGCTTGGGTATGGCGCTTTCTTCGGCAGTGGGATTTTGTAAAAATAGAGCTGCTATTGTAACTACGGCGAGCGAACAGATGCCCAGATATTTAAAAATAGCAAGAACATCTATTTGCTGGGCCAGCAGATATTCACTGAGGCGGGAAACAAATATGGCACTGCTGCCAAATCCGGCAACAACTATGCCGATTACTATGCTTCTGTGCTGCGGGAACCATTTTGTCGCACAGGAAAGAGGGCTCATGTAACAAAAACCTGCACCAATAACACTGCAGATTCCAATGAGCACTAACAGAGAAAGATATGATCCATCGGAATAACCGGCAAGAATATAACTTGTGCCGTAGATGATTCCACCGATGAGAGACGTAATCCGCGGTCCGATACGAGCTTCCAGGTGGCTGCCGACGAACATGAAACAAGTCATAACAAGAACTGCAGTACCGAAAACTGTCTGTGTTTGGGCAATAGATAATCCATAAGATTGTTTTAAAACGGGGACGAATGTACTCCATGCTAAATGAATGCCAACGAAAAGCGTCATCAGGACTGCTGCAATTAAAATGATGTACTTTTTCATAAATTATCTATCATTTGATGGCCAAATCAATGCAGAAAAAAATAGTTTGGTGTCAATGAGAACAATTTTTTCAATATTCGCGAGTTGAGGCTATGCTCTATGGTAAATTAATATTTGTCATCAAGCGTAAATAGTATTTATTACAGATTGAACTCTATCACATTTTTCCACGTTAACGATTTATGGAGTAAAGGAAGACATCAAACCAACATCATTCCAGAAATTCACACCGAACAATCTGTACCCTTCAACCCATTATCAATAGAATATATTATCCTTGGTACTTGAAAAAATAAAAATGTTTATCTTAATAGACTCGGTACTCCCGGCCAATTCTCGTTATTAATCGGTTTAGGATAACCGTGATCTGTCCTGTCCGCCTTCAAGTCGAAGCGTATATAAGAGTTGCCTTTAAAAAAATAGGCTTTGCCATTTGTCCAATTTACGGCGGCATCTATGCCATCAAACCATGGCACTCCCGGCCAAGTATCGTTATTGATGGGTTTAGGATAACCTGGATCGACTCTATCTGCTTTTATGTCATAACGTACATATTGTCCGCCCTTGAAGAAATAGGCTTTGCCGTTGCCCCAGTTTACAGCTGCGTCTATGCCATCAAACCATGGCACTCCCGGCCAAGTATCGTTATTGATGGGTTTAGGATAACCTGGATCGACTCTATCTGCTTTTATGTCATAACGTACATATTGTCCGCCCTTGAAGAAATAGGCTTTGCCGTTGCCCCAGTTTACAGCTGCGTCTATGCCATCAAACCATGGCACTCCCGGCCAAGTCTCGTTATTGATGGGTTTAGGATAGCCTTGATCAACCCGATCTGTCTTAATATCATATCGCACATATTGTCTGCCTTTGAAGAAATACGCTTTGCCATTATCCCATTCTACAACCGCATCTAGTGTTTTTTCTGCTTTAAAGCGCTCTGCTAAAACTACCGATTGAAACGTGATGCTTAATACCACTGCTAAAATCATGGCATTTGCCCATAGAATTATTTTCATTGTCTAAATGCTCCTTGCTAATTATTTTAGATTATCAGATTTTAATGATACATTTTACTTTGATGAGGATGTTCTTTTTAATGGAATTATAAGACGAACGTCACTGCGTGTCAATGGGATATAGTCACCACTTATTACCAGGTGAAAGCTTCTATGAGTGGCAAATACTTGACATGCTTTTTTCAGGAAGCTGTAAATACGCCTCCCTGCACCCAAAAGAAAATGATCAAATGACCAAATAATCTATTTGCCTGAACGCACCGGAAGGGCCCGGGTGTAGTTGTCGTAGGACTGGCGGTCCCAGAACCGGACGCCATCGAGGAAATGGAATCTGGCAGCCTCGGAACCTTTTGTCTCCGATGACCAAACAAAAGGTCCAGTTTTTCTTATTGCAGATCAATAGGCGCCGCTGTTATGCAGCAGCCCCAGCTCATCCATGGTCGGCATCCGCCAAACGGCTTTACCGCCTTCGCTATATCCCTCACAATAGCTCTTGGCGTTAGACCAGTCAATTGGCGGCCAACCGTTGTCCTTATCTGCCCACATCAAGCCTGTTTGCGTGTCGATAACCGTGACGTCATTGTTGTTTACTAAGCGAGCCGCTGCCGCGTACTCGTCTGAAACCAAAGACCCCAAAAGCAATACCCGTGATCTATTCGTTTGAACGAGGAAAAAGAGTTGTAGAAGAGCAAGCGCATAAACTCATCAGCCATAGCCAAAAAACTTAATGGCCTACCCCACCCCGCACCAATGAACCGACCACCCTTTCCAGGTGAGTCAGCGTATTGCACTCTCTTAATAAATGACAGTAAGGAGTGTAGGTTTTCATCTCCGAATCGCCGGTGCCCCAAAAGGATCGTGTTTCGGGGTTGAGCCAGATCAGCCTCTTGCTGCGCTCGCTGATCATCTTCAGTATATCCGCCCGTGAATTGTAATAATTGTTGCGGGCATCGCCCAGGATGAGGACGGTCGTGTTCTTGGTCACGAGCGAAAGATAATGTTCCTTGAACTCTGTCAGTGTCCGGTCGTAATCGGTCCTTCCCCGGATGATGGGAATGCTCGGGTCCTCCTGCATACGGGAGAGTGCCTCTTCGATCGGGTATTTCTCGAAGATGTGGGTGACATCGGCAAGGTTTGAGCAGAACGCCAGGATGCGGATCCTGCCGATTCGTTTCTGCATACTGTAGAGGAACATCAGGAAGAACCTCACTACCCCGGAGACGGACCGGCTGATGTCGCAGATCGCGATGACGTCGGGGCGGTCCATTTTTTTCTTTTTCCAGTAGGGCTCGAACATGAAGCCGCCATAGCAGACGCCCTTCCTCATTGTTTTCTTATAGTCCAGTTTGCCTCTTTTCGCCGCCTTGACCCGGCGCGAGTAGCGGTCTTCGAGCTGCTTGACGAGCTTCTGGATGATCTCATGCATCTTGCCAAAATAGTACTGTTCTATGTTGGTCAGCGTTGTTGTCCTCAGGTAAGACTCCATCAGATCATCGGAGCTTCTCGTATAGAGCTGATACTCTCGTTCCACGTAGTTCCTTACGGCCTCGAGAATGCGTTTCTTGCCGTCGGCGAGCTGAACTGCCGCTGCCTGTGCGGCACCAGAGTCCTGCATGCTTTTCAGCTGGCCTAGCGTGTTGTCGAGTTTCGCCATCCCCATTCTTTCGAGCATGCGGATAGCGTAGATGTTCCTTTGCGTGGAATAGCGGATCGAGGAAAGATCGGAAGCCTGGGCTGCTTCTCTGATCAGGGCAGCAATCCCGGCGGGATCGCCGAAGACCGCCATGGAGGCAATGTCGCTGTCGATCATCGAACTGATCTCGGGATCAATGCGCCGGGGAGGATTTTCAGAGGCATTGAAGAAATCGAAAGAAAAGTACCTGTCGAAGCAGGTGTCGAACTTCTCTTTTTCACCGACTGATTTGGCAAGGGTGGCGGCCAGTGCGTCCTTGATGGCCTGCCGCTCGCTAAAACCAACCAGGAGCGCGGCACGCACGGCATCAAGGCTCTCGGAGACGGATATCCTGACACCGGTATTGCGCAGCACCGATATGAAGTTGACGACGACATCTTCCATAATTAATCCGTTCTTTAATCTTCATCGCCTTTATCGGGCCTCCCGGGCCGAGGCAATGTTAAATTCATTGATTTTTTCCTCAACGATGGAGATGTCCTCCTGATGCTTGAGAATGACGTTCAGGGTGTCCTTCACCAGCTCGTTGGTCAAAGCGTCCGTCTGGAGCAAAAGCAGGACTTTCGCCCAGTCGATTGTCTCGCTGATGGACGGAACTTTCTTGATATCCAACCGGCGCACGGCCTGAATAAAATCGACAAGCTGGGTTCTCAGACTGTCTCCGATTCCCGGGACGCGCGTCTTGATGATCTCTTTCTCCAGGGCCGCATCGGGAAAGGGGATATAAAGGTGCAGGCAGCGCCTCTTCAGGGCTTCGCTCAATTCTCTGGTGCTGTTGCTGGTCAGGAATACGAAAGGTTTGTTGATCGCCTTGACCGTGCCTATCTCCGGGATAGAGACCTGGAAATCCGAGAGCACTTCCAGCAGAAAGGCCTCGAATTCCTCGTCAGCCTTGTCGATCTCGTCTATCAACAGAACGGCACCCTCCGCCTGCTGAAGCGCCTTGAGCAGGGGGCGTGGCTCCAGGAAATGGCTGGAGAAAAATATGTCGTCGTACTGGTGGAGTTTGGAAATCGAATCGGCAAGATTGTCCTTACGGTTCAGGATGGTGTCGAGCTTGTCTTTCAAAAGCTGTGTGTACAGAAGCTGTTTGCCGTACTTCCACTCATAGAGGGCCTTGGACTCGTCTAGTCCCTCGTAACACTGGATCCTGATGAGCGGCAGGTTCAGATATTCGGCCGTCACCTTGGCGAGTTCGGTCTTGCCGACGCCGGCAGGCCCTTCCACAAGGACAGGTTTTTCGAGATTATGGGCCAGGTATACGGTCGTCGCGATCTGCCGGCTACAGATGTACATCGCAGACTTGAGGCCTTCCTCGACCTGCTTGATTCCCGTCACTTTATCTGTCCTTACCATATTCAACACCTTTCCTTCGGGAGCGCAGACCCTATTTTTGCCCCTCTCGGCAGGGAGACAATTGATCAGAGTTTCCTTTATGGGGTGAAGTATATTAAGCGTCCTTGTGTGTCAAGAAGATCTTAGGTACAAGATGCCGTATGCTGCGTTGATACCCCTTGCAAAGGTATTTTGCGATATTTCTTCTATGGAGAAATCTGTACTGTCAACTATTGCGCATCCCGGATTATCCTGCCGACACCCGGCAACGAACTCACTGCCTCGATCACATGAAACATGCCCGGTTTGATCTGCCAGGTGAAATAGGCGTGCGGCAGCACTGCGGAAAAGAATCCATCCGTCAGGTGATCAAGCAATTCAGGTTGATCCATTCGACAATATTCCCGGCTGCCCGCAAACAGATGAGACAACAGTACTTCGTCGGACAATCGGGAATCGCTCCAATACGGCTGTGTAAAGGTCGGTCGGACCGTTCCGGATACGCGGTCATGAAAACTCGCAAATGCGCGATGTTCTGTTGCCTCTGCTACGGCCTCACGGATGCGCATCAGCCGCAAATCGCTCCCGGTTTCGATTTGTAAAAGAAAACGCAACTGCCCTAACACGTTGCTGAAAAGCAGTGCAGTATCTTCCAGGCGTTCAGCCAGTCGTACCAACTGACGGGGATTTTCCAGCAGGAAATCTTCCTTAATGAATTCCAGCCGCGGACACCGCTCGAGGTGTGCCTGCAGAAGCCTGCGACGGAGGATGAATCTTGCCAGAGGATCCGGTTCGAGACAAACCACTTGTTCGAAACGATTAAAGATATCTGGCGGCAGACAATAGCCTCCGCTTGGCCCCACGATAAGCAGTGTCTTTGAGGTGGCCGGCCAGGAAAGAAGGTAATCCCCGATGTCTTGGCGAAAGGGCTGCCAGATATCTTTTGAATAGCGCAGGGCCCGAAGGTGGTAGCGAAGGCCTCCGGCAGGATTGAAAAGGGAAGGCAACTGCATGATAAGTATCCTTACATAGGGAAAATTCTTTCTAAATCCTATAATATTTATCAGTCCTTCAAAACTGGCTTTTTTCTGCGGTCAATCCACACCATCAACCCCATCAGCAGTAAAATACAAAATACTGCTCTGATCGTATAAACGAGGGCCAGTGTGCCTTCGGTGGAGAAGAGCGCCAGCAGGGAAGCCAGCAGCATACCGCCCCAGAGGACATAACTTTCGTGATTTTCGCCGGTACGTAGCATGCGGCTTATCACCGGAAAATAGCCAATTACCAGAATACCCTGTACTAATAAATGAGTTAGCTGATGATGCTGTGTAATCAGCCAGATAATTACAATTACTGTAACGGCCGCCAGGCACAGCAGGTCGAAACGGTTGAACCGGGAGCTGCGGTCTCCAAACAGAATAATGGAAATTGTGACGGAAGATACAAAAAACAGATCGGTGGTATTGAGTATATTGTCCCCTAAACTATAAGAACCTTCCATCATGTAAGTGATGAGGCTCATACCCACAGCCAGGGTAAAAAACAACCACATAGCCAGCGATGGTCTGATTTTCTTATTATAAATGAGCCAGTAGTAATAAACGGAAAGAAGGAGATTGAGGGCTGATACAGCGAATAATGAAAATATTTTCATAAGGCAGATTTTAAAATACCTGTTTTGGGAAAACAAAAAGATATTATTTGCTGATTTTGATTAAGTACCTGCGAAATACGGGCTTCAAGGTCGGCCATTTCGCTGCATTTACTTTTTGTATGATTTAATAAAATAACATCATTTCATGAGTAATACGTATAGTGAAACCGCGATTGTCTGTCAAGAATTGATTAATAGGGAATAATACGCGGCAAGATGCTTGATCGGGTATTTATGTTTTTGGGAATGAATTAACTGTCCACTCTGCCCAAACAAGTCCTGATCCATTGTTTCTTTCACCTACTAAGTTACACCTATCTGCCTCGTTAGATAAAAACAATAACTATTTGAAATTATCATTTTTTTTGTTTTGAATTTTATCAATAAAATCAGGATACAACTTTTTCGCGCATTCTGGACAAATAGAATGGCTGAATTGGGCTTCCGAGTTTTCTTTTATGTAGGATTCTATTTGTTTCCAGTAGCCTTTATCATCGCGAATTTTTTTGCAGGAGGCACAAATGGGGAGCATGCCGCTTAATTTTTTAACATCGGAAAGAGCTTTTTGTAGTTCTGAAATCAGCCTCTCTCGCTCTTCATCCGCCCGCCTGCGCTCGGTAAGGTCCCGAGCGGCAAGGACAGCTCCCGCTATTT
>CAYXZW010000026.1:0-42444 GCA_964469905.1 uncultured Smithella sp.
GTCCGTGTATTGACATGTTCATCCGTCTCATTTTTCATGTCGCGGGCCAACATCCAACGGGGCCTTTCATTGGCATATTGCGGGCTGACAACAAAGGCAGACTTCTTCAAAGAGGCGGCCATGTAATCACTTACATCTTTCAAGTCTTTGGCCGACCAGTCCGAACCGGTAACCGTTTCTTCATCTTTTATCTCATACTTGATTGTCGGTGCACACCCGGACAGAAGGCTGAATATGATAATCAGCAATAACAAATTGAGCCTGGTTTTCATTTTTCCCTCCATAAATTCTATTTAGCATACGAAAAATATGCGATTCCTATTTTATCCTTTTCGAGTTTAACTGTTTTCTCCTGCACACCGGAGCCGTAATCAATTTTGATTGTATGTTCACCGGGAGTAAGCCCGTTTACCCGTAAATAATAAATCCTGCCGGGCAGGGTTAACCAACCGCGCAAATCCGCCTGCTCGACTGCCATCCAGACCGCACTGCCGATATTAACCAGTGACTTCAATAAAAAACCGGCCAGCGGATTGTCTTTGGCTATCCTGTCGGCGGCGGCATGAGCGGAAATCTGAGTAGCTGCCTTAGCTGTCATGCGGCCAACCAGTTTGGCAATTATCGCCGCTTTATCCTTTTCGTACTGCGTAAGAACGGTAGTTTCCAGATCGTAAAGAAGATTGGCTGCACCCAGAGCATTACCGCCCAGACTTATATCGCATTTCGATACTGCCGAAGGCGTCGCTGCATAAGAAGCATAGGCGAATCCTAAATGAATAGTAGCATCATTGGCTACCACCGGCATCGGCCCCCATTTGACCTGATATTTATGCGGCGCCAATCCGGTATCTATCAATATCACCAGATCCGTCGACTTCTGCTTTTTCGGGAAAGTTGCGGCTTCTGTCTCCCATTTCATTTTCCGGTATTCTATTTTCGCATCGTCGAACTTATTTTCCATTTCATACATAATGGCGGAAAGGAGCCGGGCAAAGGGATTTTCCAGATAGCTGCGCTCTTCTTTTTCTTCAACGTACTGATGGATCTTGTTCATAGTCCGGTTGCGTTCAACTAAAGCACCCGCTAAATCACCCTTCCCCAGATAAGCCAGAGCCAGATAAGGGCTGATCATTATCTTTTCATGCATTTCCGCTTCATACTCTTTGGCCGTATCATCCGTCAGAATTGAGCCGAATCCCTCCGTCAAAGAAATCGTACCTTCAATCGTAAGAAATCTTTTTTCGGCTTCCTGCAGATCCTCAATACACTGATCGTAGCGTCCGGCATTAAGCGCTACCTTCCCGCGTTCGAGCAGGGCCAGATATTTATTTTGCTTTGCTTTGCCGGAAGTTATTGTCTGCCGGGCAAAAGTGTCGGCATATTCCAGCGCCGATTCAACATTATCGTTCCTCAGTGCGGTGATAAATGACCGAGTTTCTTCCGTATAGAGAGTTGCCGCCAGGCCAATGGAGGCATGCCAGAAAATTACCGAAAAAATCAAGGAAATTGAAATACGCGAGAAGATTACCATATATCCTAATCTCCCTTAATGAAAATTAACACTCAAGGAGCATAAGAAAAGCTGAACGGTATGTCAACATCATTTTAAATTCGAGTTTAATAACGGCGGTTGCCTCAAAATCAATATTTCTCCCGGAGAAGACAATACATTGTTTCATGAAGTGATGATTCTGCAGAATGTTGCGAAATTGGATGAATTATAAGCCGAATTTTCCTAAGCCGGTCAGCGATAATTTCAGTATAAATCGAGTATCAGTGTTCATTTGGGAATCTAATCCCAGCGAATCGGTCTTGGAGTACTCCAGCCCCACCGCCCAGCATTGTGTCTGATAGAGCAAACCAATTGTATTTTCTACAGTTCGGGAATTAAACTTATCGCGCCGCGAGACAAATGTTCCGGCAAGTTTATCCGTGATTACTGCCTTTAAATTAACATTGATTTCTTCAATTGAGTTTAAAGTGTAGCGGTAACCGATTGTAATATTATCACCGCGCCAATCGCTGATATTCAAGTCATAATTCGTCACTGTCCAGCCGTTATAAACGCTGTATTGATTCCGCGCCGCAAACGATAAATACTGATGCGGCCGAAAATCAACTTCCGTTCCCACATCCGACAAATAACGCCTTTCGGCAGTACCTTCAACCGTTTTTTTGGACTCATTGATATCATAGGTCTGAAAAAGCTTTACCCGCAGAAACTCCAGATAACTATAAGCACCTTTGGCAGCTTTTTGTTTAGCGGTAAATGTATTAGTTAGCCCCCATGTCAACGCGTTATATTCCGCAATAGCCGGCATGTAATCGGGGATATTATCCTGCCGGATATTGGGCACATAGGCATAAGTTATCTCCGGTTTGACTTCATGGCGAACTTTCTCCCAGGTTTGCACATTTACATCAAAGACCCGGGATACCTGACTGCTCATAGCCAGAGATAAATTATAATGTCCTCTCGTACCGCTTTTGTTGTTTCCTTCCGCCTGCCCGTCTTCCCGGATCCAGAATGTTTCTCTTAAGGCAATCTGCGGTATTACTTTTGCGTAGTGAGATAGATTGAAGGGCACGGAAAAAGTAGGGTTAAAATCGACGAAATGTCCCTTCTGTCCGGCGCCGCGATAGAAATAATCATAACCAGCCGTAAACTCATAATAAAGAGGCGATTTTAAGAGTGGTTGTTTAATACCCGTAAAAGTTATTTCCGGATATTTCTGTAAAGTACTGTCATTATTCGTTACGGCAAGATTATCCGTCGAACTGATTAATGCCGTTAAATTGTAATTAGACCAGCCCTTATAGAAACGAACAGTCGATTCTAAAGAACCAAGGGATTCATCTCCCAGGAAAGGCACTTTTTTAAACGGGTCTCGCTCGGTTTGAGCATAGTTGTCAACATAATAGTTTTTGGCGGAAAAATCCCGGAAATACCAGTGATCCGATACCCTGCGCAAATCAGTCCGAAGATAGGACTGGGCATCAAAATTGGTCTGATGATTCAGATAATAGGACCAGCGCTTATTCAAATCCTGCTGATTCGTAACTGCGCCTGCCGTTGGAGTCGTATTATGTTTATTGTCAGTGAGATAATCACCATAGAATGTGCCATAAGATTTTTCCCCGGCATAATAGCGAAATTCCACTCCTTCTTTTAATCCTCTTTTTTCAATATAACGCGAATAAAGCGTTGCATCCATCTGAGGAGAAATAGCCCAGAAATAAGGGATTTCGATATCAACTCCATCCTTATCCTTGGAGTAAGAAAGATAGGGGAAAAGAAATCCCGATTGGCGTTTGGTCTTGGCAGGAAAAGGCAGCAGCGGGGAATAGAAAAACGGCACCTTATTGGAAACCAGCCGGGCATTTTTCATTAATCCGTAACCTTCAACGGTCACTTTCATTTCACTGCCGGCGATTTCCCAATCGGGCTTATCGCCATCACATGTCGTTGCCACCGGTTGTTTTATTTTATAAGTCAGTTCCCCGGTTTTTTCGATTTCGTCGCCCCGAATATAAAAATGATTTCTCGCGTAAAACGCCCGGGCTTTATAGGCGATACCGGTTTCCTTCTCCACATTAAATACTATCTTATCACCGGCAAGAGTATCTGCACCCATTTTCAGAAACGCATTGCCGTAAGCCGTAGCAACACCGTTCTTTTTGTCATACTCCACATCGTCAGCTGTTAAAACACCTCCGTCATAGGTTATAATTACTGATCCCTGAGCATGATAAACATCAGTAGTATTATCATAATCCATGGTATCCGCATCAATATTGACGGGACTTTTACTGTCTTTAGCCTCAGCTGCTGATAATTGAGGACATAAAATTAAGACGATGATTAGAGACAGCAACGCAGTTATTAATTTATTTTTTAATAGGTTCACCAAAACCAGAAAATGCCCCTTTTAATTAAGTTGAACATGACATTTATAATACCTTTTTAAAAGCTGTTCAAAAGGTCCTAAATGCCAGGGCCCCAAAAAATAACATCGCGGAGCGTAAAGGCCTATACCTTTAACGATGGGATTTGCAGCCCAACAACGCCAAACAGTTCCTTTCAACAGGCTTTGGGTTCCTTATCCAAAAATTCCAGCTTAGGGAAAGCTTGTTTTATCTCTCCGGCTAAATAAAGCGATCCGGCAGCACAAATCAGATCACCTTCTCCGGCCAGATCAAATGCCCGGTCAACCGAATCCCGCACATTTTCCGTAATTATAGCCTGATATCCCATTTTTTGCACGCACTCCTGAACAATTGCCACCGGCACGGCACGTTTGGCTTGCAACTGCGCTATAATTATTATTCTAGCCAGCGGTGCAATTTTTTTGATCATTTTGCGATAATCCTTATCAGCCAGTGCGCTAAAAATAAGAATCAAACGGCGATAGGTAAAATCATTTTTCAGCGACCGGCATAAAACACTTATTCCGGCGGGATTGTGCGCACCGTCAACCACAAATAAAGGTCGATGACACAGAACTTCCAAACGAGCCTTCCATTTTGTACTTCTCAGCCCGCTGGCAATTGCCGTACCATTGACCGGAAAACCTTTAAGACCGGCAATTTCCAGCGCCGCTAAAGCCAGCGCCGCATTATTCAGTTGGTGTCTGCCCGTCAGAGGAACGATTAAATTATTATAATTATTGTATAGTCCGCAATAAGAAATCAATCCGTTTTTCTGCTGTACGATTTTCATGTCTTTGCCTAGGCGATAGAGACTGGCCTTATTGCGGCGGCAGACGTTTTCCAGCACCTCTATTACCTTTTTCTGTTTGGCAGCGGTAACACAAACACCGCGCTGCTTAATGATGCCAGCTTTTTCCCCGGCAATTGCTGCCAATGATTTTCCTAAATAAGCCGTGTGGTCAAAACCGATATTAGTAATTACCGAAACAAGCGGACGGCAAACATTTGTTGCATCCAGCCGGCCACCCAAACCCACCTCCAGTACAGCAATATCAACAGCCCTCTGCTGAAAATAGAGAAGAGCCGCAGCTGTTAATACTTCAAAATAGGTTACCGGTTGATTAATAGCTCGTTTTACCAGGGTGACAATTTGGCTGAAATCTTTTGCCGAAATATCTTTTTTATCAACGGTGATTCTCTCCCGCACATTGACCAGATGGGGCGATGTATAGAGACCGGTTTTGTAACCAGCCGAGTGTAGGATGGAAGCGGTCATGACTGCTGTTGACCCTTTACCGTTGGTCCCGGCAATTAATATAGTCTTGTAGGAATTCTGCGGATTGCCCAGGCGAAGCAGAAGATCGGAAATTGCCTTAAGCCCGAAGCGCATTACATCAATGTTTAAGCTGGAAAGATAGGCGACAGGATCATTTTTTTTCATTATTTCTTTGAGATTAAATACGTATTATCTGGCCGTCTTCAATTATGTGGATTCTCCGGTCTCTTATAGCCGCAACCTCTTTACGGATAGTCTCGCGGTAACTAGGTTTCATGTGATAGAGGTAAATTTCCGGATTAACTTCGGTTAATTTTTTTAGTTCGACCGCCAGCGAAAGCGGAGTAAGATGACCGGTAATATTGGCTATATCCTTCAGGTTATCAGGCAAAGAAGTCTCAATAAACACTGCCTGAAGTCCCGCAATAGCCCCTGCTATCTGCCACGCTTCTTCTGTCGGCCCCGTATCTCCCAGAAATACTGCTGTTTTCCCTTGTGCTTCAATGATGTAACCGACTGTCTCCACAACATGATGGAGATCAATAGCTTTTATGTGCAAGTCACCGATTTTTTGTCTCCTCCCCGGCTTGATAACCTGAAATTTTATTACCGGTGATTTTTTGCTTGGTATTTTGGAAAAATCAGGCCAGATGACATTATTAAATATATGCCGGTGAATTGCATCAAGAATGCCTTTAGTGCTGACAATAATCAACGGTTTTTCCCGCCGCTGATAGCAGATATTATCGGCCAGAAAAGCAATATCACGGATATGATCCAGATGGGCGTGGGTAATAAAAATGTACTCTATCTTCATTTGCTCTTTCAGGCTCAAAACGGCAGTTACAGTGCCGGCATCAACGAGAACATTCTGACCGAGAAGAAAGCTTGTTGTATTGTAATTAGGAAGCTGCGAGCCGTGACAACCCAGAACCCTTATGTTCATTTATAGCTCCTGAGAAATAATTTTAATTGTAAATTAGCATACGTTCTTTATCCAGGCAATAAATTTGTAATCATATTGTAATCATATTTCTTTTTTTATTCAGTATTTCCGAAAATTGTCATATGTTCTAATTTATTATCAGGATGCCGCTGAAGAGAATGCATTGAAAAACATGCCGGTAGTTGCTATATATCCGGATAAGTTCAAAGAAGCCTGAAGAAAGGATAAAATATGTTTAACAATTATTTATTATTGTTTTTCCCTCTGGCTATCACTTTACACAACATCGAGGAAGCTCTCTGGCTGCCACAGTGGTCCCGGCATGCCTCAAAATATCATAAGCCTGTCGAAAAAAGCGAATTTCATTTTGCCTTGATTATCATCACCGCACTGGCTTATCTGGTAACTTTTTTTCGCGTAATTATTCCCGATGTTGTCTTCATCAGTTGGGTTTTCTACGGCTTTCTGGGCGTCATGATAATCAACGCCGTATTTCCCCATCTGATTGCCACCATAGCACTTAAAAAATACGCGCCCGGCCTGCTCACCGGGTTGTTCCTGATTATTCCCATCAACTCCATATTAATTTATCGGGCAATAGATATTGGATTTATTACCATCACGGAAGTTATTGTTGCCACCACGGTCATGGGTGTATTATTAATTCTAATTATTCCCCTGTTATTTAGAGCAGGACGCACGTTGATTAATTATTGAGGCCATAAAAATGAAGACGTTCCCCTTTAAGAAGATTGATGCCTTTACGAAAGGATTGTCCGGCGGCAACCCCTGCGCCTGCATTTATTTAGACGGCGTTAATGATATATCTGATCAGGAAATGCAGATAATTGCCAGAGAGCTGAAAGGCTTTGTCAATGAAGTTGTTTATTTATTCCCGGAAGAAAAATGCTTTCTGTTGAAATATTATTCTGCCGAATGCGAGGTTGATTTCTGCGGACACGGCACCATCGGCATCATGTATGACCTGATTGGCAGCCGCAGAGATTTATTAAATCAGGAAATAATCAAGATTAGAGTGAAAGATGCTTATCTCAAGGTTTATAACAAGATCAAAGAAAACGACTCTGTTTTTATTACCGCACCGCCGCCCGCATATAATGAGTTAGATCTCGAAAAGGAAGTGATTGCCAAAGCCCTCAAGATCAGAGCAGAGGATATTAATATCGATTTTAAAACGGACTTGATCAACGCCGGTTTAAACACTTTAATTGTTCCGGTTAAAAATTTAGAATTGTGCCTGGCCATTATGCCGGATCAGTTTAAGCTGAAAGATTTCTGTCTGAATAATGGAATCGACATTATTCTTGTCTTTACCGATGATGTAGCCGATAAAAAGAATAAATTCCGTACCCGGGTTTTTGCGCCTAAATTTGGCTATCTGGAAGATCCAGCAACCGGCTCCGGTAATTCCGCCTTCGGCAACTATTTGCTGCAAAACAATTTATGGGATGGTGCTATGCTCAACATTGAGCAGAACAACAGTTATGATTTTCCCAATATTGTCAAACTCGATACGGCAATAAACAAAGAAAAGAAAAATGTTATTTTCGGCGGCGGCGCCATGGTTAAAATTCAGGGTGTCTATAAACTTACTTAATACAGCCGCGATTGATAACAGGTATAAATAGTTTTAATTGCTTCTTCCAGCTTTCATTTTTTCTTCCAATCTTTTAGCTCGCACACATGATTCTTTTGCTCCCATTTTACAGGCCCGGACAAAATCTTGCTGTGCAATGCGAAATTTACCCATTTTGATGAACACTTCTCCCCGGAACCGGTATAATCTCGGAGCATCGGGATTGATTTTAATTGCGTTATTAATCGTCATTAAGGCCAAATCAACTTTACCCGGTTGATCCTTCAAAATCAGCGCTTTAACGCCGAGATTTCTTACGGATGAAGGATCCATTGCCAGTGCCTGATCCGCTACGGCCAGAGCGTCGTCCAATTTCCTTAAAAAATACAGTGCGTAAGCTTTTCTGGCGTAAGCATCAAGCAACCGGGGATTTAGGACAATGGCTTGTCCATAAGCCTCAGCCGCTTCTTCCCAGCGATGATTAATGGTGGCTATGTCACCCTTTTCCATATACTGCAAAACAGACATCTCGTTCACCAGAGATTCATGTTTGTCCTTCATTTCCCGGCTGGGATGTTTTTTTATTCCTATGGTGTCACTTTGCTGGCTTAGTTTCTTTAAGTCGGCCAGTTCCTTTTGCAGGGCGGCCAGTTGACTTTGAACATCCTTCAGGCTTTCCGTATTATCACCTTCCTGTATTTTGGATATTCGATCTTTGAGGTTTGATGTATCAATGGTTGCCCGAATCTGAATAGTCAGAACCATGTTTTCCCCGGACATTTTCCAGTCCTCTTTTACTATTTCTACAGACATGATACCGGCAGCCATTGTCTTGATTTGATCTTTGGATAACTGAAAATTCTTAACTTCCGAGGAACTCTCCAGATAAGTTCCGGCCTTTTCCATAGCCATTCTTTTAGCTTCTATTAAGGCTTGAACCTTGGCATCATTTTTCGTATCGAGATCCCCCAGCACGTATTTGCCCTCACTTAGAATGACGGACTGATCCGCAAGGGCTGACGTACTGAACAACAAAAAGGTACATACCAACGTTAGCAACAGCCTGCCTGTTTTTTTCATATATGCCTCCAGGAAGAAAAGCTTCTATTTACAGGATATTATATATAAAAGAAGAGAAAACTACAATAGTTCTATTACTTGCAGAGCATGACCGTAATTTAAAACCGGCAAATTAATCACAGGCAATGGGTTAGATTAATCTCTGCTTTAGATAAACAAACATCTCATCAGCGCGCTGCGCTCATCATCTGAGTTACATTACAGCTATGATTTGATATAAGCGGTGAACTTTCTTTTTTTTGCTTGATTTGAGCTTTAAGGCAGATATCCATGACGAACATCCCTTTTTCCGTCTGAAAAGGAATGACAATACTGGGACATTTAATAATATGGCTCACAGTATGCCCCTTACCGAAAACAACCATCGGGATAGATGCAAATACTTTCAGATTATTTTTTTCCATAATTTTTCTGGCGGCACCGGAAATCATATTGGTAAGTTCGCCGACTGTATCTAAAACCTCTTTGTTAATTTCTTTATGATTTTCATTAAGCATTTTATTGGCAATATAGATGATACATTCTTCATCAAAAGAAATGGCCAGAGAGCCTATTGCATCACCGGTCATACCAATAATTCCTGAAACATCTCCACAGGCGCCGGTATCATTTATTTTCGCAAATGCCTTGCCGGAAGTAGGCTTGATAAAAGCCATTTTCCCCAATACTTCTGCCATGCCATACAGAAAAGGGTTGATGAATCTAATATCCATAAAAACTCGCAAGCATAAAATCTATTTTCTTTTCTAAATTCATAAAATAATTTTCTTCTTGAGGTATGGCATAAAGGTAGCACTGCAATGTTTCATTATGATGACGGAATAAAGAAAATTTGGTTAAAAAGAAAAACACCCCGGAGATACGCTACCCCGGGGTGTTGAATGGGAATTTTGGCTTTGTTAGAATGTCAGCGTTAACTTATTGATGACCAGATAATCATTTTGTACGCTATTGGCAGAACTGGTTGCTTTGAAATAATCACCCGTCCAAAGATAACCGGCACCCAGCATATAAGACAGGTTACTGGTAAGCTTGTAGGTTGCTACAACATCGAGTTCATAGCCATAATTTTTCGATACATAATTGGCCGGTGTCTTATCCGCATCAGCATAGGTAAATGAAGTCATAATGTCCAACTTGTCTGTCGGTTTCACACCAACACGGCCTTGATACAATAACCCGCCATTTGTTTTAGTGGAAGTAGTGGCGTATGCCGAACCAAATGATGAACCAAAGCCATTATTGGCACCAACAGCTGTAGACGAGATATTACCAATCCAATAACTGCGCTCCTGGCTCCACATGATCAGATTGGGGCTCCAATCACGTCCGCCATTTAAAATGCCGCCTTCATTCTTGTCGGCAGTATTGGGATCATCACCGGAAACATAAGCGAAAGTGCCGCCGAAATAAACAGCCCCGAAAGTTGCCTGAGCGTCAATCCAACCACTCATGTTTTGCAATGTAACATCGGTGCCCGTAATGCCTGTATCATATTCCGTCAATTTACCCGTAGCCCAGTTTAATTCCGCCTGCACATTCACAGGACCGAACTTGGCAATGGTATAAGGGGTAAAAAGGGTATATACTCTCCTAGTGTTTGGTGTAGTTGAAGTTGCCGGCCTCAGCTCGGCATACCGGTAATAATTGACCTGCAAACCGGCCAAACCGCCTTTCCATTTATAAACGCCTTCAATGCCGTATTTGTCATTGTCGGCATCAGCGTAGGTAACAGCATTACCGGAGTTATAACTTTGCTCTTTTACTTTGGTGTAGGCCAGATTGAGAGTTGCCGGTCCGGCGGTATAAGAGTATTTGATCCGTGCAGCAGGGGCTAAGCTGTTGCCGAAGACCGTTCCCGTACTGCCGTCATTCATAATGCCGACATCGAAAATACCGATTGGTGACTGGTAATTAATATAGGCCCAGTCAATAGCGATGTTTTCGTTTTCCGCCGTGGTACCGGAAGAATCGGTAGCAAGTGTTGTCCCGGCAGCAGTTCTGGCGCCGCCCAAAATTCTTTCCATGACATCCGCACGCGTAATCACTGTTAGACCGGGCGAAACAACAAGATCTGTCCGGACACGCAATCTCTGATAATAAAACGCCGTCGAAGGACTTGTATCACTAGTTAAACTCGTTTTATTTAAATAAACACCGGCAACACTCATATCGCCGCTGAACTTCACATCAACGGCAAAAGCCGCTGTGCTGAAGATGGTCAAAAGACCAATCGACAGCAAAATCAACCATAATCTCTTCATCTTTCCTTTTCCTCCTGAAATTTTTCAAATTTAAATTACGGCCAAAAACGGGCGTTATCTGACCACTCCACATCAAATTTCTTAAAGACATACGGATTATATACGGTGAATGTTACAGTAATGTTACAAGTCGATTAAGATATTAAGAATATAATGACAGCTTGAATGTTCCATTTGCTGACCGGCAAATAAATTTCTCCATCTATACGATTCGCGGAAAGGATATTTAACAGAAGCTTATTATATTTGTCATCATAATGAAACATCGAAGTGCTACCTTGCGGCAATAAAAAATAGTTAATCCCGCAAGTAATTAAAAGAAGAAATCATTTTTACGAATACAGCCGGGGGAAATGGCCATTTAACAACCGATACCGTAAAGGAGAATATCAAAATGTATGCCGCCAGTCAGTCTGAATCTGTGCAAAAAGAAAACAATATACGTATTAACAATAAGGGAAATTGGAGAAAAGACCAGGAACTGCTATCTCGAATATCCGGCAGCCTGGAAAGCGGGAAGTGTGTGGCCCTTTTCTATTTCGACATTGCCCGCTTTCAAGAAATTGAGCAAGGAGCCGGTCTGGAGGTCGCCCAGTATATTATAAAGCTGTTTAGCGACACACTGGCGCACGGCTTGCAAGAGTTATATAAAAAGAATATTCAAATAATAGCCACGGAAAGTCTCTGGGGAGATGATTTCATTGTCATCACGGAAACCTTGAGCGCCCTGAATCTAACGACCCTGGAAAATCTTTCTATCGCTTACCGAAAACAAATCAGGGAAAGCATGAACAGGGAGTTCCTGCTTCTCACAGGTCGGGAGATGGATGTCCATATCGGCTACGCGATTATTACGGATAATGTGACGAACATGGAGGTACAGCTCTATAACGCAACAAAAAGGGCCTATGGCATAGCAAAAGGATTCATCAAAATAGAATCCGTTAAATATCTTCCGGAGTTCAAGGAAATTCTCGCCGAAGACAAACTGCATTCCGTTTACCAGCCCATCGTCTCCATTCGTTCCGCCGCCGTTCTGGGCTGGGAAGCCCTGATCAGGGGGCCTGAAAGCAGTTACTTTCACCGGCCCGACGTTATTTTTTCCTTTGCCGAGGCGGAAGGACTCCTTTTCCCTCTGGAAAGAAGATGCCGCGAATCGGCCATTAATAATCTTGGAGAACTCGGACCGGACCAGAAGATATTTATTAATGTTCATCCGGACGCCATTAATGATCCCTCCTTTACAGAAGGAGAAACCATGAGGATTCTCCAGAAATTCCACATCAAACCTAAAAATGTTGTTTTGGAAATCACGGAAAGGCACCACATTAAAGACTTCATATCCTTAAACAGAGCATTGACAAAATTTCGGGACCAGGGCTTTCTGGTGGCAGTGGATGATGTCGGATGCGGTTTTTCCACACTCCAGTCAATTGCTGAAATTCGCCCCGATTATATCAAGATCGATATGTCTCTGGTCAGGGGAATCCACAAAGACGGGGTCAAGACAGCCCTGATGGAAACCTTCGTCACCTTTGCCGAAAAGATCGGCTGTGAAATCATTGCCGAAGGAATCGAAGAGGAGGCGGAACTGGCCGCACTCATTAATATCGGTGTCCACTACGGCCAAGGCTATTTTTTCGGCAGGCCGACTTACCCCAAACAAATTATCTCCGAGGAGGCGTTTCTGAAAACGCTCCATTTTACAGACAATGGAAGGCATCATATTTTAAAACATGCCTTCCCCATCGGCGACATCGTCGATGAAACTCTTATTATCGAAGAACAAACACCGGTCAAAAATGTTAAGGCTATCTTTGAAGAAAACACAGCCATGTCCGGAATTGTCGTTGTTGAGAATAATAAACCCTGCGGTCTGGTCATGCGCCAGCATCTGGACAGGCATCTCGGGAAAAAATACGGTGTGGCGCTATATTATGAAAAACCGATTTCCCATATAATGGATAAGATGCCCCTCACCGTAGATAGCGGCACGCCGCTCGAAATAGTATCCCAGGTTGCTATGAATCGCCATAAAATGAAACTTTATGACAATATCATCGTCACCAGGGATGGTTTTCTCCAGGGGATTGTTTCCGTCCAGACACTTCTGGATACTACGACCAGAATCAGGTTGGAGCTGGCCAAAGGCGCCAATCCACTGACCGGCCTGCCGGGTAATATCGCCATCGAGCAGGAGCACGCAAAGTGTTTCAAAAATGGTTGTTTTTGCAGTATTATTTTTATCGACCTGGATAATTTTAAATCATACAACGATAAATATGGGTTCGAGAAAGGCGATGAGGTGCTCCTTTATACAGCAAATCTTCTTAAAGAAGCACTGAAGGAATGCGGCGATAGTGATGCGTTTCTCGGACACATCGGTGGAGATGATTTTATAATTTTTTCAGCCGAAAACAATGTCGATGAGTTGTGCCGTTTTATAATTGAGCATTTCGATGCCGGAATTAAGGATTTATACAACCCGGAAGATCAAGCGGCAGGGGGAATCATGTCCCATGACCGCACCGGTCAGGAAAGATGGTTCCCCTTCATTTCCATTTCCCTGCCCGTTCTTGATTGCACAGCGGAGACAGGCAAAGATATGAAAGAAATATCCGGCAAGGCAGCCCAGTTGAAGCAATACGTAAAGTCCATTCCCGGCAGCGCATATGTGCGTGATCGCCGGAGCAAATGATTGCACTTAAAGACAAGATCAAAGCAAGCATGCCGCCACCTTTTTTACTGCCGGGGCAATTGTCTATAAATAGAAAAATTGGAAGAAACTCGGCAATGAGGACTTCCAATTCAAGCTCCGGCGCTCAAGTGCGTCTTCATAGCATCGTTGATTTGCTTCCACATTTGTTTACCTACACTGTCTTTGTCAATAATCAAATGGTGCGATTTTTTTTCTCCGATATCATTATCTTTCAGCACTATATTAATTTGCCAGTTGTTAAGACTCCTCCGGATGATCATTTCATTAAGTTTGGAGCAAGATACAAATTCATCCTTTTCATCGATAAAAATAAGCGTCGGTTTGTTTAATTTATCATTTACATTTTTTTCAAAAAGCTCAACGGCTTCAAATAAAGCTTTGTAAGCCGCCATGGGAGTACCCTTGTTTGCCCGGTAGTATATCGGAGATAAACTGTCTATAATAATATCAGGAAAGGGCATCAGAGCTTTTAAAAGGTAACTTTCCACTGTGATATTTAAAGCAGGCGCAAATAGAACCATCCGGTCATAATACACATCAGGGTGTAACAGCAGCAGATCGCAGCCAATCAGCCCGCCTATGGAATAGCCGACAAAAAAGACAGGAACATTTTTTTTAGAGGCTCTTTCTCTGACTCTCAAATAAGCCTTGTAAATTTCCTCCGACCATAAGCTGTATGTAACGGTTTGAAAAGACTCCAGCCGTGCTTCGTCGCTGGAAATGTTCGTATTGTTCAGATAGTTATTGCCATGCCCGCGAAGTGACAGGTTCAGAACATCTATTCCTGCATCATTAAGCTCGGATATTATAGATTGCATTCTTTCGGGTTTCAGATTGAGCCCGTGTACGACAAGTGCGACACCTCTTATTTTTTTTGTTCTTGATATTTTGAACCACTGCGAGAGATCATCTTGTTTGACGATATTATTTGTCAATAACAATATTGATTTAGAAACTCTATCGCCGGATAAATAGTAAACGCTGACAATAATCGACGTTGTGAATATAATGCCGAGTATTATGAACAAAGACTTCTTCATCATTTAAAACCTGTTTTATAGCGTATCAGATTTAAGTTTTATTTCCAATAATAGCAGATTTAATGGCATTGTTACTAATATTCAATTCTGTATTTATAATTCTCCAAGAATTCATCCTCACCAACTGGCTTCCAAAATTTATTTCATAGTGCCAAATCCGGCATCTAGAAAATATCCCCACCATCAAATATGGGAAAGCATTCTTAACTAAATCTTATTAAATCTGTCATCATAGTGAAACATTGAAATGCTATTTTAGCATCGTCAAAAAAAGAATCTGTTCAACAGGAGAGATAAATTGAGCAAGATAAACACTTCTTTATTTAAACAGCACGCAGCGGCGGATAATTCCACCCCTAAATCCCTCCGAGAAATAATGGAGGTAATCGGCATTAAATATGACCAGCTGGGTTTAAATGTCGGCACCCTGCCTTTCGCACCGTCTGATACTACCGCCGGCAGCGAATCAGAATTGCAGACAGCTGTAATTGGCAATAAGGACGCTGTTGACCTGCCAATCTTTATAGAACAATCAAATTATTTTGCCAATACCAGAAGACGGGCAAAGGCGGGCGATACTTCCCGGAAGGTAATGACCGACCTGGAAAAATATTTAGATACCAATACCGAAGGTGTCTGGGAAAACAGCTGGGTGCGTTTCCCCCGAGAAAATATGGGGCCACTTGCCCGGAATATTTTTCAGCATGATCTTCTGGCGGACAAGGAAAATCCTTCCGCAGGTCGACGATCGGATTTGCACAACTTCATCTTTCAAAAAGACGGCCGGGAACACATCCGAGTCCCCATAAGTTATCTCTTGAAATTATCTCTGGCCGAGATAGTTGATCCTCAGCAAAAAGTCCCTCCGCTGATCCGGAATAGCGGATTAAATATCATGCAGTATTATCTTAACGATAACACATCTCCGGAGACATCTTCTTTTTATGTAGTTGCCATGCAATCAGAAGCGGGGATGGGCCGTACCGTAGCCAAGGAAATGTCGATCCGCTTCCTGATAAGCCAATTGCTGGTTATGTATGCAAATCTCAAGTATTCCCTGGTGGAAAATGGACAAAAGGCGACAATATTTTTATCTCCGCATCCCCCGGTCAGGCAAAAAATTTTAAGCAATTGCGTCTCTGATGCATTTTACCGGGAATTATTTATGAATCCCTGTCTATCCGGATGGAACAAGGGTGAGGAAAAACATGAATATATGCATCTGTGTCACCGAGTCTTGAGCCGCAGCCAATTCAACGCCGTCTTGAAACTCCGAGAGGCCGGAATAATTACCAGCAATCTGGTATCGCTGCCGAATTTATCTAATATAAGTTTGGCCAATAACGGCACCCATGTGAGTCTGGGTAGCCGGAAACTCAGCCGCATGCTTCAAGACCCTGCTTCCGGATATTCCCGCAGAGATGAAAAGTACGTAGGAGATCTGGTCGTTAAAATTGTTGAGCATTTCCTGCCTCTTTTTGTCGGCACATACACTGCTGCGCCCTATCGCCTGGATTTCAATGATTTCCATCCGGAGAAAGCCCTGGGCTTTCTTCCCCATGAATTGGACTATACTCATTTACGAATGCTCTGGCGCCGTTGGCAGAAGAAAGCAAATCTGAATATGTGCGGTAAGTCCACTACTCCTTTCGGCCCCAGGTGGATAGATAATTTAATCAGCACGGCTTTTAGATTAAAAGGCGACTTTATTCCCGATTTCCGGCTGATTGACTATCTGGTCGTTTTGATGAGCACGGACAAGAGCCCAGCCTTAAACGGCGAGCTTTACAATAGTCAACCCTTGAAGAGCGACCTCGCCGATCTCGGCGTTTTTGACACGAAGATGTCGCTCTATCTTCTGGAGAAACTGCGGGAATACGATGTAATGGGATTTTCGGGGTTTGAAGGACGCCATTACAGTCTGTTTGAAAGTTTCGAAAATGATTTGGGGCAAGCCGTAAGCCTGCAAAATCTTCTTTATCTTTTAGCCTTTAAATATATTGCCACCGGCCAAGTAAGCCATGCGGATATTCCTGATGATCCTTCTATTGAAAGTGAAAGAAGGCAGATAATTTTTGGGTCGGCCATCGGCTTACCGACTTTTTTTGTTCAAAACAATACCGGTAATGCTTTAATAAAAAAGATTATGGAAAAAACAGACCGGGTGCGTCAGAGCCGCAGATATCCAGGATATGCGCGCATTTACAATCTCGAATACCGCAGGTCTTTGCTGAAAATTATTTCTGAGGATGCGGCAGACTTAATTGAAATGCTGGGCATGAAAGAAACCATCGCTGAACTCGCAGACCGAATTAATGAACCAGACATGCATTCCACTTGTGGCAAGTTAACCCGCGGAATTCTGGAAATGACCAACGCTAAATCCCCTATGGAGATAGATGCCGATAAATTCAATCTGGCGGCCGAAAAATATTATCGCACGGATTTACGCAATCGCCACATTAAAGAAGCCTTTCAACTTCTTAGCGAGGATATTGTTAAACTTGATTATGTTAATGACGGTGTACGGCAGGAAATAAGAAGCCTGCTTTATACGATTTTAAATGAAACCAACCTTTCACAATTCCTTGATCGCGCCGAAAAGGATATTATTAACGAAGTGGCCTCAAAAGAAACGTTGGAAAAACTGGTTTGTCTTATTCTGGTACATGTACATTATAAAACTGAACTCAATCGAAAATTTCAAGAAATAAAGGACTCGGAAATAAATTATGCAACATCAGTATATTGAGCGAGATACTCGCCAGATCAATACGGAACAACTCTACGGCAATGAGGCAATTGAATTTTTGTATTCCGGCGTCAAGGAACAATCTTCCTGGCTTTTCCGGAAGCTTACCAGTGCCAGAACTTCACGTCTTTTGAGCTATATGAATTATGACGGAATTCTTTCTCACAGAATGAAAGCACACATGGAATTGCAAACAGAGTTGAATATTATGCAGGATGAATGTCTGGAACCTCCGGAAAATTTGGATTCCCTGAGAAAAATATTTGAACGGAAAATACGTTACTGGGAATGCCGCCCCATGCCTAACGACCCGCAAACCATTTTGTCTCCGGCTGACTCCAGGATGCTGTTCGGCTCTTTTTCGGAAAATTCCAGCCTGTTTATTAAAGGGAAGTTTTTTGATTATGAAGAAATGATTGGTCACAATAAAGAAACATGGTTTCAGGCTTTTAGCGACGGCGATTTTGCGCTTTTCCGGTTAACTCCGGAAAAGTACCACTATTGTCATACTCCTGTTACAGGTAAAGTAGTAGATTTTTATCAGATACCCGGTCTCTATAATGCGTGCAATCCCAATGCTGTTGTTTCGCTGGTAACGCCTTATTCCAAAAATAAGCGTGTTGTCACTATAATCAACACGGATGTGGAAGGTGGGACTCATGTGGGTTTGGTTGCTATGATTGAAGTAGTAGCGTTGATGATTGGCGATATAGTTCAATGCTACAGTGAAAATAAATATGATAACCCCATCTCTGTCGGAACGGGAATGTTTGTAAGAAAGGGCTCTCCCAAAAGTCTTTTTCGCCCCGGCAGCAGCACGGTTGTTCTTATTTTTCAAAAAAACAGAGTGCGTTTTGCCGACGACATTGCAGCCAATATGTTTTACCCCGGTGTGGAAAGTGTTTTTAGTCAAGGTTTTGGCAAGCCCTTAATTGAGACGGATGTTAAGGTCAGATCATTTATTGCCAGCTCTTTTAATCATTAATCTTATACCGTTTTGCTTTTCCAGGATAACGAAAATACTGAAAAGCAAGCCGGTATTAATTACAAAGGGAGGTAATTGACATGAGACAAGAAAAAATCCAACATATCAGGTATGCTCTAGTGCAGGAAATGGAAAAACTTCTATCGATAGCCGACAATACAATATCGAAACTGAAAAATACTGATGGTCAGTTCGCTGATCCTTTTGACCAGGCAGCAATCGAAACGAATAAGTTTGTTGAGCTGGCCTGCCGGGACAGGGAACGACAGTTAATTCTCGACATCAAGACAACAATCCTGCTGATCGATAGAGGTTTATTCGGCATATGTGACCATTGCGGCACAGTTATCGCCGAAAAAAGACTTGTGCTGGCCCCGCTGAGCAGAATGTGTATGCCCTGCCAGGAAATAATGGAGACGGGAAGTAAGCAGAAAAGCATAAGATTGTCTATGCAGGGGATTTCCTATAATCATGCTTGATGAAATATTCACTTTGAGCCTTGCGGCAATGATAGCTCTGATATTTTCCTGGGCATTTCGGGCACTACCTAAGGAAGGTTGGCAAATATTGGCCTGTCTGCCTTCCATAAAAGGACAAGACGGCAGATGGCACGGAACAAACCTGACCTATTACGGATTCTTCAATGCCCTGGCTGTCTGTGTTGCCGTAGCTATATTTTTAATATTGATGGGATCGATAAAGCAATCTGCCGACGGCACCCTGGTTATAATTTCCGGCATAATTATAATCTGCCTGCCGGCTTCCCGGCTGATTGCTTCACTGATAGAAAAAAAGCCTCATACCAGTTCGGTGGGTGCAGCTTCTTTTATTGGAATAGTGATCACTCCGTGGATTATTCTACTGACTAATGCAACTCTCGGGAAATCGTCAGGATTCCAAATTTCCCCGCTAAGTTCAATTGCAGCGCTATTAATTGCTTATGCCTTTGGTGAAGGCATCGGCAGACTTGCCTGCATCAGCTTCGGTTGTTGCTACGGCAAACCACTTGCCGATTGCAGCCAATTTATCAAAAATCTCTTCCATAAATATCACTTTGTGTTTAACGGCAAAACAAAGAAGATTGCTTATGCCCATCAGCTTGACGGCCAGAAGGTAATTCCTGTCCAGGCTTTAACCGCCACACTTTATGTTCTGGCGGCAATCAGCGGTCTCTATTTATTCTTAAAGGGATTTTTTTACACGGCCATGATTTTAACATTAGTTGTAACTCAAGGCTGGCGTGCATTTTCTGAATTTCTTCGCGCCGACTATAGAGGCAGTGGCCGAATTTCGGCTTATCAAATTATGGCTGTAGCAGCAACAATTTACCTGGCATTGATTGCTTTGTATCTCAGCGCACCGGATATAATAATACCGGATTTGTTATCGGGTCTTGTTTTTTTCTGGGATCCCGTAATTATTATTTTGCTCACAATTCTCTGGATAGCGGTTTTCTTTTATACCGGACGTAGTAACGTTACAGACTCCGTGATAGATATATCCGTGATTAAAAAAAATATCTAAGAACGAAAAACAATCATGAAAATTGACCGTTTTATAAAATATATTGAACCTGTTTACGATACGGTCACTATGTATGTTGTTTTCGAGCAGATCCGCAAGAATCCCGACATTTCTTTTCTCCCTATTGTTGATGCGCAAGGTTTTTTCCTCGGAATTGTCCGCGAAATAGATCTCAAGGATTATGCCTTTGGGATGTTCGGACGGGAACTGATTAGGAAAGAAAAGTTGAAGAAATTTATACGTCAATGCCCCACGGTACCATCGACGGCATCAGTTGAGGATATACTCAGCCGTGGCACCAGGCATACGGATATGGACGGCTTGATTGTGACCGAACAAGGCCTCTATGTAGGCATTATTTTCAATACGTCATTGCTGGCCATGTTCGACGAAAATCGAACAGCAACGCAGAGGCAACTTGCTATGGCACAAAAAATGGAAGCAATCGGTACGCTTGCCGGCGGTATTGCTCACGACTTTAACAACATTCTCACGCCAATTATGGGTTACGCAAAACTGCTGACAAGAGAGATGGATCCCCGCGAAGAGAAAAAAATAGGTTACCTGAAACAGATTACTGTTGCATCGGAACGGGCAAAAGAATTAGTCGGGCAGATTCTGGCATTCAGCCGTCAGACGAACCACGAGCCTTTCCCACTGAGCATTGGCAGCATTGTCAAGGAAGTTGCCAAGCTCCTGCGATCCAGCATTCCCTCGATGGTGCAAATCGTCAGCTATGTCTCGGCAAAAAACGATGTCGTGCTTGCCGATCCCATCGAAATTCATCAGATCCTTATAAATCTGTGTACGAATGCCGCTCATGCCATGCGTGAAAGTGGTGGTATTCTTACCATTGAGCTTACAGAATATGACGGGAAAGTAAACTGTCGAAACCAAGTGAGTGAAAAGCTAGATGGTTCTTTCGTAGTAATTAAAGTAAGCGATACCGGCTGCGGAATCTCGTCATCCATTATTAACAGAATATTCGACCCTTTCTATACGACGAAAAAGCAGGGTGAAGGGACAGGAATGGGGCTTGCGGTTGTGCACGGCACTGTCAAACGATACGGTGGAACTATCGATGTGGAAAGTGTGCCCGGTAAAGGTTCAACTTTTACAGTCTATTTTCCGAAAGCAATTAACATGTCTTCAGCTCCGACTGCACCATCTATCGAAGATTCAATCTTGTCGAATAGTTTTGTTCATGCCGGTAATTGCAAAGTTCTGTTCGTTGATGATGATGCAACGATCGGCGAACTGGCCAAAGAGGCGTTGGAAAAGTTTGGTTTTTCGGTCATTACATTTAAGGACAGCCTTCAGGCACTGAACGCATTTGAAAGGGCACCGGAAGCATTTGATATAGTAATAACGGACCAAACAATGCCTAATCTGACAGGCTCAAGTATTGCGCGCAGAATGCTGCAGATACGCCCCGATCTGCCGATTATTCTGTGCACGGGTTACAGCGAAATCATGTCGCCCGAAGTGGCAAGAGCCATGGGCATTCGCGAATACATCCTGAAACCGATGGACTTCCTGAATCTTGCCCGGTTGATTCTGACTCATCTGACGCCTGTGTCAGAGGCGGCGCGGGCTATAGGCTGACAATACAGCTGTTATATATTTTATTTTACTCTTTTTACCCGCAGCATATTAGTTGTACCCGATACCCCTACAGGATGCCCCACAGTAATAACAATGAGGTCTCCCGCGGACACCTCGCCTGTATCGCGGGCAGCCTGTGTAGCCTTTTCGATCATGTCGTCCGTATCCTGGGAATCGTTAATCAAGCGGGGGCGGCAACCCCAGCTAAGCGCCAGACGCCGCACAGTGTTTTCATTTGGCGATAAAGCAACAATCGGCTGCCGGGGACGAAAACGCGATATATAGCGGGCGGTTCTGCCGGACTGCGTATAGGCAACAATAGCCTTGGCCGAAAGATGGTTGGCCAAAACACATGACACTTGAGCAACAGATTCGGAAATGTCCTTTTGCGGAATCATCGCCAGAAATTTCTCAAAAGGAAAGCCGGACTCGGCAACTGTAGCCAAACGACTCAAGTACATCACTGCCTCTACCGGATAACTCCCGGATGCCGTCTCTTCGGAAAGCATGACAGCGTCTGTTCCATCGAGGACAGCATTGGCAACATCCGTCGCCTCCGCGCGGGTTGGTCGGGGAGATGTCACCATAGAGCGAAGCATCTGGGTTGCGGTAATGACCGGTTTGCCACACATATTGGCTTTATAAATTAGGCGCTTCTGAATCAGCGGCACATCTTCCAGCGGAATTTCCACCCCCAGATCACCGCGGGCAACCATGATGCCGTCGGATATTTTCATAATGGCATCAATGTGGTTAAGGGCTTCGTGCTTCTCAATTTTGGCAATAACCGGGGTGTTTTTGCCCTTTGCAGCAATAATGTCCTTGAGCATTATAATATCTTCGGCAGTTTTAACAAAAGATAGAGCGATAAAATCAACGTCATTTTCCAGGCCGAACAAAAGATCAGCACGATCTTTTTCGGTAAGCGCTGATGTGCGAATTGTGCCGGTCGGCAAATTGATTCCTTTATGCGAGGTGAGGGTTCCGCCCGTTACAACTTTGCAGATAATGTCTGATTTTCCGGTTTCCTCAACAACAAGCTCCATCAAACCATCAGCCAAAAGCAGCCTGTCGCCGGGCTTAACTTCTCCGGGTAGATTTTTATAGGAAAGCGAGACGGCATTAACGCTTCCCTTTATGTGCCGATTGGTCAGAATAAATTTATGACCTGGTTCCAGTAAAATGCCGGGATCGGGAATTGTGCCGATTCTTATTTTAGGCCCAGCCAGATCAAGAAGGATTGCCACCGGTTTTTGGAGACTGGCTGATAACTTGCGGATTAAAACAATCTTCTCTAGATGATCCTTGTGCGAACCGTGCGAAAAGTTCAGCCGGGCCACATTCATTCCATTTTGAATCATCGCCTCCAGGACTTCTTTCTTCTCCGAGGCCGGCCCTATAGTGCAGACAATCTTCGTTTTTTGCATAATTCACTTAGTATGTTTCAAAGGAAAATAAAGCGATACTTTTGTGCCGCTGCCCAGCCGGCTTTCAATTTCCAGACGTCCACCGTGAGCAGCCATCAGATGCTTGACGATAGACAATCCCAGACCCGTGCCACCTAAATCGCGCGATCTGGTCTTATCCACGCGATAGAACCTCTCGCCCAAGCGCGCTACTTCACTTTCAGGGATACCGATGCCTGTATCGGTCACGGAAACACAGATGTTTTCCTTTTTGTCTTCTGCTTCAGCCGCAATGATTATTTTACCGCCATCTTGCGTGAATTTGACGGCATTATCCAGAATGTTGACAAAGACCTGAATCAGCCGGTCTTTATCGGCCGTCACAGGCGGCAGTGTCTCCGTCACCCGATTATCAATTTTAATATTTTTCAATGCCGCTTTAGTCTCCATTAATGAAATTACGCCAGCCAGAACATCGCTCAGCGATACGTGCTTAAAACTAAAGTTCACTTCGCCCAGTTCAATTTTGGAAATTGTAAGCAGATCTTCAACCAGGCGGTTAAGCCTCTGGGCATGCTTAATAATGATCTCTATAAACTGTCGCGCTTCTTCTTTATTTTCAATTGCGCCGTCTTTGATTGTTTCCAGATAACCGAGAATAGCGGTGAGAGGTGTCCGGATTTCATGAGTTACATTAGCAACAAAATCAGCCCGGACTCTTTCCAGCTTTTTCAATCGAGTAATATCATGAAAAACAACCATATTCTTTTCATCGCCGATGTTTCCCTCAATTGCCGAAATGCTGACATTCAGAATAACCGGTTCTATGCTTCCCAAAGTTATCTCCCCGAAAACTGTTTGTCTTGATTTTTTAAATTGCAGAAAAGCTTTTTGCAGCTCTACGTTGCGGAAGGCTTCCATCAATGTTTTTCTCTTGATATCACCATATTGAGAAGCAAGCATATTATCCAGTGAAGCATTGACGGCTTCAATTCTGTCGCTGGCATCGAGGATCAAAATTCCCTCCGTCATGCTGGTAAAAGCCGTTACTAATTTTGCCTTTTCTTCATTAGCCAGCCTAAGTTGATTATTTAATTCCTCAACGAGATAATTAATATTGTCGGCAAGCTTCTTTGTTTCATCAGATGTTTTGATTAAAATTGCTCCTTCCGGAGCTCCCTGGCGCAGTCTTTCCGTAAATCTTTCCATCGCCTTGATTGGCGCTGTCAGACGGTGGGAAAATATAATGGCAATAATTAACGAGCAAAGGGCAACGATAAACATAGCCAGCGAAAAAGATTGATATATTTTTTCAATAGCGCTGTTCACAGCGGAAAGAGAACGGGCCAGTCGGACGTAGCCTTTTATCGTCGCACCATCATGGATAGGAACGGCGACATAGAGCATGTCCACACCGATAGACTTGCTGAAGCGAATGGATTTACCCGAACCCCTGACCCTTGCTTCCTGTATTTCCGGCCGATCAATATGATTTTCCAGGCCGGCAACTTCTTTCTCCGAGTCGGCAAATACTTTTCCGGAAACATCAACCAGTGTTACCCGGGCACCGGTTATTTGAGCAATTTGCTTTAGCTGACGGGATATATCTTGGGGGGAATTCAAATCAATTAAATGAGCATGGGTCATCAATTGCTCTTCTATTTGCCCGGTCATTATCTTTCTGATTTCATCGCGCACAAATATGTTCAGAACCAGGAAGGAAAGGGCAATTATGATTAAATACGTGCCAAATGTTTTATAAAATAAATGGCGCTTCATGATCAATCCTTAATGTTTCCCGCAGAACACTGATGACGCACACTTTCACCGGTTACCAGATAAATAACCATGTCCGCCACACCCTTGGCATGATCGGCAATCCTCTCCAGATTCTTCGATATCTGCATGATAATAATTGCCCGATGAATCGCTTTGGGATCTTCCATCATGAAAGTGAGCAGTTCCCGGAAAATCTGTTCGTTGAGTTCATCAACGATATGCTCTTTTTCCTGAACGTCTTCCGCCAGCACCAGATCTCTTTTGACCAGTGCGTCGAGCGAATATTTTATCATTGCTCCCACCATATCGGCCATGCGGGGTAAATCAATATATGGTTTTAATTGGGGCTCATTGTTGAGCATAATTGCTTTCTCGGCAATATTAACCGCCATATCGCCGATTCTTTCCAGATGCCCGTTGATTTTTATTGCCGTGGTAATGAATCTTAAATCAATGGCCGCAGGCTGGCGCAGCGCCAGGATGCGAATGCATCTATCTTCCAGCTCATTATCCAGCTTATCAATTTCGGCATCTTCTTTAATGACTGTGCAGGCAAGTTCAGAGTTTCTCTCCAATAAGGACTTCATGGCTTTATGAATAGCCTGTTCCGTCAAGGCGCCGAGATAAATGAGACCATTCTTGATCTCTCGTAATTCCATTTCATAATGGGAGCTGGTATGCTTTCTTTCTTCCATGTTTTTTCTCCTGTCTTCTGTCAGCCGAATCTGCCGGTTATATAATCTTCCGTATGTTGAACATCAGGGTTGGTAAATATTTTCTCTGTTTTATTATACTCTATTAACTTACCGATATAAAAGAAAGCCGTTTCATCAGAAATTCGGGCGGCCTGCTGCATATTATGGGTTACAATAATTATTGTATATTCTTTTTTCAATTCATCAATCAGTTCTTCAATTTTCGCCGTTGATATAGGATCAAGCGCGGAAGTCGGTTCATCCATCAGCAAGACATCCGGCTTCATGGCCAACGCACGGGCAATGCAAAGCCGCTGCTGCTGACCTCCGGAAAGCGTCAGGGCGGAGCGATCCAGGATATCTTTCACCTCATCCCAAAGAACAGCCTGCTTTAAGCTCCGTTCAACTAATTCGTCTATATCGTTTTTCCCGAGTTTCCACATCAAATTTGGCCCGTAGCTTATATTGTTATAAATGGTTTTAGGAAAGGGATTGGGCTTTTGAAAAACCATACCTATTTTTTTACGAATTTCGACCGGGTCCACATCAGGTGCATAAATATTTTGTCCGGCAAACAGTATTTCTCCTTCCACCCTGGTTCCGTCGATCAGATCATTCATCCTGTTCAACAGACGTAAAAGCGTGGATTTACCGCAGCCGGAAGGACCAATCAAAGCGGTTACCAAATTCTTCTTGAAATCCATTTTTATATCAATCAGCGCTTTAAAAGCGTCGTAATAGAAATTGACATTATTAACACTAATAATTGTATTGCCTTCCATTATTACCACCTTTTCTGTTTTCTCATGTAACTGCGGATAATGATAGCGATAAGATCAATACCCAAAACAAGGGCAACAAGAACTAAAACCGTGCCGAATTGTATCGGCCTGGTCTGCTCGATATTTGTTCCCGCAGTCGCCAGCACATAGATATGATAAGGCAGTGCCATAACCTCATCAAATATAGAGCCGGGTAGTTTAGATGTAAAAAATGCTGCGGCTGTAAACATAATCGGCGCCGTTTCTCCCGCAGCACGGCCAATACCTAATATAGAACCCGTCATGATTCCCGGCAGGGCATTGGGTAAAACTATCCGAAATATCGTCTGCCATTTCGATACGCCCAGCGCCAGCGATGCCTCTCTGAATGTTTGCGGCACAGATTTCAGTGCTTCCTCTGAAGCGCCTATTATCGTTGGCAGAATAAGAAATCCCAGAGTTAAAGAACCGGCAAGGATGCTCGAACCAAATTTCAAAAACACAACAAAGAATCCCAGTCCGAATAGACCGAATACTACCGAAGGAACACCCGCCAGGCAGTTTATTCCTACTTTTATTATTCGAATTATTTTCCCTTGCCTAGCATATTCCGTAAGGTAAATCGCCGAAACAATCCCCAGTGGTAAACCTACAGAAATTGCTCCGACAGTTAAATAAAGAGTACCGATAATAGCCGGCATTATTCCGCCTTTGGTCATCGAATCAGTGGGATATTGAGTAATGAAATCCCAGCTAATGACTCCGATGCCGTTGAAAATAATGTGAAATATTATACCACCGAGGGTCAAAACTATGATTAATGCCGATAGCCGCACAGTGCTGAAAAAAAGCTTCTGCTTAAAATAGCGCCATTGCATCGAGTTACTTTGCACTTTGCTTATACTGTTCATTGATTCCTCGTCAATCAAAGGGTGCCCGAACCGACCTGCTTAAATTTATGGGATATATGATCGGCAATTAAGTTGAACATCATGGTCATAAAGAAAAGAACAATGCCGGTAGCAAAAAGAGCCTGATAATGAGCACTGCGATAGGGCGCCTCCCCCATTTCCGCAGCAATGCTTGCCGGCATAGGACGCACGGAATCAAAGATACTTTCCGGAAGCGCCGCTGCACCGCCCGCCACCATCAGCACAACCATTGTTTCGCCTATCGCCCGTGACATGCCCAGTATTACGGCCGTCAAGATGCCGGATAACGCCGAGGGCAGAATAATTCGTGTGATTGTCTCGAATTTAGTCGCCCCCAGAGCGTAAGAGGCCTCCTTGAATTCGCGGGAAACAGCGTACAGAGCATCTTCGGAAATACTGGAAATAGTGGGAATAGCCATTATCGCCAGAATTACCGAGGCATTGACAATATTCAGGCCTGTGGGCAAATCAAATGTTTCCTGCATCCAGGGCGCCACAATAACCATACCGAAAAAACCGAGAACTACGGAGGGTAAGCCGGCGAGCAGCTCTATGGATGATTTTAAAATTTCCTTGATTGATTTCGGGGCTATCTCCGAAATATAAACGGCGGAAAGAACTCCCAGCGGCACTGCAATTAACGTGGCAAAAATGGTTACAATAACTGACCCGACAATCAGTGGGAATATTCCGAATAACGGTGTCTCCGCGGTTGGATACCACTCCGAGCCAAAAACAAAATCGTAAATGCTTATTTTTTTAAATAACGGCAGTCCCTCCCGAAAAAGGGAAAATAAAATCAGCCCCAGAATAATAATAGAAATTAGGGCAAAAACAAAAAATATAATTTTAATCAGTTTTTCTTTTCGCTGCCGGTTCATAGAGCCTTCACCTGTAAAAAATATATTCCATCGGGCGTCATGCTAGGAAAATTCTTCGCCGATCCATTTTTTTATCTCGTCACGAATCACTCTGTATTTATCAACAGCCTCGGGGAAATTACCTATCAGACTGGAAGGATCAGCAAAGCTTTTGTGCTGCCGCTTCTCACCTCCGGGAAAATAGGGACATGCTTCTCTGGCATTATCGCATACAGTAATTACATAATCAAATTTTTCCTCTTGAAAATAATCCAGTCCCTTCGACCAATGCCTCTCCATATCAATACCCAGTTCACTCATCACAGATACAACTAAGGGATCTATTTTTCCAGGTATCGTTCCCGCGCTGCTTGCTTGATACTTGTCGGGATAGAGGTTATTTAACAGCGCCTCCGCCATTTGTGACCTGGCTGAATTATGCGTACAAATAAATAAAACTTTTTGCTTCTTCATTTATTTAATAATCCGTAATAATCTCATTTTAACTACATGACATCGTATATTTTTCTTAAATCAAAGCGCTGCCTGAACGGCAGCGCTTGATAAAAATCTATACAAATTATCGGCCAATAAAAATTTTACTTTTTACCGCTTTTCGCCTTTGCAGGAGAAGAAATTGGCACAAATCCTTCTTTAGCTACTATCTTTTGACCTTCCGGACTTTTTAAGAAAGCAATAAACTTGGCTGTTTCTCCGGTCGGCTCGCCGTTTGTGTACATATATAACTCCCGGGAGAAAGGATACTGTTTGGAAAGCGCGGTCTCCGGCGTGGCAACAATGCCGTTAACTTCCAGAGCCTTGACGCCTTTCTTTACATAACCCATTCCTATATAACTTATGGCATATTTATTTTTGGAAATTGCCGTATAAATGGCACCATTGGATGCCAGCATCTGTGCTTTAGGCGTAACTTTGTTTTTCTTCATCACGAAATGATCCCATGATTCAAAAGTTCCCGAGGAAGAATCCCGGGAGATTACGACAATTTTAAGGTCTTCACCACCCACTTCTTTCCAGTTTGTTATTTTACCTTGATAAATCTGACTTAACTGATCCGCGGAGAGACCTTTTACCTTATTCTTGGGATGCACCACAGGGATAAGCGCATCATAAGCAACGACATGGGCAATCGGTTTTATACCCTTCGATTCCGCCAAGGCAATTTCTTCTTTTTTAATTTCGCGTGATGAATTGGCAATATCTGTGGATTTATCAAGCAATGCTTTGATTCCTTCACCGGAACCGCCGCCGGAAAGCGATATCTGCACTCCTTTATTGGCTTTGGCATAAGCTTCCAGCGCCGTTTGAGTAATCGGCAAAACTGTTGTTGATCCCTTAATCACAATAGAATCCGCTGCAATGGCAATGCTTCCCATAAAAAGGACTAAAGCCATGCTGAGCATTATTTTCTTCACTATACTGATCATTATTGTTCCTCCATAATTTAATTTGAACACAGTATACATGATAAATGTTACAATTTGATGACAATCCAATGAAGAAATGAAAACAACATGACAAAGATATGTTTATTGGAGCAATATTAAGAATATCCGATTTATCTAAAGCATTACCTTATAGCTCCACCAACCGCGGACAGAGATATTCTTCAGAACGCCTGCTATCCGGTGGTTAACTCCGTTTTACTTGTGAGTCCGGAGGGTCGCAGCCTGAAACGGAGAGGAGTCCCATGCCTCAATGCGTAGATTTTCAGCAAAGGTTTCCTGCAATGAATTAGTGATCAATTGCCAGACATCACTTTGAGATAATTCATTCCAATCTTCAATGCTCTCCAGCAAAGCAATCACTAATACTGCCGGGTTTCCCTTTATATTACGACGTGCCCTGATCTCAATAATCTTCTGTGTTTTGATTAAATGGACAATTTGCTGTTTTAGCCATTCGATATAAGCATGCTCATCAATGCCCGGCTTGAGGTCATAGGCCACATGAACTTCAACCATTGATAACACCCCCTGAAAATCAATGAACGCAAACCTGCTTTCTGTAGCTATACTATGGGACAGAAGGCTGTTTTATGTCAAATTATTTTTACCGGAAATTAATAACTCTTGACTAAGAGACGACCGGTCTATTACCATGCATGCCGGAAGAAAGCTAAGGAGGAAGCCCATGGATATATACGGCCGATTAAGGGAAGTTCTGGATGCGCACCCTTCAACCGCACCCAAGGCAAAAGCGATCGACGAAATTCTGCAAATACTTTTCACACCCCAGGAAGCTGACATTGCCGTCTGCATGAGCTATAAACCCAAAAAACCGGCATATATTGCAAAAAAATGCGGCCTTCCCGAAAACGAGGTCTGCAAGCATCTGGAGGCAATGGCCGATAAAGGCATTATCTTTTCCCGCAATAAGGATGGAGAAAAGCTATACGGTCTAGTTCCGCTTATTCCTGGTGTTTTTGAGTTTCCCTTTATGAAAGGCGGGGGGACGCCAATGCACGAGCGTCTGGGCAAGCTATGGGAAGAGTATCACAGCGAAGCCCTGGGCGCTTCCTTTGCCGGGAATCCCACGCCGATGATGCGGGTTGTGCCGGTAGAAAAATCAATTACGGCCAAAGATCGCATCCATTCCTATGAAGAAGTTCAAAACTTCATTAACAATGCCAACTATCTTGCAGTGGCCAACTGCGCCTGCCGGGTTAGCGTGGCCGGCTGTGACAGACCTAAAGAAGTCTGTCTGATTTTCGACACAATGGCCGAATTTCTGGTGGAACGGGGATTCGCACGACAGATCAACAAGGAGGAGGGACTGAGAGTCCTGGACCTGGCCGAGGCGGCAGGTCTTGTTCATACGAGCAACAACAGCTCAGACAAGGCTGCTCTGATCTGTAATTGCTGTCCTTGCTGTTGCACCGTTTTACGTGGCAGAACTCAATTGCATCATCCGCATGCTTTTGAGCCCAGCGGTTTTACAGCATTTGTTCAGAGCGAAAAATGCACCGGTTGCACAATATGCACTGATCGTTGTCCGATGAAGGCCATTGATATTATTGATGATATTGCATCAGTTCAGTCAGCGGATTGCATCGGCTGCGGGTTGTGTGTTACAGCCTGCCCCACTGTAGCTATTGAACTTATGGCGAGAAAACCGGTGCCGTCAATTCCGGCATCAGCAACGGAGATGGGCGTCAAAGTCCTCCAGGAAAAGGGCCGGCTTGACGCCTTCCTGAAAATAATGCAGGATTGATATGGTTATTACATGCATGAACTGCCGATAATTGAAAGCATTTTGAATATTGTTTTGAAGCACGCTCAGACAAACAACGCCCAAAAGGTGATATCTGTTCACCTGGAAATAGGCAAGCTCAGCGAGCTGGAGGATGATTGGCTGCAGCGATATTTCGATTTTTTAAGTAAAGATACTATAGCCGAAGGAGCAAAGCTGAAAATCGAAAGAACTCCCATTATGGTGCAGTGCGATGCCTGCTCCGTTTCCTATGAGGCGGAAGTGGCGCAGATGGGAAATCTTGTTTGTCCGGCCTGCGGGGCCAACCGCTGCAAGCTTGTTTCCGGGAAAAATTACTATATCAAGTCCATGGAGGTGCAGTAATGGATGGTGTCAGACTGATTGACGTTAAAGAAGAAATTCTTGCTGATAATACCGAGCGGGCCGCAGCAATCAGGGAAGAACTGCGGAGAAAAAAGACTATGCTTGTCAATCTGATGTCATCTCCCGGCTCGGGTAAGACAAGCCTGATTCTGCGCACACTTGATGCACTGAAAGGCCACATAAAGGCCGGCATCATCGAGGCCGATATTGAATCCACTGTTGATGCGGAAAAGGTTGCTGCCCGCGGCATCCCCGCAATTCAGCTCCGGACGGGAGGTTTCTGTCATCTGGACGCTACTATGGTTACCCAGGGTCTAGATGCGCTGGCCGGATATGATCTTGACCTGATTATCATTGAAAACGTTGGCAATCTGGTATGTCCGGCGGAATTCGATACCGGTGCACACAAAAATATGATGATCCTGAGCGTTCCCGAAGGGGACGACAAACCACTGAAATATCCCCTGATGTTCTCCATCTGCGATTTACTGCTGATCAATAAAATTGACTATCTGACGCTCAGCGATTTTGACATGGCTGCTCTGCGTCAGCGGGTTTTAACCCTGAATCCACGTATTGTCATTCTGGAAGTATCCTGCAAGACCGGCGAGGGCATCGAAGCCTGGATAAACTGGCTCAAAGAAGAGTTAGCATCATTTAAGGCCACAGCCTGACCCCTTCCTACGCCTATTGCCTGCTGAGCAAAACCGGAGGGGCAGCACGCAGCCAAATTCACCATACGATAATTCATTGGATATGTGCGCCGCTGTAACGCGGGGAAATTTGCTGCAGGAAGACTTTTCTTGAAAGCAGGTGAAAGATCGGGTGCAAGATTTTGCTGCCTGAAAGCAACAACATGACATCTGCTGCAATTATTGAAGATTTTATTTGATAACAACTATAATGCTATGTTAATTTTTTTATATAATTAGATTAATTTATTTATTGTTTGAGTTGCGCATTTGGATGAAACTTCGGGGCATTTTCCATGTTTGCCCCTTTAATAGCGTAATAAGTGGAAAATCAGGACATCTATATAGTCTGATATGGCGGAAAATTTTCCGTCTATTACACTGATAAGCGGACCGCTCGCTAACGCGAGCTCTCGCGATGCTCGTCCGCTTATCGTCGCTCTTGAGCATCTGCTCTCACTGGCCTCTCAGGCTTCGCTCACGCTCCGCCTATCAAGGCCGTTAGAGCAGACCCCGCCCTTCGGGGCGGCTGCGCTCCGCTTGGTTTTTGGCACGGATTATTGCATAATGATGCAATCTCCGCTCCCAAAAACGGCAGCTCAACAGCGACGTTCGGCAAAGAGGAAGAGGTGTTCAGTTTATGCGTTTAAAAATCCATGTTGCAGCAGCTAACGAAGAACTTATCGCGCTGGTTAACGAAGGTTATGAGGCCATCGCAGCCATGCAGGCCGCCTACAAGCTCAAAAAAGAAGAAGGTACCTATGACGATTTCAAGGACGTCAGCGAACTTGGAGCTCCAGTTGACGCTTGGGCAAACAAGGTAGTCACGTCGTTGGAACGTATTTTCCCAACTCAGCTTGAGATCAATCTATTTCTTGACCCAGAAATGTCGCTCGGGATGGTCACTGGGGATTACAAATACCAAAGTGCAGTTGTGAGATGCGGTCACTTCGTGCGCGGTCTCAACAAAATAAGGTTACAAAGTCTTCCAGAGTACACGGACCTGCCGATAGATGCTCGACTTTATGTTGAAGATATCGACAGTTTTCGCAAAGTTCGTGATGTAAATCCTGCAGCAGTAATGGGCTTCTTAACTGACGGCTATCTTGACTTGTCGGAAGATTTTGTGCAGACGGCATTGGAAAGAATTCTCAGCGTGCCGTTTCACAAGAAAGATTGGGGCGGTGAGTTGAATGACTTATACACGGCCAATATGCTTATCAACGGCAAGCGCTATGAAACAGCCTTCCTTTTAAAAGGCCATGGACTTCGGACTTCAACCATGGAGATAAAACATTGTGGAGCTAACGGGGATCAGATCCTGCGCCTCTGCAGTTCTCCCGCCAAGCTTTTCGTGGTTCAGTTTGTCGGGCGGATATCAGAAGCTATCGTTTCGGATATTGACGGCAAAGTCAGACATGCCCGTTCTCAAGGCAAGGATGCATGGTACTGCGTTATGGACGGCCAAGATACAGCAAGGGTGCTTCACGCTTATGGGGAGCTATAGACAACTATGCCGAACCAGGCGTGCAGTGGATCGCCGAAAAAACCGGCTCCCACTGAGCTCGTCGTAAGCTAAAAGAATACAAAATCATATTTGCTTCTCTTCTCAGTGGTATGATATACTGGAATACCATCAAAGGAGGTTGATTATGGGAAAAACTAAAATAGCAATTACAATGGATGCCGAATTTATCGGTGAATTGGATAGACTGGTCGAGAAGAATTATTTTCAAAATCGCAGCCAGGCAATCTGTGATGCTGTGCGCGAAAAACTCGCCAGAATGAAGCGTAGTCGGCTATCTTTGGAATGCGCAAAACTAGATCCGAAATTTGAAAAAGCTATGGCGGAAGAAGGATTAGCTGAGGATGTGAGCCAATGGCCAGAATATTGAGAGGTGAAATTCGGTGGGCAGATTTGAATCCCGTGCGAGGTCATGAACAGGCCGGCTTGCGCCCTGTGCTCATTCTGAGCCACGACATTTTTAATGAAAGCTCGGGTACAGTTATAGCCGTGGCTATTACAAGTCAACCACAAAAAGCTGGATTCCCATTAACCCTTGAACTGAAATCTCCAAATTTACCCAAGAAATCATGGCTTAAAATTAGTCAAATTCGTACCCTATCTATAGAAAGAGTCGGGAAAGTCATTGGCAAAGCATCTCTGGAAGAGTTGAATCAGACCATTGAAGGGCTGAATGAAATTATTGCGTAACAAAATCAATACAGCCGATCGCTACGCTCCGGCTGATCTTTTCGTAGACGCCTGAAACACTCACTGAGGAGCACGTTGTCCAATGCTAAGCACCGCCGCATCGATCCAGGCTTACATCAGCGCGAAGGACGGCAACCGTCCGCACCTGCTTGAAGAAGCGTTCATCGCCGATGCTGAGTTGCAGATGGTGGTGAAGACGGCAGCCATTTCCTTTCCGCCATCGACGATTGGTCGCAACGCAATAGTCGACGTTCTCGTACGCCAATTCAACCAGACCTACGAGAACATCTACACATTGTGCCTTGGCGAGCCGCCTCTTGGCAATGCTGAGTCATTCACCTGCGGCTGGCTAGTGGCCATGTCCGAAAAGCAAAGCGGGGCAGTGCGAGTTGGCTGCGGGCAATATGAATGGTCGTTCCGTTCCCCCGGCTATCAAATAAGCGCCCTTTCGATAACCATTGTCGCAATGGAAACCATGCCCCCAGAAATGCTCAACCCGGTCATGGCTTGGGTGTCGTCGCTACCGTATCCCTGGTGCAGCATTCAAGCAGCAGTCTCAAGTGCGCCGGCCCTAACGGCAATGCGAAGTGTCCTACAGCAACTCGGCGCAGACGTCTAACCCACAGATCAAGCGGTCCTGCCTCCGGCAGGCCGCTTAGCAGTTACGTTGGACATAGACAAGTGTTTCCATAATGCACACAATGTGTGAATATGCAATTATGAAAAGCATAACCTGGAACACGGAAAAAAGCGCCGCGCTTAAATCTTCTCGGGACATCTGTTTTGAGGATGTGGTGTTTTTTATTGAAAGGGGTGACATTTTAGATGACTACCTTCATCCCACTCAGAAAGATTATCCCGGACAGTGAATTATGGTTATCTATATTGCCAATTACGCTTATCTCATTCCTTGCGTGACATTTAGGTTATCAGGTTATTCACTACGTTCCTGAAACATGAGTTTCATTACCGCAGCAGAGCTGGATAATTCGACTTGCAAATTCCGGTTCACTGCGTTTCCGAAATTTGAGTCTCATTAAATTTGTAGCCGACACCGCGGACGGTAATGATGTATTGAGGATTGTCAATGTCTTTTTCAATCTGGCTGCGCAGGCGCTTGATGTGGACATCAACAGCCCGAGGAGTGACAAAGGTATCATGACCCCAGACATTATCCAAAATCTGGTCTCGGGAATAGACTCTGCCGGGATGTTGAGTAAAAAAGAAAAGCAATTTCACCTCAGTAGGACTGAGTGTTATTTTTTTGCCGTTAACCGTCACTTCATAGGATGCGTAATCGATTTTTAAACCGCAATAAGAAAACGTCTCTTTTAACTGTTTCTTATTATCATCGCGCAACCGGCGCAAAATTGCCCGCACCCGCGCAATAAGTTCTTTAATGCTGAAGGGCTTGGTAATGTAGTCATCAGCGCCGATTTCCAGCCCGATTATTTTATCGGTTTCATCTGCCTTTGCCGTCACCATGATAATGGGCAGACTTGCCGTAGCGGGATTATTGCGTATGGCCTTGCAGACATCAATACCGGACAGGCTGGGAAGCATCAGATCAAGAATCAGCAGATCGGGCTTGTGCAATTGAACAAGTCTCAAAGCCGCTTCTCCATCATAAGCTTTTAGAATGGAGAATCCTTCCTTTTCCAGGTTGTAGGAGATTAATTCGACTATATCTTTTTCATCATCAGTGACAAGAATTTTTATCATAAGTTTTTTCGATACCGACTTGCATGGTTTATACGGGGACAACTGTAAAGCGCAAACTACCCCTTAACACCGATTTTTATCTGATGGGCTCTGAGAAAACGCTGTAAATTGGATACTATTTAATCAGGGATCACTTTAAAAACTTCATCGCCGGGACGTACACGATCGGAAGTTTTCACGCCGATAAAATCGCCGGCAACTGCTTTGGCAACCGACTTGTTGTCCACTTCCAGTGATTTAACCTCGTCAATGAAATCTGTAGTGTGACCGGAATATTTAATGCTGTCACCCACATTCAATTCGCCGTCGATAATTTTTACCGCGGCAACCGAAGGTTTGGAAAAAAATTTTACCACCTCACCGATTTTTTTCTCAGACATAGTAGAACCTCCCATAGGCTATTAGGCTGATGGCTGAAGGTTGAAGCAAGAAGACTTTCCGAAAAACCTAATAGTCTTACGTCTTCAGCCTTCGGTCTTAGGTCTATTTAATTACCTTTTTTAAAGTGGATTTACAAGAATAAAAAAAGGCAGGTTGATTAAGCCTGCCTTTTTTTGCTATCTGACTTGGAAGATATGATTAATTATGCTTCTGCTTCTTTTGCTTTGACCTTCTTCTTCGGCTTAGCTTTTTCTTTCTTTTTTTCGTCGGGAATAAATTCCAGGATGGATACAGGTGCATTATCACCAAAACGGTAACCAACCTTGATTATTCTGGTATATCCGCCTTCACGGGTACGATAACGCTCCGAAAGCTCTCCGAAGAGCTTCCCTACAACCGACTTATCCCGAACCACAGACAGGGCTTGACGGCGGGCATGCAAATCACCTCTTTTACCCAAGGTAATCATTCTTTCCGCTAATTTCCTCAATTCTTTTGCCTTGCAGTCTGTCGTACGAATACTTTCGTGTTTTAATACAGAAGTAACCATATTACGAAGCATGGCTTCCTTATGGCTAGAAGTTCTACCTAGCTTTCTGCCCGCTCTACCATGATACATTGCTAATATATTCCTTTCCTGACAATCAATTATCTCCAAATAGCCTAGTTTAAGCTATTATATTACTCGCCTTTTTCCGCCCAGGGAGCAAAATCAAGTTTCATCCCGAAATTCAGATTGTATTCGTTAAGAATTTCTTTAATTTCAGAGAGCGACTTGCGGCCAAAGTTTTTTGTTTTGAGCATTTCTGCTTCTGTTCTCTGGACCAATTCGCCGATGGTGTTAATTCCGGCATTTTTCAGACAGTTGGCCGAACGAACGGAAAGTTCTAAATCTTCCACTGTTCTTAACAATACCTCATTGACATTGCCCTTTTCATCGGCGATTTCCGGTAGCACCTCTTCGGCAACTTCTTCGAAATTGATGAACACATCCAATTGCTGTTTTAATATTTTTGCTGAATAGGCTACGGCATCTTCCGGCTTTAAGCTGCCATCGGTCCATACTTCCAGAGAAAGTTTGTCGTAGTCGGTTATTTGCCCGACACGAGCATGGGAAACAATGTAGTTAACTTTCTTGACTGGTGAAAAAATCGCGTCAATGTTAATTGTGCCTTCGGGCTGATCCGCATCCAACTCTTTCTTCGCCGGATTGTATCCTTTGCCCATTTTTACGACTAATTCCGCTTTAAAGGAACTACCGGCCGATGACATCGTTGCAATATAATGATCGGGATTTAAAACTTCAACCGTTCCATCAGTGATAATATCACCGGCTTTAATTACGCCCGCACGGGATACATCAATATGTACTACCTTCGTATCAGCAGTACCTAGTTTAAAACGCACACCCTTTAAGTTCAAGATTACATCTGTTACATCTTCCTTAACACCGGGCATGGAGGAAAACTCATGCAAAACACCATCAATTTTAACCGATACAATCGACGCTCCTCGAATAGAAGAGAGCAACACTCGCCTTAAAGCATTACCTAAAGTTATTCCGTAACCTCGTTCCAGAGGCTGAATAGTAAATTCACCATATAAACGCGTATGTGTCGATTCATCAACATCTATACGTTTGGGACGTATCAAACTCGACCAGTTTCTCTGCATAATTAAACCCACCCTTCAGCTGGTTTATGAAAAATCCATTTTTTACTTCGAATAAAGTTCTACGACAAGCTGTTCTTGTACCGGCATCGTTAAGTCTTCCCGTACAGGCAAAACTTTAATAGAGGCGCTGAAGTTATCTTTATCCAATGCCAGCCATTGAGGCACACCACGTCTTGTTACTGTTTCCATAGCTTCCAGTATGCGTGTTATCTTGCGGCTGCCTTCTTTAACAGTAATTACATCTCCAGCTTTGAGCAAATAAGATGGAATATTTACCGCTTTGCCATTAACTAAAAAATGTCCATGGGTAACCAGTTGCCTGGCTTCATCCCGGGAATTAGAAAAGCCCATACGAAAAATCATATTGTCCATTCGTCTTTCCAGCAGTACGAGCAAATTTGTTCCTGTAATACCTTTGAGCCGATCGGCTTTTTCAAAATATCCCCGAAACTGCTTTTCCAACAGCCGATACATTCTCTTGAGCTTTTGCTTTTCGCGCAATTGCACACCATAATCAGAAGCTTGTTTTTTATGCCCCTGACCATGTTGTCCCGGAGCATAACCCCTTCTCTCGAAAGCACACTTCTCCGAATAGCACCTGTCTCCCTTAAGAAAAAGTTTTAACCCTTCCCGGCGACACAACCTACATGAGGAATCCGTATATCTTGCCAAAAAACGCCTCCCTATTTATCTAATTATTCGTTATCTGTTTTTACTCGATTAAACTCGACGACGCTTTGGTGGCCTGCATCCGTTATGCGGTACCGGTGTTACGTCACGAATCATAGTTACTACAAGCCCGGCTAATTGCAACGAACGCAATGCAGACTCACGGCCCGCTCCTGGGCCTTTTATGAATACCTGTACTCTGCGCATTCCCTGTTCTTTTGCCTTGCGCACGGCATCTTCTGCCGCCATTTGCGCAGCAAAGGGAGTGCTTTTACGCGATCCCTTAAAACCCTGTAACCCGGCTGATGACCATGAAATAACATTACCGGCCAAATCAGTGATAGTTACAATTGTATTATTAAAAGTGGATTGAATATGTGCAACCCCGTCAGTAATATTTTTCTTTTCTTTCTTCTTGCCCGTTTTTCTGACTGCTTTTACCATTTCCCCTCCGGATCAGAGTAAATCAAATTACTTTTTCTTGCCGGCGATAGCTCGCCTCGGCCCTTTTCTTGTCCTGCCGTTAGTGTGCGTTCTCTGACCTCTGACCGGCAAGCCCTTGCGATGCCGCAAGCCACGATATGCACCGATATCCATTAATCTCTTAATCGACATGGATACATCACGGCGCAGGTCACCCTCAACCCTATGATCTTTATCAAGGATACTTCTAATGGCCGATATTTCCGAATCAGCCAGCTGATCCGTTTTTGTATCCGGGCTTACTCCGGCGTTTTGCAGAATCTCTTTCGCTTTCGTAGCCCCAATACCATAAATGTAAGTTAAAGCAACTGCCATTCTCTTGTTTTTCGGTAAATCAACACCTGCAAGTCGTGCCACCTTATATAACCTCCCGATCTTTTACAAAACTATCCCTGACGCTGTTTATGTTTAGGGTTTTCACAAATTACCCGCAGAACACCCTTACGTTTAACAATCTTGCACTTCTCGCATATTTTTTTTACAGATGATCTTACTTTCACGCTCTTAACTCCTTATCCGCACCAAAAAATATCTATTTTGTCCTATAAGTAATTCTGCCTCGTGTCAAATCATAAGGCGAAAGTTCCACAGTTACTTTATCTCCCGGCAGAATCTTAATAAAATGCATTCGCATTTTTCCAGAAATATGAGCCAGCACCTTATGACCGTTCTCGAGCTCTACCCGGAACATGGCATTGGGTAAGGGCTCTATGACCCGGCCTTCAACCTCTATTGCTTCTTCTTTGGCCATACTTTTTCTCACCGTTTCTAAATTAAACCAGTTAGAACTAAGAAGCAAATCAATGCAATTCGCTTAAAATGTCTGGCCCGTTATCTGTAATTGCCACCGAGTGCTCAAAATGAGCGGATAACTTTCCGTCTTCCGTTACTACTGTCCAGCAATCCTGTAATATCTTCACTTTGTAATTGCCCTGATTCACCATGGGCTCGATCGCGAAGATCATACCACTCTTTAGTTCAATTCCGCGGCCCCGCTTCCCGTAATTAGGAATTTGCGGTTCCTCATGCAGGTTTCTACCAATGCCGTGGCCAACAAAATCGCGTACTACAGAAAAACCGGCCGCCTCTACTGTTTGCTGCACCGAGCCGGATATATCACCCAGCCTGTTTCCCTCTTTTACCTGCTCTATCGCGTCATATAAGCTCTGTTGAGTTACTTCAATGAGCTTGCTCGCGGCAGGAGATATTTTACCTACCGGCAATGTTATAGCCGCATCGCCGAAAAAACCCTTATAAAAAACTCCGAAATCCAGGCCAATGATGTCGCCTTCTTTTAAAACGCGTGTCGACGGCATTCCATGGACAACTTCTTCATTTACCGACGTGCAAAGCGAATAAGGATAACCTCTATAACCTTTAAACGCTGTTCTTGCACCCCTTTTTTCTGCCAGCTGCTCGGCTAACTTGTCCAATTCGCCGGTTGTCACACCTGGTTTTATTTTATCTCTAAGTTTACTTAAAACCTCGGCAACTATTCTATTGCTTGCCCTTGCTCTTTCAATTTCCTCCGGTAGTTTCAGAATTACCATTCGGTCAACCCTTGGAAAAAGCTGCCGTCATCGCCGTCGGGCAATGTGACCTTTTTTCATAAAACCTTCATATTGTCTGGTCAACAAATGCGATTCCACCTGACTGGCTGTATCCATAGCCACACCAACTATAATCAGCAATGATGTGCCGCCAAAATAGAAAGGTATATTAAACTGAGTTATTAATATACTGGGCAATACGCAAACCAGGGAAACATAAATTGCACCGCTGAAAGTCAGCTTTTCTAAAATATTTTCAATATATTCGGCAGTTTTTTTACCAGGTCTTATTCCCGGAACATAACCACCATATTTCTTCATGTTTTCCGCAACATCATCCGGCTTGAAAGTAACGGCTGTATAAAAAAAACAAAAGAAGAAGATAAAAGCCACATACAGTAATTCATAGCCCACCTTGCCCGGCATTAAATACCCGGCAATATCTTTCATCCAGCCATCCGGTGCAAAATTTGCAATTGTGGCCGGAAACATAATAATCGAGGACGCAAAGATGGGTGGAATAACCCCGGCCGAATTTATTTTCAGCGGCAGGTGCGTTGTCTGTCCGCCGTACATCTTGCGGCCGACAATTCTCTTAGCATACTGCACAGGAATACGACGCTGACCTGCTTCCATAAATACGATGGCGCCAATTACCGCTACCATTAAAATCAAAACAAATAAGATGACGAAAAAATTCAATTCACCGGCAGCGAACAACCTCCATGTGCTGGCAATTCCTGCGGGCAAGCCGCAGACAATGCCGGCAAATATTATTAACGAAATACCGTTACCAATTCCCTTTTCCGTAATCGTTTCACCCAGCCACATGATGAATGAAGTACCGGCAGTTAAGGTAATCACCGTCATGGTTATGAACTGCCAGCCTGGCTGTAAAACAATCGGTGCTCCCGATGGGCTGGACATCTGCTGTAATCCATATGCTATACCGAATCCCTGAATTACGCTCAACAGAACAGTGCCGTAACGGGTGTACTGGGTAATTTTTCGCCTGCCCGTTTCGCCTTCTTTAGAAAGACTCTCCAGATGAGGAACGGCTACAGTTAGTAATTGTAGAATAATCGACGAACTGATGTACGGCATTATGCCCAAGGCAAATATGGAAAATGAACTCAAAGCGCCGCCGGCAAACATATCCATCAATCCGAGCATGGAACCTCGTGCCTGATCGAAAAAAGCCAACAAGGCGGTATTGTCAATTCCCGGTGTTGGTATAAATACACCAATCCGGTAAACAGCCAAAAGAAGGAATGTATATAAAATCCTTCTTTGCAATTCCGGAATTTTTG
>CAYXZW010000027.1:0-41940 GCA_964469905.1 uncultured Smithella sp.
TTGCCGGGGTGTCGGTATTTGGGACTTTTTACGAGACTATCAGTATTATCTTTGTAATTTTTTTTCTCAGATATTGCTTGATTGGGATGAACTTTAAAATAGTTGATGGTTTATGTCAAGGTAATCTTAGGAACGGTTACGAAAAATTGGTAATGTTATCAGGTTATGGCAGAACCACGTCATTTTTAACGAATATTTTTACCATGAAATTATGAGGTGCAGATAATTATTTTTTATCGATCGTCAGGCGCTAATTGACGAATATTAAAAAATATGCCAAATGACAATCACTTAAAATGTCTATTGAGAAAAACAAATACTTCTGGACAATACTTCTATAGAGGAAAGGAGAAGACAATAAATGGCGGATACTGATGGAATCAAAGAAGCTAAAATGTTTTATGCCGATATACCGCAAAAAGCGGAGGGATTTTTCCTCAAAGGTTCAAATTCACTGGATTGGGGAATGAAAAACAGGCTGGCGCGGATATTTAATCCCGTCTCCGGCCGGACGGTTATGCTGGCAATCGATCACGGTTATTTTCAGGGACCGACTACCGGCCTGGAACGGGTCGATATCAACATTCTCCCTTTGGCGCCTTATGCCGACACGCTGATGCTCACGCGCGGAATTCTGCGCAGCGTTGTACCGCCTTCCGCTTCTCAATCCATTGTATTACGTGTTTCCGGAGGCGCCAGCATTCTCAAAGAACTCTCCAATGAAGATATTGCCGTAAGCATTGAGGAATCCATCCGTTTAAATGTCTGTGCCATGGCTGTCCAGGTTTTTATCGGCGGTGAATTCGAAAAAGAGTCCATCATTAACATGACTAAAATGGTCGATATCGGTACACGTTACGGCATTCCCACGCTTGCTGTGACCGCTGTGGGTAAAGACATGGCCCGCGATGCGCAATACTTCCGTCTGGCCTGCCGGATATGCGCCGAGCTTGGCGCCCACTATATCAAGACATACTATGTCGAGGACGATTTTGAAACCGTGACCGCATCCTGTCCTGTGCCAATCGTCATGGCCGGTGGCAAAAAGATACCGGAGCTGGATGCTCTGACGATGGCCTATAACGCAATTCAGCGAGGCGCCGCCGGGGTCGATATGGGACGCAATATTTTCCAGTCGGAAGCTCCGGTGCCCATGATTAAAGCCGTGCGGGCTGTTGTCCATGACAACGAGACACCCCAAAAAGCATTTGATCTTTATAATACTCTCAAGGCTGAAGGTAAGTAGACTGAGGACTAAAGACTGAAGACTGAAGACTGAGGGCTGAGGGCTGAGGGGAAGATATATTTTTCATGAAAGTTGCTTACTGGTACAACAACAAAGACACTCGGATAGAAGAAAGACCAACTCCGGTACCCGGCCCCCGGGAGATGCTGGTCAAGGTTATTTCCTGCGGCATCTGCGGCAGCGATATCGTCGAATGGTACCGGCTCCCGCGGGCACCACTGGTGCAGGGCCACGAAATCGGCGCAGTGGTTTGGGCAATCGGTGATTCCGTAAAGAAATATCGAGTCGGTGACCGGGTATTTATCGCTCCTAAAGTTCCCTGCCTTAAATGTTTTTATTGCCAAAACGGTCACTATCCCCAATGTTCAGAGATTAAGGAACGTCTCCCCGGCGGATTTGCCGAATATATCCTGGTTCCGGAAATGCTTATCGAAAACGGCACTTATCTGCTGCCGGATAATATGGATTACGATCAAAGCACCTTTATTGAACCTCTGGCCTGTGTTGTCCGGGCGCAGAGACTGGCGGCGGTAAAAAAGGAAGATTCCGTGCTGGTGATCGGCTGCGGCATGTCGGGACTGCTGCACGTAAAACTCGCCCGGGCGAAAGGGTGCAAGGTAATCGCTTCTGACATCAACAAAAGAAAACTGGTATTCGCCGCACAGATGGGCGCCGACATTGTTATCGATGCCGCCAGTAATATACCGGAGCAGCTTGTTGCAAAAACCGGCAAAAAAGCGGACGTCATATTCTTATGCGCCTCGGCAGATTCCGCAGTGGAGCAGGCCTGGAGCAGCGTTGATAAAGGCGGCACGATTGTCCTGTTTACCGTTCCTGAACCGGACAAAAAAGTCGTCGTTCCCGTCAATGATTTCTGGATGAAAGAAATTACTCTTCTTACTTCGTACTACTGCGGCCCTCCGGATATAATCGAAGCAATGCAGTTGATAGAATCGGGCCGTGTCGTCGTAGATGATCTGATCACACACCGGCTGCCGCTGGACGATATTGCTCAAGGCTTTCAATTGGTAGCCGACGGCCGGGAATCGATCAAGGTAATTATTAAGCCGAATGAAAAATTTATCGAGCAGTAGTAAATTATTACTGGTTTTTAATCTAAGACCATATTGAAGGCAGCAGCGAGAAACGCACCTACATCAATCGAGGATAAATATTTCTGCTTTTTTTGATTAATCAGGGTTAAGGAGAGTAAAGATGTTTGACTATCTATTGAACAAGGAACAGTTAAAAATCCGGGATGAAGCCCGGGATCTAGTCAAGTCGGTGCCCCGTCAGATGATTCTCGATATGGACGCGGACATAATCAAGTTTCCCAAAGAATTCTTGAGAGAAGCGGGAAGACGAAATTTACTGGGATGCCGCTATCCGCAAAAGTGGGGCGGACGCGGCATGGACTGGGTCACGACGGGTGTGCTCATGGAGGAAATCGGGACTCTCGGCTATGAATTCGCCTGCGTGTTCGGCGTGGGTGCGGAACTTGTCTGCGACGCCATTATTCACCACGGTACGGACGAGCAAAAGGAGAAGTACGTTAAGCCTCTTCTCCGGGGCGATCTCTTTGCCGCCGAATGCCTGACGGAGCCCCGCGGCGGTTCCGACTTCTTCGGAGCGACAACGAAGGCCGAAGACATGGGGGATTACTTCCTCCTCAACGGACAGAAACGTTTTATCGTCGGCGGCGAGGGTGCGGATTTCTTCCTTCTTTATGCCAAGACGGACTTTGATCCCCAAACCAAACCCCAGAAATCCCTGACAGCGTTCATCGTGGACCGCGGACCGGGCGTCGAAACTAAATATCTTTACGGTCTCATGGGATGCCGGGGCGGCGGCACTGCCCGCCTCGTCTTCAAGGACGCCAAAGTACCCAAGGCTAATATTCTCGGCAAACTCAACGGCGCTTACGATGTCTTCAACACCATGATGATCCCGGAACGACTCGGCACGGCTGCTATGACCATCGGCGCCGCAAGGCCCGCCCTCGAGGTGGCGACGAATTATACCGCAAGGCGTAAGGCCTTCGGGCAGATCATTGCCCAGTTCGAAGGCGTCAGCTTTCAAATAGCCGAGGCGGTGATGCTCCTCGATGCGGCCCGCGCCATGGCCTACGTGACAGCCTCTGCCGTGGACCGCGGCGTGGACATGAACCGTGTCCGGCGCATGGTTTCGGAATCCAAAAAATTCATCACCGAGTCTTGTCAAAAAGTCGTTCACAACTCCATGCAGGTTTGCGGCGGAATCGGCTATACAAATATTCTGCCCATTGAGCGCATTCACCGCGATGTCCGTCTAGCCTCCATCTGGACGGGAACGAGCGAAGTCATGTCCATGATTACCGCCCACGAATGGTACCGGGAGTACTTTATGGCCAAGGCGGCGGGCTTGACTCGCGACTGCGAGCTGGACGCTGCCGAAGCCCAAGCCGCAGATGAAATCATCTACGAATGACGAAAACGAGGGAATCGGGACGACAGTAAATGAGTCGTCTTGATTCCCCCGTCATGTTCTGCAATTACCTCTCTCTACCGCTTGAGCTCATCGCGGATAGCCACACCGATTCTTTCCAGCACGTAGGGCTTTTTGACATAGGCGCCGGCTCCCAACTTCTGAGCCCTCTTAACTCGATCGGTTTCCGAAAAACCACTCACCAGAATAGCCTTCTGCTGCGGGTTGATTCTGAGAATTCTCTGGTAGGTTTCCAGACCATCGATCCCCGGAGCCATGATCATGTCCAGAACAATAATGTCGGCCTTATTTACCCGGAGATATTCCACCGCCTCTTCCCCGCTGGATAAAGCCTGAACCTCATAACCCAGCTTTTTAAGCAAGCCGGAGGCGACTTCACGCTGTTCGGCAATATCATCAACGACCAGGACTGATTCCCCATTGCCCAGGTATTTTTCGATAGGAACTTTCTGCTGCGGTGTGAGCAGCTCCTCCCGGGTTACCGGGAAGTAAAGTGTAAAGGTGGTTCCCTCTCCAACTTCAGTCTGCACATCAATATAGCCATTGTGATCTTTTATTGTTCCCCAGACAATCGCCAATCCCAATCCGGTCCCGCTCCGGCCCATGGTCTTCTTCGTGTAAAACGGTTCGAATATCTTTTCTCTATGTTCAGCAGGGATACCCATCCCCGTATCGGATACGGTCAGAATGGTGTAATCACCTTCCTTAATCTCGTCATAGCCCCGGACAGGAGTATCCAGATAACGGCTCTGTGTCCGGATTGTCACTTCTCCCACGCCGGAAATAGATTCCGCTGCATTGGACACCAGGTTCATCAATGTCTTTTCCAGATGCATCGGAGAGCCTTTTATGTTCAACAGCTCCTCCTGGCAGTCCGTCCGGAAGGTCACGCGGGGATGAAAGTCCTTCGTCTTCTCAAACACCGGGGTTGTAAGAAAATCTGCAACAACATTATTGAGATTGATAACATCCGATACCGTCACACCCCTCCTCGCCAGGGTGAGAAGGTCCTGTATAATTGCGGCGCCCTTCTCTGTCGACTGAAATATCTTTTCCACGTGGCCACGGGCCCGCTGTCCCTCGGGTATCTCCATCAGCAGCAGTTCCGAGTAACCGCTGAGTATCCCCAGCACATTGTTCAGATCATGCGCTACTCCGCCGGCCAGTTGCCCAAGAGCTTCCATCTTCTGCGCGCGGAGCAATTGCGCCTGAAGAGATTCCTTCTCCGCCTCGGCTTTTTTCCGGTCAGTAATATCATATTGGGTGAAAATAGATGCTGGTTTGCCGTTGTATTCGATTAGCGCTGCCCCGACATCCGCCCATCTGATGCGGCCGTCTTTGGTCAGAACTTGCATTTCAAAATGATCGGGAACCGTTTTTCCCGCCAGGCGATCCATGGCTCGCTGGCGGATTAGCTCCCGTGACTCCGGAGTTATAAAATCTAACATGGGCTTGGAGAGGTACTCCTCTTCGCTATATCCCGACATTTTCAGGACCATGGGATTGCCATAGAGGAATCGTTGCCCGTCGGTTATCGAAATTCCGATGGTGGACGCCTCGGTCATTTTTCTGAATTTGTTCTCGCTTTCCCGCAGCGCTTCTTCCGTTTGCTTGCGCAAAGTGATGTCACGGCAAACATGAACGAATCCAAATGGCGAACCGTCTTCATTGCGAAGGACATCCCCATTCACTTCAAACAGCAGCTTTCTGCCGTCCTTCATAATCAAATGATACTCTTGGGGCCCAAGCTTTCTTTCAAACATTAATAACGTATTTTGCGCAGCCCTATCCTGATCTTCGGGGGCAATAAATGATAACATATTTTGACCGATCATTTCTTTTCGCTGATATTTGCTCAGACTGAGGGCGACATCGTTGATAAGAAGAATTTCCCCTTTGAGATTCATTCGCAACATGACGTCAGGCATAGCGGCAATGATCTTGGTATAAATCTCTTCACTCTCCCGTAACGCATGCTCCGCTTCTAATCGATCTGAAAGCTGTTTATTCGCCATTTTAAGAGCGTTGTTTCGGTCGCGTAGTGCAATATTCAGAGTGCTTGCTGTCAGGACAAGGGCAAAGACCAGTTGCGCCCAGTCACCAAATGGAGAACTCAGAAAATATCGGGAAGGCAGATAGCCGGAAATGGCCATCAGAGCCAGTACGAAGCCCATTGTAATTCCCGCTCCGGCAAACATAATGGTCGCCCTTTCTCCAAAAAGCAAACCAGCCATAACCGCCAGGGAAATAAAAAAGACGACGTTGATGTTATCCAATCCACCACCTATAAGAATGAGAAAGGCAAAAATAATCCATAGACTGGAGATGGTGTAGATGCCTGATAGACGGACCTGCCCATGCCTCATCAGAAGTTTTGCGCAGATCATTGTCATCAGGAGGACCAGAATGAAGACGATACTGCCCATTTTTTTTTCGTAAATAAAGGGGGTGGCAATCAATCCAATTCCCGACAGGACGGAAATAATCAGGATGAGACGATTCAGCACGTTGTCCATGCGCACCAAGGTTTGCCGATTTAAGAAAGATAGTTCTTCGATAAGTTCCTGCTTTGTCTTGGATGAATCTTTCATCTAATTATCCCCACTTATTGACAAGATGTTCTGGCTGGAAAGGAAAATGGGTGATTGACTTGTTGCGTGAATATATTCTTTTAAAATCTACTGGATACCACTTGAGATGTCAAATGGAAAGTAAGACCGTCAGATGTTGCTTATCACTTCAAATCAGCAACTTTCCCTGACTTGGCTGGTGTGTGCATTACAGGAAGTTCTACAGCACTGCATCCGACAAGGTTTTATCTCCCATCACACTCCATGACCACTCCGAATCAAACCAAAAAGGCGATTGAAGAAAAAATCTTTAACTGCCGGAATGCCTTAACTAGTAATGGTTTGATGTTAATTTCTATAGACGAAGTTAATAAGTCAGCGTCCCCATCTTCATAAATTATTTGCCCCGGAATTTGGAAAAATCCGGCTTCCTCTTTTCCACAAAAGCGGTCTTGCCTTCCAGCGATTCGTTCGTTTCATAATACATGCTGAGTCCACCGACACCTAAATTCGATATTCCTACAACACCGTCCGTCTCGCCATGGAACGCGTACTTGAGCATCTTCAGGGCTGTGGGACTTTTCTCCAGCAGTTCCCGGCACCATTTTTCGACTTCTTCGTTTAGCTTTTCTGGCGGCACAACTGCATTAACGAGACCCATATCCAGCGCCTGCCTTGCAGTGTAACGCCGGCATAGATACCATATCTCTTTAGCTTTTTTCATTCCCACTGTCCTTGCTAGATCTCCCGTGCCGTAACCGGGATCAAAGCTCCCTACCCGAGGTCCGGCCTGGCCGAATTGGGCTGTCTCGGAAGCGATGGAGAGGTCGCACACCACCTGGAAAACATTTCCCCCGCCGATCGCGAATCCGTTGACTCGGGCAATTACCGGCTTGGGAATTGAACGAATCAGTAGTGATACCTGCTGCCACCCCACTTCGAGGGGCAAAGAAGCGACGGTTCCACCATAACCACCTTTTTCTCGAAGCGACTGGTCACCTCCGGTACAAAATGCCTTGTCTCCGGCACCGGTGAGTACGACCACTCCCACCTCATTGTCCACCCACGCCTCAGTGAAAGCCTGCGATAGTTCATAGATCGTCACCGGTGTGCATGCGTTGTACTTCTCCGGCCGGTTGATGGTGATTGTAGCAATTCCCTCCTTTTTTTTGTAGATGATTTCCCTGAATTTCATCCTCCACCCCCTTCTCTCTCTTAATGGTCTGCATACAAAAACCTGCCAAAGATGCGTATTTTTGATAAGCATTTGCTTTTCACAACTTGGAATATAAAGAAGAATGGCATTGTGTGTCAATGGAATATTGGGCTTGTGGCGGCGTGAGATAGAGCGGCCATATTGACCACACAATATAGGATTGGGTGCCTGAAGGCTGAGGATCAGGCCTTGAAATAACCGTTTATTAACTAACCATCGTCATTCCTGCATTTCCGGCGGTTGATTAATTTTCTTCGGAAGTAAGTGTTGTGTCCGCCTATTTTCCCTCATGGCTTATAATGTACGCTGATCTCCTTATCATTGAAAATCATAATTCTTATATATCCATTAGGTGAGACGTTAATGTCCGGCACGGGGGTATTTTTCGTGACATTGAGGATACGCACCTTGGTCCAATCGCACCCAGCCCTAAGTGCGAACTGTGTCTGGGGATTTACTTGATAAAACATGTCAAACAGGAGGCTTCCGCAATTTCCACCGATGGAATACATGTCGCGACTCTGATTGACGATGAGAAATTCCATAACGCCGGCACTGGCACTTGTAGGCATCCACACGGCAACGACATAGATTATCACCGCGACTGCTAAATTCTTTATAAATACCTTTGCCTTCACGATGAACACCTCCTATGTTTTCTGTAATTTTTTCAGGCCTTATAATGGGTAACCCCTTCGTTTCTATTTGACAGAACGCACCGGGAGGGCCCGGCCACCGTCATTTAAGCTCCACCGGGGAATCCAATTCCGCACGCCATAGTCGAAATTGAAGAGGGCAGCATTGGTAGCGTTGCTCTCGGGTGCCCAGACACAACAGGCGGTGAGCTTTATTATCCCTTTATGGCCTCCACTCGCATACAACCCAGCCAACTCATCCGTCGTCGGCATCCGCCAGCCGGATCTCCCGCCTCCGCCATGTCCCTCACAAAAGCTCTTGGCATCATACCAGTTAATATTCGAACCATTATCCTGCGCCGCCCACATCAGACCTGTTTGCGTGTCGGTAACTGTGCCGTCTTTGTTGTTTACGAAACGATCCGCTGCCGCCTGCTCTGCAGAAACAAAAGATCCCAAAAACAATGCCAGACAAACCAAAAGCAGAATCCTTTTCATGATGCACCTTCCATTTCTTTTTTATCTTTACGACTACATCATAAAGCAATCTATATGCCATTTGGCAATAAGCAGCATTGCCGGGCATATGCAACAATAACCTGCTTCACGGCGCGAACGGGCCAGACGAAATCGCGCTGGACAGGGGCATTGTGTCTGCGACAATTAACGACAGTGTGCCTTATGTTCACTGCTTGCAGAATCCGAAATCATTGTCCTTCGTCGGATCTCCCTGCGTGCCGCGTTTCCGGCAGATTTTCCAAGAGGAATTCTGACAGGAAGGCGTTCCGTCAGAAGGATTGGAGATATCCTGACCGGTCGCCACATTAACCGCCTGCAGTGCTATGCGTACCGTCTTGCCGCCCTGATAGACGTCAGAAAAATAACCGGACAGGCTCTTCGCACAACCGCCGACAATAGAGAACACCGCGGTTTGGTCACCTGCAACTGTTTGCTTGCTGCTACAGTCCTCCGCGCCGGTCAAAGTCACACTGCACAAGGTTATTTCTCCCTTCCACCACCAGGGATTATATAGATTCACCGACCCTGCCGAAGCCCTGTCCGTCATCCCCACAAAAAAACAAAACAATGTCAAACTTAAAATCAAACTTGCCTTTTTCATTCTCTCCCCTCCTTCGATTGACAAGAATTTGCTTCTCTGTAAAAAGCTCTTCATAATATTTTTCTTTATCGGAACCCCACTTTGTCGGAACGCACCGGGAGAGCCCGGTAGTTGGCGGCGTTGGCGTTGGGCGACGTGATACCCCAGGTCCTGTAGCCACCCCAGTCGAAAACGAAGACGGCGGCCTCGATGGTACTACGCGTGTCCGAGGACCAAACAGCAAAGCAGGTTTTCTTGATCGCAGATCCATAGCCGCCGCTGTTATGCAGCGCCTCCAACTCACCAATCGTCGGCATCCGCCAGCCGGATTTCCCGCCTCCGCTGTATCCCTCACAAAAACTCTTGGCATTAGTCCAGCTAATATCATAGCCATTGTCTTTATCCGCCCACATCAGACCAGTTAGTGTATCCGTAACCGTGCCGTCTTTGTTGTTTGCGAAGCGAGCCGCTGCCGCATACTCTGCAGAAACAAAAGACCCCAATAACATTACCAGGCAAACCAAAAACAGAATCCTTTTCATGATGCTCTCTCCTTTTCTTTTCCTGTCTTTACGTTCTTCATCAGTAGGGCAATCTGGCCATTGTATATTTGTTGGATAAGAACTTTCTTGCCCGAACCGCTCCCTTTCGTTTAACACTAAGGTGCTTCTTCCGTAACGGTAACTTTAAAATCTTTACTTATCTTAACTTTGAAATTGCGATGGGGAAGCCATTTTCCGGGCACATCGTATTGTTCACCTACCATTATCCCTCCTTTGCCGCACTGACTCTTCATGTAACAAAAGGCCTTTATCTTACCTACCGAAAGCGAGGTATGAGTCCATTCTGTTTTGCCAGGCAAAGCGCAAGGTGTCTCCATACTCGTTGGATAACCGAAAAAATACCCTTGAAACCACAGATTGAAACAATATTTACTCTCGTTGACGATTGTCACATATCCGGCCTGCGCCGGTGCTGCCGACAAAGAAAGCAACAGAACACAAGAAAAAATAGTTACCCAAAAACGATTCTTCATTATTAATACTCCTTACCGATAAAAATATTTTGTTAAGAAAGCGGAAGTTCAATAACAATCTATAGGCATAGGCCAACTTCACCTTGTGTTATTGCTCTTCGCACTAATTCTTCTTTTCACCGGAACATTTCCTTACCAGTTGTTCTCTCCTTACGCTTTACTCATTCATAGCAATCTATATGCCATTTGCTCATAACCAGCATTGCCGAGTGTTGGCAAGGTTTATCTTTCCCGGGGATAGTTCCTGCCTGCCAACTTTGTGGGCGGTCATGCCAACTCGGTTGGCAGGGGAGGATAGCACAAATAATCCCCATAACACAAAGATAAGTTACCCGTGTTTTGGTCGAGGAATATTAGCGGCCTATGATTTCCGGGAAGATAAATATAAAGACGATTAAACCCGCCAAATAAACCCGCAGCACAGTGCGAATCTTTGCTTGTCGAAACGGGCAATTATGGTGTAGGATGCGCCGCACAAGGCAAAAAGGAAAATAAAGGAAAAGCTTATGAAAAAAGATCCAGCGGATAAATTACTTCGGCATCTCATCGGGCTTTGCCAGGAAATCGCCGCCGGTAAATACGGCAACGAAAATGATCTTTTTGAACTGACCAAGGAAGGCGTTTATCCGGCTCTGGTTGCCAAACTGGCTGAAGCTTTCGGAATGATGATGGTGCAGATCGAATCGCGGCAATACCATCTCGAAGCGATCATTGATGACCTGAAAAAAGCGGAAAAAGAACTGCTCGCAGCCAGAGATCGCCTGTCCCGGGAAAACGTCAATTTACGACAGACCCTCCGCCAATCCTTCAGTCCCGTGCGGATCATCGGCAAAAGCCGTGTTTTGCTGACACTGTTGGATAAAGTTCAAAAGGTCGCCGATACCCCCGTCAATGTTTTGATTACCGGAGAAACTGGCACAGGCAAGGAACTTGTCGCCAAGACCATGCACTATAACAGCCGCCGCTGCAACGGACCATTTGTCGCTCTGAATTGTTCCGCGATACCCGAGAGCATCTTTGAGGCCGAAATGTTCGGCGTGGAAAAAGGTGTGGCCACGGGCGTGGAAAAGCGCAGCGGCAAGATCGAACAGGCCGATGGCGGCACTCTTTTCTTTGACGAAATCGGCGACATGCCGCCCGCCGCCCAGGCTAAGATTCTGCGAGTCATCCAGGACAGGCTCCTGGAGCGCGTCGGCGGCAGAAAATCCATCCCGGTGGATGTCCGCATAATTGCCGCTACGAATAAGAATCTACGCCAGGCGGTTCTGGAAAAAACTTTCCGCGAAGACCTCTTTTACCGCCTGAATGTTGTACACCTGCACATGCCTTCTCTGAGGGAGAGAGCGGATGATATCCCTCTTTTGCTGAATTATTTTCTCGAACAATCAATCAAACGTCTCGGTCGTCCGCCGCTGCGCTTTGCCAAAGAGACCCTGAAAATATTGACAGCTTATGCCTGGCCGGGAAATATCCGGGAACTCGAAAATGAGGTGGAACGCGCTGTTGCACTCGCAGCGACAGATACAATTACCCCGGAAGACCTGCGCGATCATTTGCAGGTAAAGCCGCCGGCCAATGGTAATACCGTCGATGCCGTGTCACTGAAAGACAAGGAATACGATCTCATTGTGAAAACCCTGGCAGCGACCAATGGCAACCGGTCAGCGGCGGCAAAACGTATGGGCATGAGTCGGGAAGGTTTGCGTAAGAAAATGCAGCGCTACAGCATTACCGAATGACTTTGCTATTCCCGTCAGGCAACGGCAGTTTAGTTGGCACCACCGCCCACAATGTTGGCAGGCATAAACATATCCCAAAAACGTGCATTCTCTAACTATCATGAATAATAACATATTTTTCACATGGCACAACATATGCTTTTACAGAATGCAAAACATAATAAAGGGAGAATTTAAATATGAAAAGAAAAAATGCATTATTTTTTTGCTTAACAATATTCGTCGTGATGTTTCTTGCAGCCTCAGGCGTGGTGTATGCCGTCAATCCGGTTGACCTGCAGAAGCTCAAAACAACAAATAGTTGTCCCAATTGCAACTTGATCGATGCAAATCTGCAAGGACTAAATCTGCAGGGAGCAAATCTGATTTTCGCCCATCTGAGCAGGGCTAACCTGAGCGGGGCAAATCTAACCGGAGCAAAGCTGAGCCAGGCAAACATGAAAAATGTCAACCTGAGCGAGGCCTGCCTGAAAAATGCTGAAATGGTACAGACATTCCTCGGCGACGCTAACCTGAGCAGGGCAAATATGATCGGAACAATTCTGGGCGGCGCAGATCTTTATAATGCACACCTGAACGGGGCAAACTTGTACAACGCAATCCTGGACGGTGCAGATCTCAGCGGCGCTAATTTCAGCGGAGCGACATGGATAGACGGCTCGATATGTAAAGACGGTTCAATTGGAAAATGCAATAAATAATTGGCACAATATGCTCTTCGTGATGCATGAAAAAATCGGGAGTGAATTATGAAAAAAATTACTATTACAGTTTGTCTGGTGCTGGTTATTTTTTATAGCGGCATTTGTTTCTGTGAAACATGCTATAGCGGCGGAGCGTTTCGCCGACAATAAAAACGGCACAGTTACGTACACGCAAACCGGTTTGATCTGGGCGACCCAGGATAATGAATCGGATATCAACTGGTATAGCGCCAAGAGTTACTGCGAGGGATATAGAAATGCGGTGGCGGCTGGCGGATGCCGACGCAAAATGAGTTCTCGGGGTTGTATTCATCCGGGTTGCGTTCATGGGGAAGTCATGCCATCAAACTTACCGGAAATATGGTATGGGCATCAGAAGAAAGAACAAGTATATACGGCAGTCAAGATGGTGGCGACGTATATTTCGTAACCGGCAGCAAGGGCTGGTTTCCCAAATCGAAAGGGGCTTATAATGTCTCCGGATATACCCACCGGGCATTGCCGGTTCGCAACGCCCAATAACATTAATTCGGGATTGAAAGAAAAGGAGCTATTGCCCTAATCGATGCTGTTCTTTCTGATCCCGATTATTTTCCATTCGGAAATACCGCTTCCGAAAGACTTACTAGGTTTGGTTCCATAGGGTGTCGTTACTTCAATTTTTGTCAGCGGCTTATCAAATGTCACCGTAAATGAGCAATCGCTTTGATCAAACGTGTAGGGATAATGATAGGTTGTTGTTCTGATTCCTTTACAACTGCCGAACTTATCATAAGCCACCCAGATTAATTCGTGAAAGTCAGTTGGTTTCAAGGTAAAATATACTTCTACCTCTCTATCGGGCAGGATCGCCGATCCGTCGATGATGACCTTGACTTTGTAACCTCCGGCCATGGCCGCCGACGATATGGTCAGCAGTAGCGCTGTACAAAAAACACTGAAAAAAATCTTCCTTTTCATAAAATTCCTTTCTTTGTATTAATTGCTCGTCAACAAGCATATCTTAAAAACGGTTAAATCTCAATTTCCAGTCCGTCATAGGCCAGATAAATCTTCAGAGGCGAGGAATTGTCGATCAGATGAAGATATTGGCGCGTATCGTTCAGAAACTGATCGAGGGCTTCATCATCGTAAGTGTGCTCATTATGAAAAAGGCACAGACGCCGGACACCGGCGCGCAGCGCCAGTTCCACGCCCACAATGTTGCTGGAATGACCCCAGTTTTCTTTTGTAGCAACTGCATCTAAAAAGCTGTATTGCGCATCAAATATTAATAAGTCGGCATTCTGGAAAAACTCGATAAATTCATAACTGTCTTCCGTGGAGTTTTCCTTGTGCTCGGAATCGGTGGAGTACACTACTTTTTTCCCGTCCTGCCGGAAGCAATATCCGTAAGAATCACCGGGATGATTTTGTTTTATACCGGTCACGTTAATTCCGGCAATGTCATAAGATTTGCCGGGCTCGAGAATGTGAAAGCTTATATCCGCTCTCATTGCCTGCAAAGGAACAGGAAAGCACGGGGTATTCTGTTGATTAACAAATGCCTCTTCCAACTCTGCGTGAAATCCGTAAATATGAACACGATTGCCCGGTATGAAGGCCGGCGTAAAAAAGGGAAATCCCTGAATGTGATCCCAATGCACATGAGAAATAAAGATATGAAAAACATCCGGCACGTCATTCTGACCGGTTATTTTTTTTGTTCTTAAAAAATGGTTGCCGAAATCTCTCAACCCTGTTCCCGCATCGCAGAGAACATGCTCTGACAAGCCGCGGATTTCGACACAGGAGGTATTGCCTCCGTAGCTCCCTCTGCCGGCAAAAGGCAGTTCGTTATGAATGAATGTCTTTATCGCTTCGTCTGTAGGAAGAGAGAAAGATTGCGCCACCTGCAAAGCCTGGAATATTTTTGTTTCGATCATCGCAGAAGTTATGGAAGCGGGTAACGAACCCCGGGCGCCCCAGAAATATACTTGCATAAGTCCCCCCTGATGAGTACCGTCACAACAAAGCTAATGATTAAAAATTATGCCGCCGTACGGCTTATCACAACCTCGCAATAAGTGTCACCGCGATTGAGATTCTTTGTGTGGGACACGGTCAACCGAAAATCGTTCCCGAACAGGCCGCGAGCCAGGCCCTGATATGTTTCCACTGTCGCAATGCCGCAATCGGCAACACCGGCTTTGGCGATTGCTTTCTGCGTTTCACAGTCTGTAACCTGAATGGTGATTGTATCGCCGGCGACGGTGACGCTTCTTCCCTCAATCTTCATGACCGTACTGAAAATCTCGAGGGCATCCAGAAAACTCCCAGGCCATACCGGGTCAGGCAAAAACTTCTCCTTCATCATTTTTCCAATGACATAGGAAAAACGTTTCCACGCCGCCACGTCAACATCCCATGCGGCGTCTTTGCCCATTTTTTCCGCCAGGGCCAGAAACCAGGCTCCGTCCAGCCGGACAAGAGCTAAACGGGAAAGTTCAAATAATTGCTCCGTTGTCAAATGCATCTCGTTTTTCTCCTTACCTTATAATACAGCCTTCAGAGGCTGCCTATCTCCTTGCCAAATAGAATAATGATGTAATTCTTTATTGCACAAACCAATATCGGAGTCAATCCTTCCGGCAGAGTCGGCGCCGACGATTTTTTCGGTCCTGAAGAGCAGTAGAATGGAAAAATGAGAGGGGCAAGACAGGAAGGGTTTGCGTTAATTATCTTGACTTGCCGATGCCCTCTTTTTATACTCCATTCTTAGAGAATTAACTTTTTTCAAATATTATAAAAGTATGGACGAAAGGAGATACTCTGATGAAATCCCTTCGAGAGATTACAAAAGAAGAGGTGATTGACCTGGAGAATAGATGCTGGATGACCCATGACGGCATGTGGTTTTTCAGCTGTCTGAGCAATTTCGGCATTGAGCAGACCAACATACTTAACAAATCAGCGATTAAGGGACTGGCGCCCTTTGAAATTGAGCGAACAAAAAAAACCATAGGCTATCAAAAAGAAAAGGTGGAAAGCTTTCAGGAATTTCAAGAATACTTTACAATTGCCCAGACATTGTTTATACCGCCCTTCATGAATGCCACCATGAGCTTCCCCCGAGAAAACATGCTGCATTGGGAATTTGCACCCGGGCAATGTTTCGCCTATAAAGGGATGAAACGATTAGGCGCAATTGATCAGTATGAATGCGGCGTTATCTACCGGATCGAATGCTGGCTGGAATGTCTCGGCATTAAATACCAGACAATACCCAAAGTCGATAAATGTCTGATGCACACAACAGGAAAATGTTCAGGTGAGATAGAATTGACTTTTTCCTGAAAGATATATTAAGACCTGATCCTGACATCATGCTTTTTTTCTATGCTTAAAAATATAACCATTTTCTGAATTGGCACTAAAAGGAGACAATTATTATGGCCGAAAACAACCAGGACGGTCTGAACGAGTCGCTGTCGAGTTATAAACAAAACATTAACCCGGTAGTGTCGACGAACCTCGTCTGGGAACGCGATCTTGTTTTCACCGGCTCCACACCGCAGGGCTACGAAATTGAATTCGATGCCAATGCCCAGTGGGGATGCAAACCGACGGAGTCCCTTCTTTTGAGTCTGGCCGGCTGCATGGGAATCGACATCATGACGATTCTGACGAAGATGCGGCTGAAAATTGCGAGTTTCCGGATCGAAACAAAAGGAGAGAGGAACGAACAGCCGCCGCAATATTACAAAACGGTGGAGATGGTCATGCATATTGCGGGAAAAAACATGGACCCGGCAAAAGTAGAGCGCGCCATTGCTTTATCCCGCAATAAGTATTGCTCGGTATTTAACTCCTTGCGCCCGGATCTGGTGCTGAATATCCGTTTTGTTCTCGAAGACAAAGATCTGCCGGGGGATGAAAAAAGCTGAGTCCAAAAGGCAAGGAATTGCCGGGCGCGCCGGCATATGGGATTGCCGACTCATGCCTCTGCCATAGCCTTCATTACTTCCAGGAATGAGTCCATTTCCTTATCGGTTCCAATAGAAACCCGGATAAAGTTATCAATCTTAGGTTTATTGAAATACCGGACAAGAATGCCATTTTCTCTCAATTGTTGAAACAGTACACTTCCCGTATATTGCCCAGAGCTGACAAAGATGAAATTTGCCTGTGAAGGAATCACCTTAAAACCCATTTCCCAAAGTCTTGCGGTTACCCGTTCACGGGTCTTGATAATTTTCGATCGCGTTTCCTGAAAATAAACATCATCTTTAATTGCTTCTCGGGCTCCGACCAGGGCCAGACGATCAACCGTATAAGAGTTAATCGAATCTTTCACCCGGATTAATCCTTCGATCAGTTCCTCGCTGCCCAATGCATATCCTACGCGCAGTCCCGCCAGTGAATGCGATTTGGACAGAGTTTTAATAACCAGCAAATTGGGATAATCGTTAATCAGCGCTACCGCCGATTGGCCGTCGAAGTCCACATACGCTTCATCAATGATAACCACACTGCTTTCGTTGTGTTTAAGGATTGCTGCAATTGTTTCCCGGGAAACGCCTTTTCCGCTGGGCGCATTGGGATTGGCAATTATAATTCCGCCATTGTCCTGATAGTATCCTTCCTCGGGAATATTAAATTCTTCATCCACAGGAATAAGCCGGTAGTTGGTATTGAACAAGGCGGCGTAAACGGGATAAAAGCTGTACGTGACATCAGCAAAAAGCACGGGACTACCCGAAGGCTCAAAAAAAGCCGGAAAGGAAAAAGCCAGCAACTCGTCGGAACCGTTGCCAATAAAAACATTGTCCTTCCGGAGCCGGTAGTATTCGGCAATTGTTACCCGGAGTTCCTCTCCCATCGGATCAGGATAAAGCCGTAAAGATTCATCGGCCGCATTCTTAATTGCCTCAATCGCCCGGGCAGAAGGCGGATAAGGATTCTCATTTGTATTCAGTTTAATGAATTTTCGGTCCTTCGGTTGTTCCCCCGGGGTATAGGGTTTTATATTCTTTATCGTTTTACTCCAGTACCTGCTCATGATAATGCACCTTGTCTCATAAAATTACTAATATATCGGGATATAGAATAGTTTATATTAGCAGAAATTTCCATTCTTAAATTATGGCAGAGCGTATAAATATTCCTCACATCGAAGCAGATCGGATCTTATCAGTGAGACACCAGTTATTGACGAGGGTCAAAGATTTTATCTAACCACTTCCGCATTGCCGCTGCAATAACCTGATGCCCGCGCTCATTGGGATACCTGCAATCGGACAGAACCAAATCCTTACTGTCCAGCTTATGCTCCGCAAGATAGGCAGCCCAGTAGCTGTGTACCGTAATCAATTCACAACCAAGCTCGGTGGCCACAATCTTCAAAGACCTGTAAAAGATATTTACGGCATCCATATCGTGTTGATCATCGAAGGTGTGGGAAGTAGCCAGGAAGATGACCGGAGGGAAGCGGAGGCGCGCCCGCCTGACCATCTGCACGATATTTTCCTGAAATTCCGAGCGGTAGACATACCCGAAAGCATCATCAACACCGAATTGGACAAGAAGCGCATCGGGCCGAAATTCATCAATATCCTCGCCAAATGTACCTATCCCATCAAAACTGGTCTCCCGGTATCTTGATCTGTTAATTACCTCGACCCCTCTTTCCGAAAGTGATTCTGACAGAATATCAGCATAACTTTTTATTACACCGAAACCGGCGGCAATGCTTCCACCACGGATTAGCAGTTTCATGAATGGCCTCTAAATATTGTTTTAAAAATTTTCGTTTTGGTCTGGCTATTTTAATTAAATAGAATTAAAGAGAACCGTCAACATTAACTCCACAACAACCAAAGGATTTAGACACAATCAATGATTTACCTTGCACCAATCCAGGGAACAACCGACAGGATTTATCGCACTCTTTTCCCCGTTTATTTTAAGGGAGTTGACCTTGCTATTGCGCCTTTTATCTCCTCCGTAAAGAAAATGAAACCGGAAAATAACCTGCTGCGCGATTTGCATCCCGACAAAAATACCGGTATTCCGACGATACCGCAGATAATGAGCTCCAATCCCGATGATTTCACCAGGCTTGCCAATACATTATACAACATTGGCTGCGACACGGTAAACTGGAATATCGGCTGTCCTTTCCCGATGGTTGTGAGGAAGGGTCGGGGGGCAGGCATACTTTGTTATCCTGACAGGGTTGAATCTTTTCTGGCAAAAACCATGGCGTCCCTGAAACCGAAATTATCAATCAAGCTCCGGATAGGGTTAACCTATCCGGATGAGGTACTACAGCTTATCCCGATTTTCAATCAATATCCAGTAGAGGAACTGATCATCCATCCGCGAACCGGCGGGCAAATGTATGAAGGTCATGTTGACCTCGATATGTTCGAGCAGTGCCTTAATCTCTCGAAACACCGGGTCGTCTATAACGGGGACATCGATTCTGCTCAGAAACTGGAGATGCTGGTGAAAAGGTTTGGATCAATCGAGCGGTGGATGATTGGCAGGGGCCTGCTGGGGAACCCCTTTCTCGCAGAAGAAATTAAATTTCAAACGGAAAAGGCTTATGACGAAAAAATTAAAATTATGAGGGCTTTCCATGATCAATTATTTGCTGAATATTCGCAAATTTTGTCCGGCCCCGCGCATATTACCAATAAAATGAAGGAAATCTGGACTTATATGGGAAACTTTTTTGCCAACGGGGAAAAAATACGCAAGAAAATTAACAAAACTCATCACCGGGATAATTATGTTGATATTGTCAATAAAGTTTTTGATGAGGCTCAAATTTCAGAAGCGAAGTGACCTGAAATTTGCAAGTATAATTATCCCGCCGCAGGCGTTGGTGATGAGCCAATTTGATCTTCCGGCTTAAAGTTAATAATTTAAAAACGCCGCCGATCTCGACCAACAAATATCTTTTCAAGGAAGAATGTGATTTCATCAGCCAGCAGTCGCCTTATCGTTCTGAATAAAAAAAGGAAAACAAATGCAGGACAGATGCATTTTTCTCCCGGGAAGATACTGATCATCATCCTGATATTCTTATCTTTAACACTTCCCGTGCATGCCGACCAGCAGATAACACCAAATCCGAATCCCGTCGGCGCTACAATCACCGTTTCGGAGGATGACTGGAACAATGAGGATTTTACCAATAGAGGCACCTTGGATGTAAGCTCCGTCGGTGCGCTGGACAACAACTTGGGTGCCACGCTGACTAATTCGGGAACGTTAACCAACTCCAACTCGCTGACCAACTCCGGCACCCTGACCAACAGCGGTACGCTGACCAACAACAGCCAAATGGACAACTGTGGCGGCACCCTGATCAACACCGGCACCTTCAATACTAAAGACTGGCTGATCAACGACGATGGCGGCACCCTGATCAACACCGGCACCTTGATCATCTTTGCCGGCTCCCAGTTGACCAATCAAGGTGGCGCGTTCCTGACCAACTCCGGCACCTTGACCAACGACGGCGTGTTGGGCAACGACGAGGGGGCCACCCTGACAAACAATGGCACGCTGACTAACAGTAACTGGCTGGTTAACTACGCCACGCTCATCAATGGCGGCACGCTGACCAACAAAGTCGGCGCCGACCTGCGCAACGCCAGCACACTGACCAACAGCGTCGGGGCTTTACTGACGAACGCCGGAACCCTAACAAATACTGACGGCGGTACGCTGAACAATTACGGCACCCTGGTCAACCAAGCCGGCGCCACCCTGAAAAATAAATCCGGCGCCACCCTGACCAACGCCGCCGGGGCTTTACTGACGAACACCGGAACCATAACCAATGCCGCCAGCGGTACGCTGACCAATTACGGCATCCTGACCAACAACGGCACTTTTACCAACAGCGGCTCTTTCACTAATAACGGAACCCTCATGGGTGTCGGCGCCATTATCGGCAATATTACCAACAGCGGCACCATCGCCCCGGGTAACTCCATCGGGACCATGACGATTACCGGTAATTACACCCACAATGCCGGTGCGATCTATGCGGTGGATATCAACCCGGCAGTTCAGTCCGACAAACTCGTGGTTACAGGGACTGCCACCATAAACGGGGGTACCGTGTCGGTCCTGTCCGTGTCAGGTAACTATGTCAATTCCTCGGTCACCAGCTATACCATCCTTACCGCCGGAAGCGTAACGGGGACCTTTGCGAATGTCACGAGTAATTTCGCCTTCATGACCGCTTCTCTGAGCTACGATCCGACAAATGTTTATCTACTCCTTACCCGGAATTCCAAAAACTTTGCCGATGTGGCCCTCACCCCCAACCAGTATGCCGTCGCCTCCGCTTTAGATCGTGCGTCATCAGGAGCGACGGGGGATATGCTTACCGTCATTGATAACCTCTACGATCTTTCCGCCGCCGGGGCGCGGGGCGCCTATGACCAGATGGGCGGTCTTTCCCATCTGGCCCTTACAGAGGCAGCCTTCTCTTCTTTTAACCGCTATCTGGGCACATTGACCGGCAGGATGGGGGACTTCATCACGGGTGTTCCTTCCCCAACCTATGCAGGAGGCTCCCTGCTTGCTTTCCGTACCGATGTGGGAAGCGATGCCGGGAATGCTCTCCTGAGCGCCTTGGGCAACATAAGAATCGATGAGAAGCCATCCTGGGGTTTCTGGACGAGGGGATACGGGAGCCTGGGGGAGAGAAAGGGGAACGATGTCTCCTCGAAATACGATTACCGGAACGGAGGAATAACCATCGGCTTCGACAGGAAGGTCAGCGACACCATGCTGCTTGGCGCATCCACAGGCTACTCATCCACTAAGGCCACCATGAAGGACCTCCCCGATTCCGGGAGGGTGGCAAGCTACCAGGGCTCCCTCTACGGGGCATATCGGAGTGACCCCTGGTATTTGAACAGCCTTATCGCCTATGGGTATAACCGCTACGACACGACCCGAAACATCGTCTTTGGAGATATCAACAGGACCGCCAGTGCGCTCTACGCCGGTCATACCCTGAGCGGATATGCCGAAGCAGGCTACGGCATCCGGATCAATGCCGTAAGCATCATTCCCCTGGCGTCCCTGCAGGCAAGCTACCTCTCCCGGGACGCCTTCACGGAAACCAATGCCGGGGGCCTCAACCTCGCTGGGGACAAAGACCATGCCTCATCCCTGATCGGCTCCCTGGGGGTCAGGCTGAGGAAGGAATACCAGACAGCCGCCGGCGCTATCACCCCGGAGCTTAGGGCCCGATGGCTGCATGAGTTTACGAATGACGACTACGCCGTCAATGCCTCTCTTGCCGGCTCTCCCGCCTCCACCTTCACCGTCGCGGGAGACAAGCCGTCCCGGGACAGTGCTGTTCTCGGATTTGGACTGACCTGGGAAGCAAAAAAAGGGACTGGATTTTTCCTGACCTATGATGCCAACCTCACCAATGATGGCAAAGAGCAGGGGGTGTCCCTGGGGATGCGCTACGCATGGTAGGCGTCGGCATCGGCAATCATTTCCTTGACGCCCTCAGCCACTTTGCCGGGGAATCCCTGAAGTTTTTCTCTACAAGGAAGTTCTTATCAAATATTTTAAAACAAACTATTGTTTGACTTCATTAGGGGCTTTGACTATGGTGATGTCCTCTTAGTCCATCCTATCAACAAGTATTTCAGTTTAATAGGAAAACCTTCACCCCTAAAAAAGGAGAATGCCATGCGTTTGTCGAGATTTTTTAAAGGGTTATGGAAGCTGATTCTATTGAGCCTGTTTCTTCTGTTGGCGTCTATTTCGTATGCAGCTGTTCCCAAAGCGTTGGAAGCACTGGCACCCGATTTGATATTGATTAATGGCAACATTGTCACTGTGGACAGGGATTTTTCGCTTCAACAAGCCGTCGCGTTCAAGAATGAGATAATCATTGCCGTCGGCAAGAGCCAGGACATCCAAAAGATGGCTGGCAGTAAAACCAGAGTCATCGATTTGAAGGGGAAAACTGTGCTTCCCGGCATCAATGACACGCACACTCATTTTCAGTCGTTCGGTCTTTCCAGACCCCCGGTGTCTCTGGATGTCAGTTCAGCCAGCGTAAAATCGATTGCCGAGATTGCGGTGATGGTGGGAAAACGCGCCAAAGAGATAAAACCCGGAGAGTGGATCAGCGGTTCCGGTTGGAATGAAGGATATCTGAAAGAGTGTTTGGAAAATCCCGGCGTCAGATATCCCACCCGCTGGGATATTGACAAGCAAACTCCCGACAACCCGATCTGTCTGGTAAATTTCTCCGGTCATAACACGTGGTGCAACAGCAAAGCACTGGAATTGGCAAAGGTCACCATAAATACTCCTGATCCAACCGGAGGAGAAATTGTCCGTGATTCTAAAACAGGCGAGCCGACTGGATTTTTCAAGGAAAACGCACAGCCTCTGGTTAGGTCCCTGATTCCTCCTCAATCAAAGGATCAACAGATTGAAGCGCTGGCCGTTGCCATGCGAGAAATGACAGCCATGGGAGTTACCAGCATCACTGATCCCAGTGTCTCCCCGGAGCTCTGGAGTCTGTATAGTGATTTCTATCGAACAACGTTTAAAGAGGGCAAGTGGACTGTCCGTGTAAACCTTCTGTTGAACTGGAGCGCTAATGGGACGGCTGCCAGCAAAGCTGATTTTGAAAAAGCCTTTGCCGCAGTAGGCTTAAGTACCGGCTTTGGAGATAACTGGTTGAGAGTGGCTGGCGCCAAGACATTTGCCGATGGCATTCCTCCATCAAAAACCGCCTGGATGTTTGATAAGTATGTGGGAGGCGGCACCGGCAGTCTGGTGGTCAAAGGGGATATAGAACAGCAGCAGTATGATGAACTGATGGAGATGATCCGGTTTCTGAATAAAAAACGGATGCAGATCGGCGTTCATGCCTGTGGTGATCGGGCTGTCAGCGCCTGTGTCGATGGATTTGTCAAGGCACTGCAGGAAGACCCCTGGGATGCCCGGCATTATGTGATCCACGCCGATTTTGTGAAACCGGCTGATTTGCAGAGAATGGCGAAATATGACATTGGCGTAAGTACCCAGATCCAGATTATGTCGGCAATTATTGATTTCATGGGCAACGTTGTGGGAGCTGAAAAATCCGCCAATCAGTGGCCGCTGGGTGATTTTAACAAAGCCGGCATCCGGGTGACCCAGAGTTCAGATGCACCAATAGTTGTCCCGAACTGGAAACAGGGGATAGGAAACTGTCTCCTGAGAGAGTCGGCGTCAGGCAAATTATTTGGCCCGCATCAGAGGATTCCAATCAAAGAGGCCATCCGGCAGTACACCATCAACGGTGCCTATCAGGATCATCAGGAGGACATCAAAGGTTCCATCGAACCCGGCAAACTGGCTGACTTAGTAGTGCTTGGCGAGAATATTCTGACCATCGATCCTCACAAAATCAGCGATATTCCTGTCCTGATGACCATCGTCGGCGGGAAAATCGTCTTCAGTTCTGACAAGAACTTATAACCTTTCCATCCATGGCCGCATCCATCTAGTCACCCCAAAGAATAGATGGTGGCGATGGCTGCAGCGGTTGAGTTGGCCGAAAGGCCTGATCCCCTCCGCAATTTAGAGCGAATACCCATATCAGCAGAAGATCGTCTTCTTTTTTATGCCAGGGCATTGGAAAGCCTGGCCTGCGCCACCTTGGTTTCCTGGACAATGCGTGCGAAGAGTTCCGCGACTGTTGGTTCGTCATGGATCAGCCCCTGGACCTGACCGACGGGAAGAACGCCCTTATTGTTGTCTCCATTTTCCGTAGCCGATTGAAATTTCTCAAAGGCAGCCGCGAGAAAGGCAAGCTGCCGGGCATTCGACCACCCGGATAACAAAACGCCGATAAAAAGCTTGAAGAAAGGCATCTTGAGCTGCCGGGAAATCTCTATGGCATTGAAAAACGCCGCCGGAAGATTCAGCCCCCGGTCAATGGCCTTCTGCGCGGCATCGGTTTTCATCACGCGGCAAAAAATCCCATCGACGCGCTTTGAAAAGAGGGTGTCGTATACCTCTTTCTCAATGGATAGCTTCTTGTAATTAACATGAAGAGGGCTCTCCTTCGTCGTCATAAGGCGGGTTCCCATGGCGACACCTTCCGCCCCCAGCGCAAGAGCCGCTGCAACACCCCTGCCGTCGGCGAACCCTCCGGCGGCGATCACGGGAATTTTCAGATTCTCCGCCAGGTGGGGGATCAGCACCAGGGATGTAACATCCTCTCCGTGCGCGGCAGCCTCGTTTCCCGTGGCAATGACGGCATCGCAACCATATTCCTCGGCCCGCTTCGCGTGACGAAGATTAACAACCGTCGCCACCACCTTTCCTCCATATTTATGGGCTTCCCGCACCAACCAGTCGCCCTTGCCCAGTGCAAAATTAATTACCGGAACTTTTTCCTCCAGCAGAACCCTGGCATTATCCGCAGCCCCGGGAAACATAAGCGATGCATTTGCCCCAAATGGTTTTTTCGTCAACGTCTTTATCTCCCTGATGGCCTCCCGCGTCTGCTCAATGCTGAACGGGCCGGTGGCCAGTATGCCCAGACCACCGGCGTTCGATACCGCCGCGACCATCTTGGGAACACTGATCCAGCTCATGCCGGAAAGAACAATGGGATACTCAATACCAAACATCTCTGTAATACGTGTCTTCATATATACTCCTTGCCGGTTATTTATTTTCTGAGAAGAGGATCATCCGCAGGCCTGGAGGGCCTTTTGCAGTTGTTCGCGGGCTTGGGCGGCCATCCGGTCGAGCAGCTCCTTACAGGTCGGCACATCGTTGATGAGTCCGATGGACTGGCCAACCATCAGCGGAGCATAATCGACCTTGCCCGTTTCCCACGCCTCCTTGACTTTCTGACCCGCCAGCAGAGGAATCAGCTCTTCAAAAGCACCGCCCCGTTCTTCGATGGCAAGTACTTCCTCGAGGACCTTGGTCTTTAATCCCCGACCCTGAAGACCGATGGATTTGCCGTACAGCACCGTTTCGTATTCCTGGCGCCGGACAAGCTCCTGTTTGATATTCTCATGGACATCGCATTCCTTGGTCGCCACGAAACGACTGGCCATCATAACGCCCGATGCTCCCAGCGCAAGAGCCGCCGCCAGCGTCCTTCCATCGGCTACGCCTCCCACAGTCACCACGGGAATCTTCACGCTCGCCGCAATGCGGGGTGTCAGAACCATTGTGGTCACATCATCGTTGAGAGGATGTCCGCCTTCTTCAATTCCCGCAGCGTAAATACCGTCGTAGCCGACTTTTTCCGCATGAACGGCGTGGCGCACCGAGCCCACCTTATGGAATATCTTTACGCCCGCTTTCTTGAGCATTTCGATGTACTCCATCCCGGCGGCCTTGTCGGCAGGCGTGCCGGAAAACTCAATACCATCAACCTTTTCCTCGGCACAAACGCGGATGTACATCTTATGGTGATCGGCCGTAATCCGGACGGACGGCAGCATTGTGATATTAACCATAAACGGCTTGTCCGTCAGTTTTCGTGTTTCCCGGATGGCGGCACGGAAGGCGTCATCCGTTTCGTAGTTGCCCGCAGTCAGGTTCCCCATGCCTCCGGCATTGGAAATAGCGGCGCAGAATTGCGGCTTGCACAGCCACATCATTGCCCCGCAGATAATGGGATACTTCACACCGAACATTTCTGTAATCGCTGTCTTGAACATCTTATTCCTCCTGTTGTTTATTGTTCTTGGGGCGTTTGGAAGCCCCTTTTTTCTGTTTGTTGAGGCTTTTCTGAATATTATCCTGGACCTGCTGCCTGAAGAGCCTCCGCATAATGTATTCGCGCAGAAAATCACCAGCCGTGGAGAGCTCCACTGTGATCTGGACGTTTTCCTTAACTGTTTTATCGGAAACGATTTTCCGGCGGAGATCCATTTCCTTTTCCATGATGGCCTTGCCCAGATCAACGTAAAAGGCCAGCTCCTTAAGGCTTAGACCGTAATCGACAATCCTTTTAAGGACATCCCGGCCAAGGCGGACATCGTCTTCATTATAAAGGGATTTTCCTCCTTCATTGACAAAGGGAATCAAAATGCCGACTTTTTCCGCCTGCTTCAGTTCCGCCTCGGTTAATCCCGATTCGGCAAGCAGGGTATTTCTGTCTACAAGATTCTTCTGGCCACTGTTAACGGGCCGGAAGACGGCATTTTCCACAGCTTCGGCTTCCTGCAGGCTCAGCCCCTCATCCAGCCGGCGCAGAATATTCTTAATGAGGTACAGGGGAAAGTATCTTGTTTCCTGAAGATACTGAATGACCTTGAGCCTCTCGACGCAGGCTTCGTCGTAATGGGACATCTTCTTGTTAATTTTTTCCGGCGCGGGAAGAAGCTCTTCCCGTACATAGTATCGAATAGTGGATGCAGGAACGCCGCTTTGTTTTGATATGTTGCTGATTTTTAGTTTCATTGGTGTCCTTGATTAAAGATTGAAGTTATACTTTAATCTATCATGTAAAAAAATTATGTCAATATATTTTTGATACAAGAAGTGAGAAAACTGAATAGTTGAGAATAGTCACCTTGGAACGGTGACTTAAGATGAAAAACGGGATCTACTTTTACTAAATTTCGCGAACAATTTTTCTTTAAAGCGTTTTTTCTTCTATACCCTAGAACTAAATTCTTTTAGCATGTGTAGACAAAGCCAAGCCCCGGCACTCATGATCTTCAGGTTATGTACCGGGGCAAATTTTGCGCCCAAATTAGATTTTTTTACAACATCCTTCAGGCATTACTTATATTTTACCCCTTCAGTGTGCCGCACTGGCGGCATTTTCGGGCACCGCGGAAAAGCATAGTGCCGCAACTGTTACAACTAAAAAGTTTTTCTTCGGCCTTGACAAACGCCTCCGTTCCCAATTCCTTCCAGAGCGGAATGGTGCGCAGAATATTAGTCTTGGCCTCAGGTATTGGGTAATTATTGATTTTATCGCAGGGAAAACCTTCGCATTGATGACAGCCGACATAGCCCTTTTCCATGACGCAACTTTTAATGCCACAAACCGCGCAATACCAGTAAGGAGAAGCAGAACGGCAGCCCTTGCATTTAATTTTGTCCGGTGTGTCACCATAGGCTCGGGCCAGTTTTTCTTTTAAAGCCTCATCGCCGCTCTCTGAGGCACAATATATGCCGCAAACGCCGCAATAAAGACCGCATGGGGCAAGCAATTCCCGATTTACCATTTATCTATCCTCCTGTTTTTGTCTTCCCGCTTTGCGGGGCAGTTTAGCTATCTGTTGCGAATTGCGGTAATTAAATTCAGCGTATCGAAATAGACTTCATTCCGAGTAATCTTATTATCGATCAATTCAACGATGTCCATCCCGTATTCAATTATCTCCGTATCTCTAACGGGAATGACGGCTTTCCATTTAAGCGTAAAGCCCTTCTCGCCGGGAAATATTTCCTGAAGTGTCCAGCGCCAGTTCTGATTATTCTCCAGCAGTTTCCGGAAATAGGGCAATATTTTATCGTGCCCTTTTAGCCCTTTGGGAATAGTGGGATCGGAATAGTAAGCGTTGTGATCATAAAAGGTTATTAGTTTTTCCGGCTTGTTTCCCGTCCACGCCGGCAGCCACAGACCGCAGAATTCTTCAGCATTCTTCTTGATAAGAGCCAAATCCTGATTATTCATTTTTATCCCTCCTCTTTTTCCAATCCCGCTTTGCGGGATGATTCAGCTTGCCAATTGCATTGCGTTGCACTTTTGAAATTGGAGTTTCACTAAGAATTTCATTGATGTTGTTTTTTTGTAATAAGTCTCTAAGCCGGCCAACCATATCCGGCCCCTTAAAAAACGGCTGCTCCTGATAGAGTTCAAGTAATTCGGAATATGAATTTTCTATCTCGGAGATGGTTTTTCCCACAGCAGCTCGTATTGTTCCGATGGAATCGTGTTTAATGTTCATATCATCAGGCTTTATCATGCCCAATTGTATCAGGTAGCTCACCTGCTCGCTACACCTGCATGGATTGTGTTCATCAAAAAGGCTGCAATTATCCTGAAAATAAGCGGTAACTTTCTGGCGCGACCGAGACAATATTTTACGAAAGTTCGCCCGCGAAATATCGCAGATTTCCGCACCGATGCGGTCGGGAACATCAAAGATTGCACCCAGAATCAGCACCATCCGCTCCATTCGAGTCAGACAAAGCAGTATGCATAACGTGCAGTAGTTCTTGGTTTCATCGAGAATTTCTCTATCATGAATCGGGGCAAGCTTTTTTGTATCGGGCAGATTGAGTATGTAGGCGCCAAAATCAAAGTTTTCTGCGTGTGCGGCAAAGAACTGCTCTTTTTTACTTTCCTTCATGTTGATGACATGATTGGCAACAATCCGGTATAACCACGTACGAAACGCCGCCTTTTGCTCATCGTACGTCGAAAGTTTGGCAATGGTTTTAATCAGAATCTCTTGCGTTACATCTTCCGCACGTTGAATGTTTCCGGTCATATTCAGGGCGATATTGAAAATCCAGGATTGATGCCGCAGGATAAGCGACTCCAGTGCGGCAGCATCGCCTTCCAGCGCCAGTTTAATAAAATCTACATCGCTTTCGTGCTCTTCGATCTTTTCTAGAAATGGATTGTGCATGCCTTTTCAACTCTTTATAATAGTAATTTCATTTCTTTCTTATACTACTTATACAATTTTTCTCTAAGAGTGTGACAGGGATTTTGTAAAAAGGTAGCAACACTTAGCGGAAATTGTTATATCTGGGAAAAAAATGCCTGGAAAATATTTCCAGCAGCATACCCAGACAGATGCATCCCCCAGACAAATTCAGCACAATCTCTTCACTTATTAGATAGTTAACAAAATCATTAAGCTAATTTTTCTCTGGCACACTTCCCGCATTACTAATTTTCATTATATAATCTATTGGCAAGGAGCGGGCAATGATTGGCCAAACAATAGCATCTTTACTTCTCTTGATAGTCATTTTTCTGTTAGCGTTTAATCTCGGAGTGAAAGAGTTGGGAGTTGCCTCCAATCTCAATGCCCTGATGATTGTTCTGGGAGGAACCTTTTGTGCAACGCTGCTTGCTTATCCCCTCAGCAAAATGATTATGACAATCGATTTTCTCAAAAAGTCATTTTCCAGCCGCAAGGAAATCGATTGGTCCATTCAGACGATCGTTCACCTGGCCCGGATCAACAAAAAAAACGACATCCGCCTGCTGGAGCAGGAGGGACTGAAACTTCCCCCCGGACTGATAAAAACAGGCATTGAATTGATTGCCTACCGCTTCACCCGAGATAATATAGAGCAGATTTTGCACAAAGAAGCCCTGTTGCATTGCAGCCGTTATGAGACGGCTCATAAAATCCTTTCCAGCATGGCCCGCCTTGCTCCGGCCATGGGGCTTGCCGGAACTATTGTTAATCTAATCCGCGTTTATGAGCAAATCAGTAATCCGCAAAGCTTAATGGGATACATGGCTATTGCATTGCTGAGCACTTTTTACGGAGTAGTTCTGGCCAATGTCTGCTTTGTTCCCTTGTCCAACAAGCTGCGGGAATTCATGGATCAGGATTTGCTGCGGATGGATATTATTCAGGAAGCAATCCTCGATATTTATGACAACGAACACCCCCAGGCCATCCAGTATAAAATGTCTACTCTGGCCGGTATTCAAATTAAATCCTACCCCCCGCAAATCAGGATTGCCGTGCCTATGGAGGCAAGCCAGGGTCAGGGGCTGGGAAAAGGTTGATATATGAATAATTCTTCCAATATTCCCCAGCCTGCTGATAATCATTCCAGGCAATTACCTCTGAAAAAGGCAACCCGCCCACTGCGCTCGCTTGCGAAATCTGCTCCGGCGGACTCGGGAAATGAAATCTGGTTTCTGACTCTGAGCGACTTGCTCTTATTGCTGTTGATTTTTTTTGTACTCCTTTTTGGGATAGCGCTCAAACAACAAGGCAACGCCGTATTAACTCCTGCCCTGCAAACGGAAAAGGCTTTGCCGGTTATTGCCGCAAAGGAGCAGCCGGTAATCCAGCAGATATCGTCCAGCCCCGCCGTAAAAGATACAACGGCCGCATTGGAGTCTGACCTTTTGCGGATAATTGGAGCCAATTCAGGTCTGCAGGGAATCACTGTTGCGCGTCATTCTCAGCATGTTGTCTTGACGCTGCCGGAACAAATCAGTTTTGATTCCGGTCAAGCTCAACTTAAATCTTCCGTCTGGCCCAAGTTGGAACAAGTTGCTTTTTTCATTCAGAACCATCCTCATCTGTCCGTGGAAATACAGGGTCATACCGACGACCGACCTATTGCCAACCGGCATTACCCCTCCAATTGGGAGCTTTCGGCCGATCGGGCAACACAGGTTGCCAAATCACTCGTCTCGCTGGGCGTTAATCCCGCAAATATTTCTACCAGGGGATTCGGTGAATATAAGCCGCTGTACTCCAACAACACCGATGCCGACCGGCTGAAAAACCGGCGCGTGGAGCTCCAATTTTCTCTCATTCCGCCGGCTTAACGAAAGGCGACACTAAGCAGGTTTTATTTTTACCAGTCAGTTTCTTTTTTATTTTGCCGGCTGATTTTCCCACAATTTTAACACGACAATTATCTTCTGCAGCGCTCGGCTGAAAACTTCATTCATTGCTCAATCAAGGCAATATCTCTTCTCTAATCCGGTTTAATTTCTGGCTTGACTTATTATGAGCATATGCCTATAATGATGCATAAGGAGATCAACGGTAATGCCCAGACCAAAATGTTGCCGGCATGTAGGTTGTGTACCGGATAAAAATTATTTTAAGCCTAGAGGAATACCTTCTTCACAACTAGATGAAGTCGTGCTTTCTCTTGATGAATACGAAGCCATCCGCTTGGCCGATTTCGAGGGCTTATACCAGGAACAAGCAGCAGTAAAAATGGGTATATCTCGGCAGACATTCGGCAGAATCATCGAATCAGCCCATAAAAAGATTGCCGACGTTCTGATTCATGGCAAGGCGCTGAAAATTGAAGGCGGAGACGTTTCTGTTGGAGAAACAAAACACTCAGAGTGTCCTGAATGCCGCAAGGCATTCGGCCGCCGAGGAGAATTAACGCAGGAAGAAATATGTCCTTACTGCCAGAAAATCAATAAATCATCTTGAATATATTAAAAGGAGTAAGTTATGAAAATTGCATTGCCATCGCGCCAGAATCAAATCGACGCCCATTTCGGGCATTGTGAATATTTTACGGTATTCACTATCAATGATAAAAAGGAAATCATAGCGGAAGAGAAGATCACTTCTCCGGCCGGATGTGGCTGTAAATCGAATATCGCCGGAACACTGGCCGAGCAGGGCGTTAAGTTACTGCTCGCGGGCAATATGGGTCAGGGAGCGGTAAATGTATTGAACAGTCAGGGCATCGATGTTTTGCGAGGCTGCGCAGGAGATGTGAAAACAGTTACTCAGCAATGGCTTGCCGGAAAGCTAGCCGATAACGGAATTGCCTGCGTCGAACATGAACACGCCTGCCATACAGGCTAATACCGGAACTTAAGGTTCAGATATGAAAGTCAGACATTTTGCGTCTTAGCATAAGTACGAACAGCGCAACGGCAAGCTAGCCTGTTCTGCGTCGATCGGCACTGACAAAAACCAGATGCACCGATTTTTCCGCCGACACATTGCCTGTCGGCATAAAATCTGCGATTACCCAACTAGAAGGAGAATTGACAGCATGGAAAAAGCAACATTGAAGACCGTGGACAAAGTAGAGATACTAACCCTGCAGGACAACTACATTGATATTACCGCTATGGACAACAACGCTGTCGTCACCCGGGCGATGCCCATCAAAGACGGTCAGATGAAAGTATCCATCGGTGCGGAGCACGGATTTTCGGCCATTGTCAAGACAACAACCGGCGACCAGACCAGGACATTGCTGTTTGACTTCGGTTTTTCCGCAGACGGCGCCGCCCGCAACGCCGCAACCCTGGATGTCGATATGACTCAGGTGGAAGCGGCCGTTCTCTCCCACGGGCACATTGACCATACAGGCGGTATGGAGAAACTCGCGGCAATGATCGGCAAACAAAATGTTCCGTTTATCGTGCATCCCGGCGTCTTCAAAAGCCCCCGCTACATTAAGTTCAGCGAAGAATTCAAGATCTTCTTCCCTGAATTCACCAGAGCGATGGTCGCCCAGGCGGGGCTAAAGGTCACGGAAACAAAAGAGCCTTTTTCGCTTTTAGGCGGCAACTGCCTCTTTCTGGGTGAGGTTCCGAAACGCAGTGATTTCGAGAAGGGTATGCCTATGGCCCACTTTCTGGATGACGGTGTTGAGAAATGGGACGCTATTGCGGATGATACGTCCATTGTCATGAATCTAAAGGAAAAAGGACTGGTTATCCTTTCCGGCTGCGCCCATGCCGGGATAATCAATACGGTCGCCTATGCCCGGGAAGTAACCGGCATCGATCAGGTTCACGCCGTCATGGGCGGATTCCATCTTTCCGGCCCTCTGTTTGAAACCATCATTGACAGGACAACCGCCGAGATCAAGAAGCTGGCCCCCCGGTATATTATTCCTGTTCACTGCACGGGACGCAAAGCAATTATGACCATGGAAAAGGAAATGCCCGAGCAGTTTATCCTGAATATGTCGGGAACAAAACTGACGTTCGCCTGAAAATACAGATCTTGTGAAGCGTGAAGCGGCGGGCGTTGGGCAATACTGCCAATTGCCAGTCTAGCTCAACAGTATTAATTTGGTTTTTTAAACGGCAAGTTATGATATACTTGCAGACGAATCCATTAATTCAGTTGAGGTGTGTTTTTATAATTTGATACAAACCGCTATTAAAAGGAGGGTACAACATGAAAAACAATGTTTTTTCCAAACTCCTTCCGCTGATTCTATTAATTCTCTTAGTACCTTGTATCGGCCAGGCGCGTGATATTTCACCCATTGTTTCCACCGACTGGCTCCTGAACAACATCAATAATCCTAAATTAATTATTCTGGATGTCCGAAGCGTCGAAGATTACCGGGAGGGACATGTCCCTAAGGCGCTCAGCGCTTTTTACGGTGCTTGGGCACATAAAAAGGATGACCTTTATGGACAGCTTCCCCAGCAGGATGATCTTGACGACACAATTGGATATGCCGGAATCAGTGTTAATTCCTGGGTTGTTGTCACCGGGAAAATGGATACTCCCCGGCTGAGCTATCAAAGTGCACGGGTCGCCTGCACATTGCAATACGCCGGCGTCAAAAATGTCGCCCTACTGGATGGTGGCATGAATAAGTGGTATAAAGAAAAAAAGCCCTTATCAACAGATTTAGTTCGCGTTAAAGCAAAACCATTTCGTGGCAAATATACTAAAGTCCAATTTGCCGACAAGGAATACATCAAAAAGCGTCTGGGCAAGATTATTATCCTGGATGTTCGCGAATCGGAATATTTCAGCGGCCAGAAAAAGATGGATTGTATCCCCAAAACTGGTCATATACCCGGTGCGTTAAATATGCCCACATCCTGCGCCTTTAATGAAGATAAAACCTTCAAGGCCAAAGAAGAACTGGCTGTTATTGCGGAAGCGGCCGCAGGGAAAGACCGTTCCAGGGAAATCATCACCTATTGTGATATCGGCCAGTGCTGCCCTACCTGGACATACCTTTTAACAGAAGTCCTGGGTTACACCAACGCCAAACTTTATCTGGGTTCTATGCAGGATTGGATGCAGGACACTCAGGCTCCTGTAACCAGCAACGGCCAGAAAAAATAACACTAGATAGAATTACAATCCTGCAGAATCTAAACGCTCCCCTAACATGGGGATCGTCCACCATCTTCGTTAACGCTTTACCGGTTTGGAATTGGAATCGGCTGCGGATAGGGATAAATTGCCGGCGTTATATCCAACCAGCCTTTTTCATAGCTGCTTTATTCTTTGGCCGGAGAAGGTTTGCCCTCTTCCTGAACCGGCGGCACTTTGTCTTCCATCCCCTCTGCATTCAGCAGTTGAGCTTCCTGCTCCGATAAAATTAGGCTTTCAGATAACGAATCTGCAGCCGGCATAATATTTTCGTCTTCAACTTTTTCGGCAGGAATCTGATTTTGTTCAATCTCCTTAATCCATAAATAGTGGCGGTGCCGGGCGTAATCCAGGCGCACGGCTCCGGTAAAGATGCCGCGCACCATCGGCCAGTTGGGCCTCAAGGCAATCGCCGCCATATGCGCCAGAAAAGACAGGAAAAACAGAACGAAAAAGATGTTGTGAATCCAGGTGGCCCAAAGGAGAACCGCATGAGACATATCCGGGGCATAGATGTTTTTGTAAGTTTTTACCAGACCGGAGGCAATCAGCATCAGCATAATAACGGCCATGCCGACATATGCCAGTCGCTGCTCCGGCAGATATTTGTGCATCGGCGGTTCCTTCCCGATGCCGATAAGACTTTTCATGACGGTGATTGATGCCGCCAGATCGCCCTTCTGAGGAATCATGCCCTTTTCACCGCGCAGACCATGGTAAAACAGATGAAACACCCCTGCCGCCGTAAAAACAAAAGCCGCTGCGTAATGCAGATATAGGGACGTAATAAAGTCAGCCGACCAGCCCAGACCGGGAACAACAATAATATAGTAACGTTTGGCAACGGGGAGCTCGAAGATTCCGGTTAGAAGAAGGATGAGACCGGAAATGGCCATGGCCCAGTGTTCAACAAGCTCTACGGTACTGTGGCGGATGACAAGATTTTTTTCGGCAAGGATTTTTTCAGCCATTGTTTTTCTCCTCCTTCTTCACCAGCTCTTTGCGGCGGGAAAACCAATTGAGCGCGCCTGCAGCAGCAAGACCCAAGGCAGGAGCAGCCAGAACTGCCTTGGCCAGGGGATCAGTGGCAGCCATTCGCCGGACAAGATGCGGTTGCATATCGGGTTGCCCCGGTTTCTTGTCCATGGTTTTGTTGATCAGATCAAATGATACAGGCGACACATACAATGTTGCTGTCCCGCCATTTTCCGTTTTACCGTAAATGTAGCCGTTCATCGAGCGGGCGCGTTGGTCGGCAATTTTTTCAATTTCTTTACGCGGCCCAATGAGCAGAGCCTGACGGGGACAGGCTTCGACACAGCCGGGCAACTTCCCTTCCTTAAGACGGTCGTTGCACAGATCGCATTTATACATGACGCCGTTACCCATCAATCCCGGCAACACATGGAGATAGACTCCGACACCGGACTGACGCTGGGGAATTTCCCAAGGGCAGACATCCTTGCATTTGGCGCCGCCGAAGCAAAGATCCTGATCAATGACAACAGCGCCGTTTTTCTTTTTGGAATTAGCGGAAAACGGACAAATCGTCGCACAGGCCGGATTGTCGCAATGCATGCAGCGGCGCGGCACAAAGATCGTTTTGCCTTCGACTTGCGCTTTATGAACATAGATGAAATTATACGGGGTCAATCGGTTGGTGACGTCCTGCTTTTTTGACCAGTCTTCGATGGTTTTTCGCGGCCACGGTTCGGGGATGTTTCCTATAACCTGCGGAATTTTATCTTTATTGATGGCCTTGCAAGCACCGACACAGGCCGGTGTTTGCCGGTCTGTGCAGCCATTGCACAGACTCAGATCGACGAGGGTCGATAATTGTTCCTCTGTCCGGGCAAATGCGGTTTTGGGTAAACTCACGCCCGCCAGAGCAGCCGCACCGGCGCTGATCTTTAAAAACGACCGCCGGCTTATATTAAAATCTTTCTTTTCTTTCATGATATTACTCACTTCTTCCCGATGGTGGAAATATTAAATGGCATGTAGAGCGGGCAGAAACCAACAGCCGACGTCAGAATGAATATGACCGCCAAAATGCCCAGAATGATCGCGGCTGTGCCGGAAATGTTACCGGTTAGATAAAGAATACCAACGACCATGGCTAATAAAACTCTAATAACTCTGTCGATAGTTCCCATATTTTTCTTCATATGTATCTCCCTTATGGCTGATGAAAAAATTAAAATTGGGTTAACAGGTTAACGATCATTTTTAGTATCTGGCAACATCTTTCTTTTCTTCCTGTCCTTGACCGGACAGGCTGGCCTCATTCAGGTGGAAATTCCCAGCCGGGGCAGAAGCCATCCCTGCAAGAAGAACCATAATGCAATTATAAAGATAAAAATCAGAAAGTCACTCATTTTTACTTACCCTCCGCCCTGTTAATTCATATTCCGATTGATGAGATCAGCCAGTTGATTTTTTGATACCATACCAACACTGGTATCTTTTACCTTCCCATCCTTGATCACCAGCAGAGTGGGGATACTTCTCACACCGTATTGCCCAGCTGTCCGGGGATTATCATCGACATTCACCTTCACAACATTCACCTGATCACCATACTCCGAGGCCAGTTCTTCCAGAACAGGACTGATAGCGCGGCAGGGGCCGCACCAGGGAGCCCAGAAATCTACCAGAACAGGCTTATCTCCCGTTAGAACCATGGATTCGAAATTACTGTCATCGGCGTGTTTTATCAATTCTTGCGTAGCCATATCTCCTTTTCTCCTTGATATATAAAATGTTTGTTTCACCATGCGCTGGGTTGTATGATTACACTTTATTTCCAAGGGCGTCATTGACTTAGATCAATGCACAAAGAAATATTTGCTCTTCGATATTATCTGACAAATTCTGTGTTGCTTTTTATGATGTTAACGACACGCTATCAACGGGCTCAACCCGACACAAGACATACCGGTGCATGGGTGTACCCAGCCAGTCGCGGTTTGTGTTTTTGGTCAGACGATTCACGTTCACACCATGGACTTTGCCATTATAGACCATGCCGAACCCATGGGGAATGACTACATGCCCCTGGCGAGCCATTTCCGTCACTTCCGCCTCAATCTCCACGGAACCGGCCTCCGTCGTCACCCTGGCCATTTGACCGTCTTGAATATTTAATGCCTCCGCATCAGCGATGTGCATCATAAGGGTGCAGTCTCTCTTGCCTGCATTCCAGACAGCATTGCGCATCAGTGTATTGGCATTCATGCTGAAATGCCGACCGGCCATGAGAACAAGCGGGTATTCCGGATGCGGTGTGAGAGCTGCTTCTTCATGCTCCGCATCAAGGTTTTTCAGTTCAGCCCGGAGTTCCGGGATAACGAGATTAATTTTACCGTCCTCCGTCCGGATTTCGGCAAGATTGTCCGCCGGATCAACTTTACCGACCCAAATTCCTTCGGGATGGTCCATGATCTTCTTAAAGACTTCCTCCCCCAAGGCCATGCCCGGTGTGAAACCCGCACGGGCGGCGTTTTTGCGGAAGGCTTTCGGTGCTGTCTGCATCATGCCCCACAGGGCGGCCAGATGAACTGACCCTTTTGCTCTGCCCAGAGTTTTCCCCAGGATAAATGGCATGGCTCCAAGGGCGTTCGGTTCTTTGGCGGCATAATCCATGAGGGCAAGACCAAAGGCGGCATGGCCTTCTTCCGCCGCTTTGTAAAGGCTGTCGGGGATGGGCGGAATCATTCCCAGCCGGTCCGCCAGGCGCAAATGGATCTCTCCGAGTTCCAGAGGCTCTCCGTCCGGTTCAATGATGGGCCGCCGCATCTGGAAGAAAATCCCCGGGAAGGTCAACGGGAAAAAAGTACCGTCCCACGATTCATAGCCGGAGCGGGACGGCAGAACATAATGAGAGAGAACTGCCGTCTCCGTCATGGCCAATTCCGCCGTTACAAGAAGATCGAGGCGGCCGAAGGCTTTTTCATAAGCCGTTGTGTCCGCGTAGGACCGCAACGGATTTGCTCCCGAGACAATAACAGCCCGCAGCCGATCCGGGTGGTCGGAGAGGATTTCCTCGGGCAGGGCATTGGGCGGAAAACAACCGACAACGGCGGGAAAATTCGTCGCTACGGTCCGCCAGGTTTTGGGGTCCCTTTCATCGGAATGGGATCCCAGCGGCATCATCTGGCCATGGAAGACATTACCACCCCGGACGCCAATCCGCCCGCAGATCGCCTGAAGGATCACAGCCAGATAGGAGGAGACGGCACTGTGGCGGTTCATCATGATACCCAAATCATAACGCAGACAGGACTTGCGCGTGGCAAACTGGCGGCTGATATCGCGGACCTGATCGAAGTCTAGGTTGCATGTCCTGATAGCAGTGAGGGCGTCGAAGTTTATGAACAAGTCCTTGACATCTTCCAAGCCGGAGGTGTGCTTTTCAATGTATTCTTTGTTTTCCCATTCTTCCTGAAGGATAATGGCGATCATGGCTCGCAGGAGCAGGGCATCAGTTCCCGGACGGATTGGAAGATGAATGTTAGCGACTTTGGCCGTCTCCGAAAGGCGCGGATCGATGACGACGAGGAGTTTATCCGGATCCTTGGCAATACGCAGAAGGTGCTTCGGGGCCTGCGGAATCTGGTGGCTCTGCATGCCGTTCCAACCGACGACCAGAAGGAAATCCGTCTCCTCCGCATCAATTTCCGCATGGATGTTCTGACGTCCATGCATGCGTCCGTTTACCCAGAACATGCCGGAAAACTCCTGCGCCATGGCACTGTAATGGTAACGAGAACCCAATCCTCTCATCAGGCGAACACCGAAAGCCGCTTCGAAGTGGCACCCTTGACCGCCTCCGCCCATGTACGCAAAGGACCGGGGACCATACTTATCTACGATCTCTCTGAGCTTCGCACCAATCTCGTCAATGGCCTGCTCCCAGGAGATGCGTTCGAAGCTGTCACCTACCCGTTTCAAGGGATACTTCAGCCGGTCAGCATTATGCTGGTGATTGGCAATGTTCATACCCTTCCGGCATAAATAGCCCTCACTTTTAACATTAGACTTATCACCCTTCACCCGAACAATGCGATTGTTTTCCACTTCCACCTCCAACCCGCAATTCTGGGCGCAGAGAACACAGCCGGTCTTATGTATTATTCCCATAAATACCCCTTTCTAATTTATAATCGCCATTGATCTATTCTTCACTCGCAGCCGGCCTGATCCCGAATTTTCCGGATCACGGCACGAAAATCTTTTTGCTCTTGTTCCGTCAGTATCTTCAGAAATTCCCGGTTGGCATCGACAATCAACTGAACTGCCTCGCCGGCCCTGGTTTTCCCTGGTTGGGTCAGACAAATTTGGTTGGAACGACGATTGGCGGGATTTTCCACACGTTCGATATATTGCGCTGCTGCCAGGCGATCGATAATGCCGGTCATGGTAGCACTATCCAGCCCAGTTCGCTTACCCAGCTCACTGGAGGTAATGCTATCCTCATCATAAAGAAAGCCCAGTACCAGCGCCTGAATAGGTGTAATGTTGAGTTTGGCAACCTTCTGACCCAGGAAGCGACTCCCGAGTTGATTGGCTTTGGCCAGCAGAAAAAAAATACATTGATCAGGTTTCATAATTCATTATCCTTATAAATAACTCGCATGCCATATACTTGCATGCAACTACATTGCATACAAAAATAAACAAGAGAACTGATTGTGTCAAGCGCTTTCTGGTCGCCGTTATCCATCGAGGCTTGACGGAGAACTATAATGGCAAATAGAATCTGCGAAATTGGCGTTGACATTTTTCCTAAATCATTGATATCTGAAGTTTAGGCAGGTCAATTATTCGTTAGTGATGTATTCGTTGCCTCCTTCTTGGAAGCCATCTTATTATCAATGACGTATTGATTCCAATCAATGCAGAAAGAATTTATACTCATGGATATCATCAGACAAATACAGAATGTCGCTTTATTCAGGGGAGTATCATTAGAAAACTTGAAGCTATTGTCATCGCGGGCGATATATAAAAAATTCAAGCCGGGTGAGTTAATAATCGGTGAGGCCGATCCAATCCGGGCATTTTATGTCGTTATCTCCGGCCGGCTAAAACTATCCAAGAGTTCCTCGGAAGGCCGGGAGCAGACTCTATCGCTTTTAGGGCCGGGAGACCCCTTTGGCCTGTGCACAGCATTTGCTACGGATTCCTTTCCCGCCAGCGCCATGGCCTTAGAAGATGGTGAAATCATGATAATCCCGGGAGAATTCATGGAAACCATTGCCCGCAAAGAACCGGCGCTGCTGCTCAATATCATCCAGATACTGTCTCAACGCCTCAAAGAATCCATGAGTCTCATAGAGTCTCTGGCGCTCAAAGAGATACCGGGGCGGCTGTCATCTTTCCTTCTTCACGCTCTCTCCGCTGATGCAAAAGAAAAGAAAGACAAACTGGAATTGACTATCTCGCAGCGGGAGCTGGCCAAGATACTCGGAGCAACACCCGAGGCCCTATCCCGTTCACTCAGAAAAATGGTCAACGAGGGAATTCTCACCGTCGATGGCCGCATAATCAATATTCTCGACAGAAAGGCGATGGAAGAACTGGCCCAAGGTGAGTAATACCAAGTCGCATTCTTTGCCTAACTTTGTTGGCTTCGTCGTAGGCTTCCTCGACGTATGTTCAATACGCCTCGTCGCCTCCTTCTTGCCGCCGCGTTATGCTTTGAATGCAACGTGGTATAAAATGAATGAAAATAACGGGAGAAAATGACTTGAGCATTTTCTCCCGCTATCAGGAGAAATTAACTCCAGGCTTTCTCCGTCACCGCGTTTTTACCGGCGATACGGCCGAAAATTAAACAATCAAGCGTCGCACAGCTGCCCAGCCGCACAGCACCGTGCACACCTCCGGTGAATTCGCCGGCTGCGTAAAGGCCCGGAATCGGCTTATCCGTCATGACATCCATCGCCTGCGCTTTGGTATTGATATTTACACCGCCCATACAGTGATGAATTTTGGGCGTAAGGCGTAAAGCATACCAGGGACCGGGGCCCAAGGGCTTTTGATTTTTCTGCAAATACCTGTTCCATTCTGAATCTTTACCGGCAAGGACTCCCTGATTGAATGCCTCAATTGTTTTCTTGAGAGGCTCGATCGGGCAGTTATATGCTGCCGCCATATCTTCCAGTGTTTCGTATTTCTTGACAACACCTCTTTCCATCAACGGAGGCAGCGACTCTGCTATTAATTTTTCACCGAGCGAATAACCATAAGCGTCCGTGAAAGCGATGCACTTATTGCCTACGCGAATGATCGCATCGGCGCGGATTTTCCGGTCGGCTAATTCATTGACGAAACGTTTGCCTGTTTTCGTATCGACCCACAGGCC
>CAYXZW010000028.1:0-38564 GCA_964469905.1 uncultured Smithella sp.
GGATGTTGGCCCGCGACATGAAAAATGAGACGGATGAACATGTCAATACACGGACAATCATGGAAAAAATAAGGACCAGGCTGATCAATGGAGGTATTGCCAGTTTTATTGACGATCAGGCTGTAGAAGACATTTTGAATCAGATGAAACTACAGCAGTCCGGATTATTCGACAGTAAAACAGTTGCTCAGGTAGGAAAATTGGTGGGTGCCAGACTGATCTTGAGAGGCACCATTTCCAGCATCCGCAAGAAAACAGAAAGGAAGGATATAATTTACTACAACATTACCTTACAGCTGGTTAATATCCAAACCGGTGAAATTATCTGGACCGATGAAAAGGAAATCCAGCGTCTGACCAGCAAATCAATGTTTCGCTGAACTTGCGGCTGTGCCCAATTATCGAGTAGAAGCATTTAGTTAAATATTATTTCAATAAATAAGAATTACATATTTTAGTTAAGGAGGATGTCTAATGAAAAAATGGTTAGTGGTGCTTTTGCTTCTCTGGGGTACTCCGGCAATGGCGGCAGATGTTTCTTTTCAAGCCGGCATGACCCAACAGATGTTCCAGGACTTCAGCAAGTATGCGGCTAGTGCTTTGGTTTACAGGGCTGTTGGTCCGGCTGCGCCACTGGGAATAACAGGCTTTGACATCGGTGTGGAGGTAACAGCTACATCTGTTGACAGCGGAAAAGATTATTGGAAGAAGGCGTTCAAGAATCAGGACGCCCCATCTTATATCTTTGCACCTAAACTTCACGTCCAGAAAGGACTTCCTTTGGATATTGACGTGGGGTTGGTATATTCAAAAGTTCCTAATACGGACATTCAGTATATCGGAGGCGAGTTGAAATATGCGGCCTTTAAAGGTGGTGCGCTGTGGCCGGCTGTCGCTGTGCGAGGGTCATACTCCCAGGTTATGGGTGTGGAACAGCTTGATTTTAAAACCTATGGAATTGAATTAGCGGCCAGCAAGGGTTTTGGTGTCGGACTTAAAGTCACTCCTTACGCATCAATCGGCTATCATTGGATCAGCAGTACGCCGAAGAGCCTTCCCGCAGGAATTCAATTGAGTAGTGAAAGTTTTTCGATGGCAAGATATGCGGTAGGGGCGCAGTTTAAGATTATGCTCGTTACGATCACGGCAGAAGCAGATTATGTACAAGTGCCATCCTACACTTTGCGTGCAGGTATTACGTGGTAGGGCGCCGGATATCGTCTAATGCTAATTAGTTTTACATAGTCCGGGTCTCTAGTGACCTTGGGTTAGGTTATCCGACCCGGACTACAACAAATAAAAGGGAGGTGTCCCTGGCCAGCAAAGCGCTCTTCCGCTTATATACAGGGGATAGGATAACTTCTAAGCAGGTTCGATCATGAGAATTGAACCTGCTTATTTCGTAAGGATAACCAGCATAATCGCTGTTGCTGGAGATAATGATTGAGGAACACGCATGATTGATCTTCAACGAAATAATCTAGACAAATCACTGTCCCCTTATCTTCTGCAGCACATAGCCAATCCTGTCTGGTGGCAGGAATGGAGTCCGGATGTCCTCCGGAGCGCAGTTGCCGCCAAACGACCGCTTCTTGTCTCCGTGGGCTATGCAACCTGTCATTGGTGCCATGTTATGGCAAGCGAGGCTTTTTCGGACAGAGAAACCGCCGACTTTCTGAACCGCCATTATATCTGCATTAAGGTCGATCGGGAACAAAGGCCGGATATAGATCAATATTTAATGCGTTTTCTTGCCGCACAAAGCGGCAGCGGCGGCTGGCCTCTCAACGTATTTATGACAGCCGATCTGCGTCCGGTCTACGCGCTGACCTATGCGCCGGCGCATTCCGGCGGCGCTCAGCACTCGTTTTTAAACATAGCTAAAATGGTTTATGATCATTATGAAAAAAACGCTGATAATATTGCGCCATTTACCTCCGAGGAAGAACCTCTGCCGGTTGCCACAGAAGAGTCTCTGGTAAAAGTTCTGTTGTCTTATCATGACCCTGTCTATGGTGGGTTTGGTTCGGGACAAAAATTCCCCCCGCATTCCACTTTGCTTTATCTTTTGTTTTTTCTTTGCGTGGAAAGCAACTCTGCTGTTCAAGCAGTATGCAGTAAAACACTTGATGTCATGCGCTTGCGTGGACTCAATGATCATCTGCAAGGCGGCGTTTTCCGTTATTGTGTAGACCGTAAGTGGACAATACCGCATTTCGAAAAAATGCTTTATGATCAGGCCATGGCTCTTTGGTGCTATGCCCTGGCCTACAAGGTGATGGGGAAAGCCGAATATAAAAAGATGGCGGAAAGTATTGTCCGCTGTGTTGATGAGTGTTTTGCGGACAATGGACTATTTATTGCGGCGCATGATGCCGATACGGAGCACAAAGAGGGAGCGACTTATGTCTGGAGTTATGATGAACTCAAAGCTCTCCTTACGGCAGATGAATTTAAACGATTTTCCGCATCGTACTCGATTGATAGAAAAGGCAATTTTGAAGAACTGATCCACCTGATCAGGAAAAATGATGCAGACATTCCGGATGTAGAAGAGAAGCTCCTGTGCCTGCGTAAAAAACGGGCACAGCCGACACGGGACGATAAAATACTCTGCGGTTTAAATGCATTGCTTGCCATTGCCCTGATCCAGGCGGGCCGGAACCTCGGAAAACCTGAACTGGAAGAAAAAGCTGCACAGACAATTCGTCGGCTGATTGATTTATTCTGGGATGGCAATGCGCTTTCGCACTCCTGTTACAGAGGGGCAAAACAACCGCAAAGCTTTCTATTTGATGCGGCGGCGCTGCTCACGGCGATCAGCATGCTTTATGAAGGTGACTCATCCTGGAATGATATGCTCAAAACAATGGCTGTTTATGTTGAATCATTCCGCGAGGGCGAAAAATGGGTGGAGTCCAGAGCGGCAGATTTTCACCAGGTTTATGCCGCCTTCTTCGATCATCCTGTCCCTTCCAGCATCAGTCTGGCGGAAATGGGTTTGGCGCGGGTGGCCCTGCTTGCCGGGAAAGAAACAAAACCTCAATCCTATCTGCCGCCTTATCAGGCTGACTTTTTCAACATCACCGGCATGATGAATAACGGGCTTTTTCATCTGATCACGGCGGAAAGTTTTGTCCCCTGGTCTCAATTGCCGGCTAATGCACTGCAAAGGTGCGGCAAACCACAGACAGATTGTTACCGGGGCACCTGCCGGATGCTGTAGTGTTTATAATCGGAGAAGGAGAATATTAATGTCCGCGGAAGATTTGAGTAATCTGAAGATTGACAAGTCGGCAAAGATTCACGGTTCCCAAAAGAACAAAAAGCTTTTGTATGTTATTTTGTGTGTGGTTGCAGCGGTGCTGCTGCTTTTTTTATACACGAAAGGTTATATGACTCCGGCGGTAACGGTAGATGTAGTTACGGTAACAGAAATGCACCCGTCGCAAACTTTTACCATACTCAATTCCAGTGGCTATGTGGTTGCTCAGCGCAAGGCGGCATTGGCGGCGAGAATAACCGGCAGGCTTGTTTCTCTTACGGTAGGTGAAGGCAATCGCGTCCGGAAAGGTCAGATAATTGCACGGCTGGAGAACGAAGATACGCAGGCCAATGTAAATCAGGCTCTGGCGAATCTGAACATGGCCAGGGCCAATCACGAACAGGCCAAATCGGAACTGGATTTGGCGGTTCTCAATTATGACCGCCACAAGGCTCTTTACGATAAAGGTTCGGTATCCAGAGCGGAATTCGATAATGCCGAGTCCCGATACAAGCGGGCGCAGTTCACTGTTAATTCATTTGCGGCAGCAATCAGCGCAGCCGCAGCTGTGGTAGAGGCGGCAAGGGTAGCCCATGAAAACAGCTTTATTAAGGTCCCCTTTGATGGAATAGTATTGACTAAAAATGCCGATATCGGAGACATCATTACACCTCTGGGGGCAGCAGCAAACTCCAAAGCAGCAGTCGTCACCATAGCCGATATGAACTCGCTGGAAGTAGAAACCGATATATCAGAGGCCAATCTGTCTGCCGTTAAAGTTAATCAACCCTGCGAAATTCAAATTGATGCTATTGCCGATAAACGTTTTCGCGGAGTTGTTCAGACCATCGTTCCCACCGCCGACCGCAGCAAGGCCGCGGTAATGGTCAAAGTAAGGTTTCTGGAAAAAGATGAACGTATTTTGCCGGAAATGAGTGCGAAAGTCGCTTTCTTGTCGCGTCCCGTTACACCGGATGATCAGAAATCATTTACTGCCGTAAATAAGACAGCAATAATCAATCGGGACAAACAGAAAACAGCTTTTTTAGTCAAGGACAAACATGTTCGGGAGACAGCAATCAAAACCGGCAGGGAATGGGGCGACATGATCGAGCTCTTAGAGGGTTTGAAGCCGGGCGATAAAGTTGCCGTTAATCCCCTGCATAAATTAAAAAATGGCTCCCCGGTGGAAATAGGCGAACGATAATGAAAGGTCCGATTGTCGAGATAAGGAATATTAAAAAAAGCTACAAACGGGGAGCTTATACTATCCCCGTGTTGCAGAACATAACGCTTGATATTAAGGATGGCGAATTTATGGCGCTCATGGGCCCATCCGGATCGGGCAAGAGCACTCTGCTGAATTTAATTGCCGGTATCGATAAGGCCGACAGTGGAACAATTCGCATCGACGATACGGAGATTACAACCCTGTCGGAAACGGAGCTGGCCTTGTGGCGGGCATCTCATGTCGGATTTATATTCCAGTTTTACAACCTGATTCCCGTACTGACGGCTTATGAGAATGTGGAACTTCCTCTGCATGTCACCAGCCTTTCCCGCAAGGCCTGGAGAGCGCATGTCGAGATGGCGCTGCGCGTTGTTAATCTTACGCACAGGATGGATCATTATCCCAATCAATTGTCCGGCGGTGAACAGCAACGGGTGGCTATTGCCCGGGCGCTGGTGACCGACCCGACAATTTTAGTCGCCGATGAACCTACCGGTGATCTCGATCGCGTATCCGCCGAAGAAATCCTGGATTTACTCGAGCGTCTCAATGCGGAATCAAAAATGACTATTATCATGGTTACCCACGATCCCCGTGCCGCCGGCAAGGCCCACATTATTTCGCATCTGGACAAGGGAATCTTATACAATGCTGATACTCAAGCTGCTCTTTAGGAATGCTTTTCGTCATAAACTGCGCAGTTTTCTTACTATTCTGGGGATAACCATAGCCATCCTGGCCTTCGGGCTCTTGCGGACAGTCCTCACTGCCTGGTATTCCGGAATTGATGCCTCATCGGCCAGCCGCCTGGTGACTCGCAATGCCATCTCCCTGGCCCATCCGATGCCACTATCCTACAAAGAGAAAATCCGGATGATCGATGGGGTAAAGGCAGTTACACCCGGCTGGTGGTTTGGCGGCATCTATAAAGACAAAAAAAATTTCTTTCCCAATTTTGCTTACGAACCGGTCTCTTTTCTTCAGATGTGCCCGGAATTTCTCTTAACGCCGGAGGAAAAAATGGCGTTTATCAAGGATCGCAAGGGTTGTGTGGTCGGCCGGAAAACCGCAGCCCGCTTCGGCTGGAAGGTCGGAGATACTATTACGCTGGATGGGACAATATTTACCGGCAAGTGGGATTTTACCATTCGCGGTATTTATAGAGGACGGGATAAAAATACTGACGAAACCCAATTATTTTTTCAATTTGATTATCTCAATGAAGCAATGAAAAAGACTGTCCGGCAGCGTGCCGATCAGGTCGGCTTTTTTTTTATTTCCGTTCAACATCCCGATTCCGCAGCGGATGTGGCCATGGCGATCGACAAGCTCTTCAAAAACTCGTATGCGGAGACTCTTACCGAATCGGAAAGGTCATTCGCCCTGCACTTTATATCCATGATGGAAGCTATTATTGTCGCCATTGAACTTGTCTCCTATATAATCATCATAATCATTATGGCAGTAATGGTCAATACAATGGCCATGACGACAAGGGAAAGAATCGGCGAATATGCCGTAATGAAGACGATGGGTTTTGGCGGACGCCACATTGCCGCAATAATTTTCGGAGAATCATTTGTTATCAGCGCGCTGGGATGCATTCTGGGTATCGCTCTGACCTTTCCGGCGGCCAGTACTTTTTCCCGAACCGTCGGATCATCTTTCCCGGAGTTTATCATACAGCCTAAAACAATTTTTCTTGATGTTGCCGCCGCATTAATTGTTGCCTCCGTTGCCGCCTTATTTCCCACCTGGCAGGCCATTAATGTCCGTATTGCCGATGGTTTGAGGAGGATACAGTAAGAATATGGCAATTCCCTTTTCCTATAGCTTCCGCAATCTCTGGACACGCCGCCTGACAACAGTATTGACAGCTTCCGGTATGGCGCTGGTGGTCTTTGTCTTCGCGGCCGTGCTCATGTTTGCCGACGGATTTCAAAAGACGCTGGTTGATACAGGTTCGTATGATAATGTGATCATCAGCCGGAAAGGGTCGGGCGCGGAGATGCAAAGCTATGTTCTGAAGAGTGATGCTTCGCTCATTGAATCATATCCGGAAATAGCTGTCGGTGCCAATGGAACAAAACTTCTGGCCAAAGAATCAGTAGTTCTGATCAATTTGTCCAAAAAAGACAGCAAAAAATCATCTAACATAATTGTCCGGGGCATTACGGAAAACTCTCTGGCCCTGCGGCCGCAGGTTAAGATAGTGGCGGGAAGAAAGGCACGGCCGGGCAGCAATGAAATCATGATCGGCAACGGCATAGCTGGTCAGTTTCGGAATTCCGAGATTAATAGTGTATTACGTTTTGCGGTTCGCGACTGGGTTGTAGTAGGCATTTTTGATGCCGGCAATACCGGATTCAGTTCGGAAATATGGGGCGATGTTCATCAGGTAATGCCGGCATTCCGCCGGATGGTATATTCTTCATTGACTTTCAGGTTGCAGGACGCCGGAAGTTTCGATGCCTTGAAAGCACGGATTGAAACCGACCCGCGGATGACACTCGAGGCAAAGCGGGAAATAAAATACTATCAGGAGCAATCGGAAACTATGGCCAAGTTTGTCCGCATTCTCGGTCTGACTATTACCATAATTTTTTCTCTGGGGGCGATTATCGGAGCAATGATAACCATGTATGCCGCCGTAGCCAACCGCACCAATGAAATAGGAACATTGCGGGCTCTTGGTTTTCGGCGCCGCAATATACTGGCTGCTTTCCTGATGGAGTCACTGCTGCTGGGTTTTGTCGGCGGTTGCATTGGTCTTTTTTTTGCATCCTTAATGCAGAATCTTACAGTCTCTACTTTCATGAGTTTTCAATCTTTCTCTACCCTTGCTTTCAAATTTAAGCTGAGTGTGAAGATTGTCATGGAATCTTTGATATTTTCCAGTCTGATGGGTTTGGCCGGCGGCTTTCTTCCCGCTATCAGGGCATCGCGCATGAATATTGTGGATGCGTTGAGGGCAATCTAGAAAAAGATTAAGGACAAACAGCACCATAATGCTGATGTAGTTGAATATCTAGAGGAAATTAATAATTGACAGAAAAACGGAATTTCCCTATATTCGCCTGTCAGAAAGCAATATCTTAGTGTGCCAATAAAAAATCATTTCATAGGAACAGATGTTTGTCTTCCGGAGGTGGCATGGGAAAAGCAGTTGTTCTTAATCATCACTCTGCTGCTTCAGATGTGAAATCCGCCAAAGCTATTATTTATCCGGCCGTTGCGGATGGTGTTGACCTGCCCGATTTCTCTTTCCAGAAGAATAAGGATGAGGATGCCTTTGTTCTTAAAACCCCACCCCAGCAGCAATCCATTCTCCGGAATAATGAGAATATATCCGCTCGAGTGCTCGCGCTGGATGATCTCCGTTTAAAGACGCTGCTGGCGCCTCTGCGGATCGAGGGTAAGGATTTAAATATTACCTTCAATATCATTTCCCGGCGTGCAGCGATTTTAAAGATCAAGCAAGACGGAAGAAATGTTGTTGTGGAGGCACATTGGAATCTGTTTATCCCGTATTTTGATCAAATAAAAGCACTTCCGATGGTTCATTCCGAAATTCTGGATGTTTTTGCCGAGGGGGTATTTCATTACGCCGCCCTGGCTATGAATAATTCCCAGGCGGCGAAGAACGAATTAAGAAGCCTTGTTGTCGACGGGTATAAAACCCGGCCGGAACGCTTATTGGCATCATTGGACATTTTCTATAAACCGAATCTTTATCACATCCGCCCGACAAGAATTTGGTTTAATTCGATTATAGCCGCTAATGATGCCTATCATTTGCAGATTGATATTTCCGCTGTTGCGGCCGCTCCGCTGGTCAGCCCTGAATTATTAAAAGACGTTTCGAGCTTTGTTCACAAGGTTGTAAAGAATTATGCTTTCCGTTATGTGGATTATCTGTGGACGCAGCAATATAGAATAACATTTGGTAGCAAATCCGCTGTGGGTATGGTGATGCATGAAGGCAAAGACATTCTCATTAATATTCATCCCTTAATCTATCAGAAAGATTGGAAGCCCGTTGTTTATTTAAGCCTTGGCTATGCCCTCATGTTTTCCATCCTCCAATCGGCGGGGAAAGAACATAAAAGAGAAAATATCTATCTGGCGGCAATGAAGACCTGGAATCGCTATTTGAGCTTTGACGAATCTATTGAGCAGCAAAGTGTGCGTGAGTTTTACAGGTTGTTCCAGCCAACCGGAGAAGAACAGTGCTGTAGTATGCTGGAATGCATGACGGGGCAAGAGAGTCCGGAACTCGTCGATGATTATATCATGCTTATGAGCTATTCTTCCAAAGAGACGTTTTTGGAAAGACTGAACGTTTTGCACGAATCCCGTTATGAAAAAAGAACAGGTGTTTATTTTGAGAAATTATGGAGCACTGTCCGTAATATGAGCACCTCTTTGATGAGAAATAACATTAATTACAGCAAAATGATCGAAGTTCTGCGTAGTGATAATGTTGATCATCTGCAGTTGACGGAGTTTTTACGGACAGGTCATCTGGACGGCAGGAAAGTTGTGGATGTCAACGAGTGGCTTTTGTTAAGGACTCTGTTATATGACCTGATCAATGCACCCAAGGTCTTTAGAAACGATTACAAAATGCTGTTAAAAGTTCTGACAAAAGTGAACAAGAGCCTGATTGTTTATATCTGGACACTGGGTATTGATAATGATGAGCGTTATGAGCTGGTCAGCTCGTATATAGCAAAACTGATGAATGACATTTTTGTTTTCAACCGCGTGAAGATATATGAAATCGTTGCCGATCCTCAAGAATGTCTGGAAGCGGAGGCTGTGACGGGATATCTTTTGAATTGGGCCGGTCTTAAGCCGGAGGAGCGGCGTTTGATTATTAAAGAAATAGTATCAATCATGCCGCGCAATGTGGTTGCGCATCTAAGTGTTCAAACATACGATGACGTAGACCAGATGATCCGTGTAATGACTATACGCAGCAGCGGAATATTTGGCTTTTATCTGCATAAGGCTTACCGTTGGGGAAGCACCCAGGATCAACTTACCAATAGAATTCGTTCTCGTTTTCCCGAACTGCTTAAACTTGCTCAAGGAGCCATCCTTCCGGCGAAGAGGGTCATGGGAGGGGCGATGCTTCTTTTGCTTTTAGCGCAGATCATTTCTGATGAGCGTGACGGGTTTGCCGGAAATATTGTTATTACTGAAGAAGAAAGGCATATCGTCCGTGATCTCATCAAGCAATGCGTTGATTGGGGCCAGATGCATTTTGTTATAATGATCGCGGGTATTGCTGCCGGTTATCTGGGCAGCATTGACGGATGGATTCTGCAACAATTTGACTCATTATTGGGGCGTTATGATGCCGGAGACCGCGTGGTGTTGCGCAGTGTTGTCCAGTTTGATGTTGAAAACCTGATGGAGCGTGCTCTGATTACGTCGAGGGATGGCGAAGAGAGCACCTTGTTTAATAAAATGCAACTTCTCCGCTTTGGGGTTGACCCGGTTGTCAGTGATCAGGCGAACAAGTATCTCCGGGCGATGGCCTCCCGGTGTTGTATTGATCTACCGGACGCCGTTCTGAAGAGAAGAAATATCCGTGAACTTGTTCTGGCCTTATCCCGGCACATGCAGGCGCAACTCCATTGTACGTAATATCAATTCGTTTTTGCGGGGGCTTTTTGTCGCCGTATATATTGTCCGGGTTCTCTTTCTTCTCTTAATAACCGTCATTAAGACTTCTATAGTGGTTTGTTGTCAGGTGTTTTCCGGCAAGAGAATTTTTCTATGCAAAAGAAGTTTTAAAATTTTCAAAATAACATAGGCTGAGGTGAAACAATGACTATGCCGACAGAAATAATCCTGGCAAAGAATGTAAGTGATTCAATGTTGAACAGGAGTCTCTGGTATTGTGTCGCTTGTTTTATGCTGGCATTGCTTCTAGCCGGATGTGCAAAGACCGAGCATAACAAAATGATATTGTATGGAGGCGATATTGTAACGATGAGCGATAAGCCTTCGGGGCTTGTTGAGGCGGTATTAGTGGAAAACGGCAGAATTGTTTCTCTGGGTTCCAAAGAGGAGATTTTTCAGCAGAAAACCGACGCGACACGGCTCATCGATCTCCAGGGAAAGACACTAATGCCGGGATTTGTCGGCGTACACACTCACCCTGATCTGACCGCATATCTCTATGGTTATGTTGATCTCAGCGGGTTTACGTACAAGACTAAAGATGAAGTATGGGCAAGGCTCCGACAGGCGGTAAAGGAGACAAAGAAAGGCGAGTGGATTTTCTGCCGGGGGTTCGACCCGATGCTCGTTCCGGGGCTGACAGCCCCTGACATCAAGTATCTTGATTCCATTGCTCCGGATAATCCGGTCTTTATCCTGGCTCAGAGTATGCATTCAGCCTGGGCAAACTCGCTTGCCTTCAAAAAAATGGGGATTACGGGGAAAACACCTGATCCGGCTCCGGGTAATTACTATGAGAAAGACAGCCGAGGAGAGCTAACCGGATTAATTGTGGAGACAAAGGCAATAATGACGGTAGCCGCGGACGCGATCAAGGTGTTTGACATCAAAGATAATGCCGTAAAAGTATTCGATGATTATCTTGGTAACGGAATGACCAGCATCACGACAATGGGGCTGGCCAACAGCAAGGCATTTATCCTGTATGAACACCTTTCCACGCATCAACCGAAATTGATTCACCGAGTGCTGGACATGGTGGGGATGCTGCCCGACCGAAAGCCCACGCTGCGACACTTTGTTTACCTGATGCACACCACACCAAGCCTGTTTCCCGATAAGGTTGAAAACGGTGATGACTTCTTCCGGGTGTGTGGTGTCAAGTTATGGTACGATGGCTCACCTTATACTGGTTCCATGTATCTGAAAGAACCATATCTAAACTCCGAATTGGTGACTAAGGGACTGAAGATTCCCTTTAACCATCGTGGAAAACCGGTTATCGATAAACAGGAGTTTTATGATGCAGTCAAAAAATATCATGAACTGGGTTGGCAGGTGAGTGTGCATTCACAAGGCGATCAGTCCACTGAAGAGGTACTGGAAGTCATTGAGCAGATCCAGTCGAAATCAGCAGTAAAAAATTTGCGTCACCGCATCGAACACGGTGTGCTCCTGCCTCCGGAGCTGCTGGGAAAAATGAAGCGGCTGGATATCACGCCCAGCTTCCACATAAACCACCTTTACTATTACGGCAGTGCCCTCAACAATGACATATTGGGTGCACAGCGGACTGCAAAAATGCTGCCGGTCAACAGCACCGGTAAAAGCGGCTCGTATTTTTCTTTACATGCTGACGCCCCCATGTACCCGGAGGAGCCCCTCAGTATGCTTCAGACGGTTGTTACCCGGAAAACGCGCGATGGTCATATTATCGGACATCAGGAGGTCATCCCGGTCATGGATGGCCTGAAAGCATTGACCCTTTACGCTGCCTGGCAACTCAACATGGACAAAAAAATCGGCAGCATTGAACCGGGCAAGTATGCCGATCTTATCATCCTGAATAAGAACCCGCTGAAGGTCGCTCCTGATTCTCTGCGAGACATTCGGGTGATGAAAACGTTTGTTAATGGAACCGAGGTCTGGACCAGACAGAAAGCTGAAGAGGAAGGTAAAGTCCGCAAGTAATGTTTCGGACGGCTATAATATTTCCGGGGGGAAGGCAACTACATCATCAATATTTGCCGCACCCGTAAAGAGCATTGCCAGACGATCAATGCCGAGAGCAATACCGGCGCTGGCGGGCAGATTGTCCAGGGCAGAAAGAAATTTTTCCGGCAGGGGATATGCGGCATAATTTTTTGCTGCCCGTATTCTCTGTGCTTCCACAAAACGATCCCGCTGTTCTCGCGCATCGGTCAGCTCCGAAAAGCCATTGGCCAGTTCCAAGCCGCCGATATAGAGCTCAAAGCGTTCCGCTACTGATTTGTCGCTTTGTTTCAATCGGGCCAGTGCCCCCATTTTGGCAGGATAATCGTAAAGAAATGTGGGGCAGGCAATGCCCAGATTGGGTTCGATGTGCTCTACCAGTATTTCGTCAAAATTATTCCCGTTGAGAGCTTTGTCTAAAGTTACCGTCGCATATTTTTTAAAGGCTTCCTGCACCGTAATTCTTTCCCAGGGTGAGGCCATATTTATTTGCCTGGACTGCCAGACAAGACTAGGGGCAAAGCCCAGATCGGTGGCTACGCGAATGATCATTTCTTCACATTGGTTCATTAACTGCTGATAGTCGAAACCGGCGACATACCATTCCAGCATCGTAAATTCCGGCAGATGCAGTTTACCTCTTTCTGATTCGCGAAAACATTTACTGATTTGGAATATGTGAGTATAGCCTGCCGCCAGCAGTCTTTTCATGCAGATCTCCGGAGAGGTTTGCAAAAACCATTCGCCGGAACGAAGCGCTTCGATATGTTCTTCCGGCGCCGGCGCCGGTATTCTTAGCGGTGTTTCTATTTCCAGGAAATTATTATTGATAAAAAAGAGGCGGATATTTTGGATCAGACTGGCGCGAAACTGCAGAGCAGCTCGCTTGCGCGCCAAGATAAACCTGTCATCCGTTATTGATTCGTCCAAATTGTTTCAACCTTTGATGAGCCTGTAGAAAAAATAAGTGCATATGCCGGCTCCAAATCAAAGATGATATTGCGGCGGCAAGGAGGAGGCGACGAGGCGTATATGTTAATACGTTGAGGAAGCCGACGAAGAAGCCAACAAAGATAGTGCTTTGATTTAGAGTTGGTACTTTAGCCCTTGACGCGGGTCATATACTCGCCCGTCCTCGTATCAACGCGAATCTTTTCACCCTCATTAACGAAGGTGGGCACTTGAATGGTGTAACCTGTCTGCAATTTGACGGGTTTGGTAGCGCCGGATACCGTATCGCCCTTGGCCCAGGGCTCGGCTTCCGCGACAATCAGGTCAACAAAATTGGGCAGACTGATACCGATAGCCTTGTCTTCAAAAAGCAGTATTTCGGCTTCAATGTTATCCATCAAAAAGTTTTTGGCATCGTCCATCTGCTCTTCCGTCAGATATATCTGTTCATAAGTTTCATTGTCCATGAAGCAGTATTTTCCTTCTTCCTTGTATAAATACTGCATCTTTTTTTCCCGCAAATCGGCAGATTCAAATGTGTCCACGGAACGAAAAGTACGTTCAAACTGATTGCCGTTGATCATGTTTTTCAGCTTGCAGCGGTACAGGGCTTGTCCTTTGCCTGGTTTGACAAAATTGAATTCGGTGAGGATATAGGGATCATTATCAATTTTGATCCGGAGTCCTTTCTTTAACTCGCTCGCTGTGTACATAAATCATTTTCTCCCGTTATTTTTCCTCTTAAAAGGTATTTATGTTATTTGTTTTGCCCTTACTAGTCTATTTACTGAAACTTGTCAAAAAAATGTTGATGTTTTTGCAGGTCTTTTTTAATTGCCCGGGACATGACATTCAATGGAATCTTGCCGGTGCTTCCTGGCACATCAAGCACATATTGCGGCAGGCTCAGTCCCGAGCATTGCTGCCAGATATTTTCCATCATGACCATGCCAGTTTTAACATCCGTGCGAAAATGTTCGCAACCCCGGACCGGATCGCAATGAAAAAGGTAATAAGGACGGACAGATATCTTTTGCAGGCCATAGAGCAAATTCCTCATTACTTCTGTGGAATCATTGATCCCACTAAGCAGAACTGATTGATTAGAAACGGGGATGCCGGCTTCAAGCAGCATGTTGCAAGCCCGTGCAGAATCTGCCGTGATTTCAGAGGGATGATTAAATTGCGTATTAAACCAGAGTGGCCGAGCGCGTTTCAGTATCCGGCAAAGATCGGGCGTGATGCGCATGGGCATAACCACCGGAGTGCGGCTGCCGATGCGTAAAACTTCCACATGGGGGATGGATCGTAAAGAGACAAGCAACTGCTCTAAAGCATTATCGTCCAAAGTTAAAGGGTCGCCGCCGGAAATAATTACTTCACGGATTTGGGTAGACTCGGAAATATAGCCGATCATATTTTTAAGCCTTTTTTTCAGACTGATTTGCGGCGCGGAAGACCAGAATCGCTTCCGGTTACAGTGCCGGCAATAGGTGGCGCAAATTTCTGTAACAATGGCCAGACAGCGATCGGGATAGCGATGCACCAGTTTGGGTACGGGCATATGAGAATCTTCTTCCAGCGGGTCTGCCGAGCTTGTGGTGTGAAGAATTTCCTGAGGATCAGGAAAACATTGCCTCTTTATCGGGTCGTTTTCGTTGTCCTTGTTAATTAATGAGAAATAATAAGGAGTTATCGCCAGGCGATAAACAGCCGCCGTTCGTTTTAATTCTTCTGTCTTTGCTGCCGGTTCCTGGAGTAAATTGGCCAATATTTCCGGTCTGGTGATGCGATTTTTAAATTGCCAGCGCCAGTCGAGCCAGGATTCATCAGATGTCTTTATAAGTCGGGAAGTAGATTTTTTATTCGTATTCATAAAATTCCTAAATTTAAGGTGTGTCTCCTACCATAATTCCCCGGCACTGCAAAGAAAATACAGAATTTTGATAAATGTGGCAGAAATATGTTTTTTCCGCTGTCCAATTCCATCAGGGGAGTAATGAAAGGGCAAATCGTTATAAAATTAAGGAAATAATAATTAGATCATGTTATGTAAAACAACATTGAAATCAATTTGGTTGACGACATTACACGACCCATGAAATGAAATTAACTTAATATCTGTAATGTCTGATTCCTTTCCGGTATTGTTCAAGATGGTTGAGACAAAGGCAGCTGCGCTGACACCAGATTAAGGATGAGGGGTATAATCTGATCTTTAAAGGAAGGAAATCATGAAACAGACTAAAAAAATCACCATCATAGTTTTATCATTGCTGACGGTTGTCCTGGCCACGAGTTGCTTTGCCGCTGAAGGAAAAGAAAGCAACGAATTAATGATCCTCTTCACCCATGATCTGCATTCATACTTTCAGCCTCATAGTAATGTAACCTCCTCAGGAAAAACAGAACAAGTCGGTGGCTATGCCAAGCTGGCTTATCTGATTAATGAGCAGCGCATATTGCATAAGAATAAAACCCTGCGGATTGATGCCGGGGATTTTTCCATGGGAACTCTTTTTCACACATCTTTTGCGGATGAAGCCTCGGAGTTAAGGCTGATGGGAAAGATCGGTTATGATGTGGTAACCTTAGGCAACCATGATTTTGATTTTCATCCCGCCGGTCTGGCAAAGGCTCTGCAGGAGGCGAAAGCTAAAAGCAAACAACTGCCGGCGATAGTAGCTTCCAATGTGGTTTTCAGTAAAAACGATCCGCGCGATACTACGCTCAAACAGGCCTTTAAAGATTACCCGGTTGCCGAATACACTGTTATCACAAGAAATGGCATCCGCATTGGATTGTTCGGTATTATCGGCAAGGATGCCCGGGAGGATACGCCCTTTGCCAAACCCATTACCTTTTCCGATCCGGTTTCGGCAAGTCAGCGCATGGTGGATATTCTGAAAAACAAGGAAAAGGTGGATATGATTATCTGTCTTTCGCATACCGGAACATCACCGGTGAAAAGTAAATCGGAAGATGAAGCCCTGGCGAGGGATGTGCCGCAAATTGACGTGATTATCAGCGGACACACGCACACGGTAATGCCCCGGCCGATAGTAATAGGAAAAACAATCATTGCTTCCGCCGGCAGTTACAGCGAATATCTCGGTATGCTGGGAATTAATTATTCCCGCGAAAAAGGTGTACAGCTGGCGTCTTACGAAATAAAAAGTATTTCCGCGGCTATTCCGGATAATACGATTATTGCCGCTGAAATTCAAAAATACAAAGCACTGGTTAACAAGAATTTTCTTGCCCCCTATAATTTATCCTTTGATCAGGTGGTCAGTCAGAGCGATTTTGATATGGAATCACTTAAATCCGCCTATCAAAATCCCAGAGAAATGGGGCTGGGAAATATGATTACCGATGCCTATCGCTTTGCCATAAAAAAGGCGGAAGGTAATAATTATGAATATGTCAGCATGGCGATAGAGCCGCTGGGTCTGATTCGCGATTCGTTCCGAAAAGGGAAAATAACGGTTGCTGATGTCTTTCAGGTACTTTCGCTGGGGTTAGGGATGGATGGTGTTGCCGGATATCCTATAGTGGCCTTTTATATCAGCGGCAAGGAGCTTAAAGATGTTCTGGAAGTGCATACAACTGTGGCGCCGTTGATGAAAGTGGGTGCGCATTTGCAGGTTTCCGGAGTAAAATTTTCCTACAACCCGCACCGGATGATTTTTGATCGGATAACGGAAGTTCTGATACAGGATAAAAACGGTGAATATCTGCCCCTTGATCAGCGAAAGCTTTACCGGGTTTGCGCCAATTTATATACAGCGGAAATGGTGGAATATGTAAGCCGGGTTACACATGGTCTGCTGAATGTGCAACCGAAGGACAAAAACGGCCATGTCCTGCCGGATTATAAGAAATCTGTTATCTATGTTGATAAAAAAGCATCTCAGCCCTCGGAGCTCAAAGAATGGCTGGCGCTGGCCGAATACATGAGCTCTTTTAAGAGTGAAAAAGGTATTGCCAGGATACCGGAAAAATATATGAAAGCAGAAGGACGCTATCGGGCTGAACCTTCCTGGAATCCGGCCCGGCTTATTGCCGGCGGCAATGCCATCACTTACGGGGCTTTGTTTCTCGGTATTCTGTTTTTGTGTATTCTCGGCTTGATTATTCTGCTTATTGTGAAAAAAATCCGGTCGGCCAATAATACCCGCTCATAGAACGAGGGCTTATCGCCCGAACGAGTGGTTTCAGGCGTTTGATTTTACCGGGTGAGCATACCATCAAGACCTCTGGAATCATATAGATGTTCCGGCATGATTTTTCTGGTGCGATCGCCGGGACATAGAAAAGCGGCAGATTCCAACTTCCACTAATGGGAATTCTTGAGAATTCTGATTTCCTGCTGCGGATAGGGAATTTCTATCTGCAAAGAGCGGAATCGGTTTATGATTTCCTGGTATATGGCCGACTGCACCGCTCCATAGTTTTTTACTGCTGCCCAGGGCCGCACGGCAATTTGAATGGAAGAATCGGCAAGCGTTGAAACACCGACTATCGGGACCGGTTCCTGCAAAATCAGCTCATTGTTCTTAAGGATTTCATTTATCACGTCTATGGCACGTTTTACGTCCGCGGAATAAGCTATGCCGACGGAAAAGTTGCATTGACGGATAGAACCGTAATTGTGCAGAATTTCCCCGACAATTTTTCTGTTCGGAACAATGACCAGCGAACGATCTGCATGCATTAATGTTGTGGAAAAAATATCTATGGAAATTACTTCGCCATAGACTCCCAGTAATTCGACATATTCTCCCACCCGGTAAGGTTTGCTGAAAATAATCGTTAAGCCGGCCATCGCGTTGCTTAACACTCCCTGCATGGCGAGGCCGATGCCGACACCGGCAACGCCAAGACCGGCGACAATAGGCATTATTTCTATACCCAGGTTCTGAACGGCCAGTAATAAAGCGAATAACAGAATCGTAATATGTGCGATACGAACAAGTAGGATACGCACAGGAGGTTCAAGCTGTCGGCTGCGCAGGGTCTTGTCAAATGCCTTGCCAATCCAGCGCCCCACAAAATAACCGATGATAAGGATAACTAAGGCGCTGAATATTTTTGTGCCATAAGCCTTTGCAAAATCGATTAACAAATTAACATAATCAATGTTTAACGGAATATTATTCATCTTTTGTCTACCCCTTTATTTTGATGGAAGTTTAAAAGTCTCCTGAATTTCTGTCAATATAAAATTGGCATCATCAAGAAATCCAGAGATTAATAAAGTTTATTAATCGCCAGGCGTTTCCCTTCTTTTCCATTAAAACCATATAGCCTTTGCCCATTTCGGAATCCACCGGATTGGCGGCATAAAAAACCGCCCGGGTTTTTTCTTTGTTAAAACCTATCCGGGAGAGATAAATTATTCCGGAAGCAAACGGATATTTCTTGCGGAATTCCATCCAGCCGCCCCGGGAGCTGAATATCTTCTTTGCTTTTTCCTCGGTCAGGATGGTGATAATATTTTTAACTAATAATTTGTCCTTCAGCTGATATGGTTTTTTGTTTTTTGACTCGTAATCAGCAATCATCGCCTCATCGTCAATACCCAGAGTGTTCGCAATATTTTTATCGAGTCTTCTGTTGTTTGCCGTCAATTGGCCAACAACGCTGTTAATGCTGCCCAGCGAAGGGAAATCAAAATTATTCAAAAGGTGCCGGTTAGCTTTTTCCTGGGACGAAAGAGCGGCTTCTTCAGCGGCGGAAACACGTTTGTTTTCGATTTGCAGAAAATCGGTAAATACTTTGTACTCTTCATCTTCAATTTCATCGCCAACTGGCGAGGGGATATTTTGTTTTAATGGTTTAAAACTTAAAACCATCTTATCAAAAATTGATTCATACTGACTGGCCATGTTCTGTGGCGCCTCGTAAAGCGCGAAGGCGAAACCGGAAGAAAAGGGAAAAACTACATACTTTCTGATAATTTTAACTTCTGCCGTATCCTGACCGGTGAGTGGGAACCTGCTGGTTTTTACGTTGAACATTTTTGCCTGCTTGCCGGCAATTAATACATCAGCAACTAAGCTGCGTTCCTCATTCTTCGGAGACATATGCGGGTGAATCTTTTCATAGATAAATTTTTCCGCAGTCATATATTCCGCGGTCTGGCAGACAAACTCTATCAGAACATAAGGCAAATCTTTGGCGCCGGGCGCCCATATTCTTACCCCGTATTCACCGCCTTCATGGAAATAGAAATCTTCGCTGCGTTGCCAATTTGGGGGTGCGGATACGGAGAAAATTCCACCTTGGGAGGTCAATGATTGCAGCGCCGTCTCTGTGGCCATAAGTTTCCGGGGCGTCACAAAAACGGTGAGCAGCATGAAAACGAGTATTAATTTTATAAGCGGTGTAATTATCTTGTTATTTAACATCGGTAATCTCCAGGACCGGTCTGATCTTTGTCAATATAGTAAATATCCTACTTCACTTTCCTCGCGGGGACGTGGGGGTGCTCTATCCGGTATGCCTTTTAATCAGCGTGATAGCGCCATTTCCCTTGTTCAAAATCGTAGGTCATTCTGCCGAAGGGTGGATTCTTATCCCATATCAGCAGATGACTTCCCCCTTGATTCCAGTACCGGAAGTCGCCGGAAGTCAAGGTGTACTTGGCCCGCGGTATGGAGCTCAAATACCTGGGTACAAGCTCCGCGAGCTTATCCGGATATTTGCCGTTGTCGGTGCGGTACTGCTCACAGGCCAAGACAATTTGCTTCGCGTTGGCTTCGGCAATCTTAATCTGCAGTGTAGCATTGCCTCCGACGATAGCCAGCGTCAGAACGGGAATGAGAATTCTGGAAAGGCCGACTTTCCACCCCGGACGCTTTTTAATTGCTTTGACGAGGCTGACTAGAAACCAGATCGGGCAGATGATTGCTGAAATAAAGGTTCCGTAAACAACAGCGTCCAGGATCAGCAAAACAAGCGAGGCAATAAGACCGCCACGAAGCAGTCGAAAATAAGAAGTCTGGTTATTGGGCATCATCATTGCATTTATTCTCCCCCACTGAAGGGTGATACGGGGCACTTCATCATTACTCGATCATGCCAATTTGCAGCGGTAATACCGGCAACCTGCTATGGTGCATGGGGATTAAATGAATTAATAACCTGATCAAACACGGTTTCATGTTTTTTCGCCAAGTCCGGCGGCGCTTCATATTGCAGCAGAAAAAAGCCGACTGCTGCGGGAAGAACCACAAACTTTTTAGAGATCAATATCTTTTTCGACTGAAAAGCGGTCACATAAGTTTTGCTCGTAAATGTTCGGGCCTTTCTGCCGGCCAGGGCGATTTCTTCGATGTTTGAATATTCTTCATCCGGCAATAAGGGCAGGCTGTGCGGTCGGGAGTTCCGTGTAACGAAAACATCCGCACTCTTCAGCGAATCGTGAGGTTGTTTGCCGTCGCCGTAATATAAGACGGATATCATTGCCGGAGTTCCTTGACTGCCGCGCGGGCCGATTAAAATTGCGCCATACTCTTTTGCCGATCTCCCCAGCGTTATATCTTCGTCCTTCTCCCAACCGGAAGGAACCATAGCCGTAAAAAAATTTCCATCGGCTGTGTACTTTTCATAATTATTGACTGTGCCCGTTTTATCTTCTGCCTGGACAGCCGCGACACAGAGAAGTGTCAGTAAAGACATTGCGACTACAAATAATTTTGCTAAAGGTTTCACTATAGCCTCCATTTATATCTTATTTCGCTTTAACCAGCGGGAAATCCATTCCCCGGGAATCCACAACGGGATACTGGGCTTCCTGTTTATACTTTTTTGTGATTTCCGGCAACTGCTCTTCCACATAACCCATCAGTTTTCTGACCGTAACCGCTTCGCCTTTGCCAGCGGCTTTACCGTTCAGTCCTTCCAGCAGCGTGTAGGTGAAAACACCATGACCCAGTTCCTTCACCTCCGCAGCAAACTGATCTTTTGTGGAGGCAGCTACTATGTGAACGCCGGTGGAGCGCGAGAGCTGCGAGAGAGCCTTGCGGTCCTCAAAACCGCGGAAGGCAACCAATACGGCGCCGGATTTGCAGGCGTCAATGAGCATAAGGATCTTCTGCGCCCTGATATTCTTCATATATCCGGAGAGCTCATCGGAGGAAAGCCCCTTGGCCTTTACATCTTCTTCTCTTTCCGGATAGGTGAGTTCATGCGGGATAAAATACCATTTGTCATTTATATTCTCGCCATGACCCGCCAGATAGATCAATACCGCATCCTGTGGCTGTATGTTTTGCAATTGACCTAATTGGGAAACTATATTTCCCTTGGTTGCCTGTTCATTGTAAATTGCGCGGACGGCAACATTTTTAAACAATCCCTTGCCTTGTTCTTTGAAGAAATTGGCGATGCCACGTGCGTCCGGCTCGGCATAGTTCAGATTCAGCGCAGGATTTCTATACTTGTTAATTCCAACGGCAATGACATACAGGGAGACGTCTTTGGAAGGGGCTGTCAGTTTTACGACCAGCTCGTAAGGATTTGATTCCGTCCGGTCTTTGCTGAAGCCTGTTGCCCGGAAGGTATTAACGCCATCCATCAGCGACACAGTATATTCCCTGATGATATCACTGCTACGGGAAACAACCTTGACTGCCCGTTTCTCATCACCGATAGCCTTGCCGTTATGATATAGCCGAATCTCATCAATTCCGCCGCCTGTGTCTTTGGCGAAAACGGTGACGGTGAGTATGTCCGCGCTGAATTGGCTCCCAGGAGATGGAGAGGTAATCCTAACATCCGGCGGTGAAAGAATACCCTTTCGGATATCAGCAACAGGCTCCACTTTTTTCCCCTGAAGTACGGAGGCGACATACACAGGATTGAAGAACTTCTCATAAAAATTATCTACGGAGTAGACGTTGTTGCCTACACGAACATTTAAATACTTTGCTCCACCCGGAGAGGCGTTGAAATAGCCTTCCGGCGTGATGACGATCCATTCACCGTCGGCGAAACTGACAAACTGCGCTGTTTCCTTACCCGTATCAAGACTCCAGATCCGGACGGTGCCGTCATCGCCTGCCGAAAGAATCGATTTTCCGTCCGGAAGAAAAGCCACAGACCAGATCGTATTGTGATGCCCGGAAAAGGTTTTCAGTACCCTTCCCCCGGCAACAGTCCAGAGAATGAGTTCATCTCCCCCCGTCAACAGCATCTTGCCGTCGGGAGAAAATTTGGCGGCATACACGGATTTTTTATATTGGCCGAAGTTCCGCATCTCCCGGCCGGTAGACAACTCCCATAGTTTGAGCGTATTTTGATCGGAATAGATCTGGGCGCCGGATAAAAGATATTTGCCGTCAGGCGTAAAATCGAGGGAATAGACAAACGATCCATGACGCATTGTTCTGATATCAGCCCCTGTTTGGGCATCCCACAATTTCACATCCATCGATCCCCCGGCAGCCAGATAACGGGCCGCAGGTGAAATCGCAACTGCTTTCACGAAGGTTTTCAGAGGCATCGTGCGGATTTCCCGAAGCGCTTCCATATCGTAGAGCGTGACGACATCTCGACCGCCGGCTACAGCATACTTGCCATCCGGAGAATAGGATAGCGCCCTTCCGACAGAAGAGATGCTGTCGTTCTTGAAGGATATGACCGGCGCTGTCTTCGCCGTATCCCAGACCGTCACATTGTTGTCACCGGTGGACAGAAAAAATTGTTCTTTCGGGGAAAAAACAACGGAGGTTTCGTGTTTATAAGGTTTGAAGCTGCGCAGTTCGCGCCCCGCCTGCATATCCCACACAGAAATCGTACCGTTATCGTGCGCGGCAGCCATCTGATGGCCATCAGGCGAAAGGGAAGAGGAGGAAATGCTGCTTTTATTGCCTTCCAGGTTGCGCACGCAGACACCACCCTGTATGATACCTGCCACACCGATGGACATCTCTTTGCCCTGGGCGTCTTTGGTCTTTACAGTAGTCGGGGTCATCCTGAAGGAAAACTCTTGATTATTTCGCAGCACGGCAACACGTATTTCTTTGCCCGGGCTTGCCGCGACGCTATCTGCAAATTCATGCCATGAACGGATTCTTTTTTTATCTACAGTGAGGATGGCGTCGCCTTCAGCAAGGGTAGCCTTGGCCGCCACTGAGTTCTTCTCCACACCGCCGATCACGGCATCTTCCCTGAAGACGTCCCAAAGTTTGATTGCCCCGTTTTTATAACCGGCCAGGGCGCGTTTCCCGTCGGGCGAGAATGCAACACTGCAAACGCCGTATCTGGCGCCATACCGAGAATACTTATAATGAAAAATCGAACGGACTTCCCTGCCGGTTGCCGTCTCCCAGAGTTTCAGCGTGTCGTTTGATCCTCCCGACAACAAATGCCTGCCATCAGGCGAAAAAGCGACGGCATTAACATTACCCATAGTTCCCTCGAAAGGCTTGATTTCCTTTCCTGTCTCCGTGTCCCACAAAATCAGACGATTGAACTTCCCCATAAGGGCGTACCGTCCATCGGCAGAGAAGGCTATGGGAATATTCTCCGAAGTGGAGGCGAACTTTATTCCAAAACTCCTTACCGTTTTATCCGTCTGCGGGTCCACTACGATAAATCCTGACGGTTTGGCCACAAGCAGGTGCTTCCCCTGATCGATAAAGGTCGCCGCAAGGATATCTCCTCCTCCATATGTCGCCTTTAATTTTCTTGATGTGCCTGAATGGATATTCCAGATGACGATTTCTCCGAAACTGTTGAAAAGCAAGTCGCCTTCGGAGTTGAAAATAGCAAAGTTTGTATACGCAGTAGAATAACGCCGCATCTCTCTACCGCTTGCCACCTCCCACAACCTTACCGTTGAGTCGTGACTTGTCGAGACTAGAAACCGGCCATCGGGAGAGAAGGTGACAAAGTAAATATAGCTCGTATGGCCTTGCAATGTTCTTACTTCACGGCCTGTTTCAGCGTTCCAGATCTTGACGTTATTATCCATTCCTCCGGACGCGGCGTATTTTCCATCGGGGGAAAAGGCAATGGAGTGAACGGTGGCCGAATGCCCCAGCTGAACAAAAAATTCCGGTTGTTCAGAGCTGAAAGCTTCCGTTGCAAAAACAGACGCTAACAGAAGACAGAAAACAAAAATTAACTTCTTGGTCATAACGATCCTTCTAAACTTCAATAAAATAGCATTCATGATTTTCAGTTTACCTTTCCAACGGAAAACGTTCGCCCGCAGCCTGTCGATCACATCTCAACGTACCTCAAACAGCCTGCTGTCTTTGCCGAAATTAATGATCAATGGTGTCTGGGGGTGGCCGAGTTTCGAGGAAAGCTCCGTGGTCATATCCTTGGAGTATATCCCCAGACTTTTAACCGTTACCGTGCCGCTCTTGTCCTTGTCCACCGTCGTGCCGTTGTTTAATCCCGCCAGCAGGGCGTGAGTATACAGGCCGTTGCCCTTATAACCGTCCAGGGCGGTCTGCACGCTTCCGGCTGAGGCATAAATATGCAGCCCCATCTTTTTGGCCAGCACCGACATCCGGGCATCATACAGCCCGCTGATAATATTATCCACTCCACCGGCATGGCAGGTATCAAAAATAAACAGTTGTGACAGCGCTTTGATCTTTTTGGACACTTCGACTATTTCGTTGGAACTGATCATACTATCGCTTGTGTCTTGTCTGCCATCAAAGTTACTGGTGACGATGTAGTACTGGTTCTGCCACAGATGGCCGTGGGAGGCGTTGAAGAAGATGAAGCTATCGCCATGTTTTACCTGCCCGGCCAGTTTTTCGATGGTGGCCAGAATGTTCTGTTTGCCGGCCTGCTCATTGACCAGACTGGTCAGATGAATGTTGGCTGGTTTATAGATGGTCGAGGCCTTAACGGACAGCCGGTTGATGAAGTCATGGGCATCCTTGGCTGCATATTTGAGATTAATGGAGGCATCGCGATAGCGGTCAATGCCGACTGCCAGTATATACAGCTGCGGCTCATCGGGTGTTCTAGTGGATATAAAACTGGCTGTACCCATAACGCTTTGCACGGTATTAGGGGCGTTGAAAGCAGTCAGGCTGAGCTCGTTTTCGCCGGCAATAGTTTCCAGCTCCACACATTCATTTACGAGATCGCTTTTAGGCCGCGTCAGTACTGCACCGGGGCTCTGTTTTGCTTTCAAGGTCAGGGAGCGCATGTTCTGATAAACGGCACTACTGTTTAATGCAGCCAGCTTGAGGGACGACGTTGTGCTTTGCGCTGCCACTTCCCGATAGAAGCCATCGGATTTGATTAATTTGCCATTCTGGAACAGACGGATCTCGCCAATACCGCCACCGGTACTTTGCACCTGATAACAAACTTTTACCTTTGCAGCACTGGTCTGGCCGGGCAGACCGGAAAATTTGACCGTCGGCGGCGGATTGCTGATTGCCTCGTCAACCGTCAGTGTGACCAAACCTTTGATATCATCGCCTTTGAGCTTGGCCGCTACTATATCAGGGCGATAAAATACATCGTAGAACTGATCAATGCCGTAGACTTTGTTGCCCCTGCGGACATTGATGTATTCATGCCCCCGGGTCGATGAGTTGTAATACCCTTCCGTTGTGATGATAATCCATTCGTCATTGATAAAGCCGATAGACGAACTGATTTCCCGTCCGCTCGCCACATCCCATAGCCGCAGAGTACCGTCACCGCTGCCCGTGACAATCCTTTTGCCGTCGGCAGTGAAGACAGCGGAATAGACCTTCAGTTTATGACCCGCAAAGCTCATAACCCGCTTGCCGCTGGCCAGCGCGAGGAGCTTCGGAATGCCGTCAAAACCGGCGATCAGAGCATGTGAACCGTCGGGCGAAAAAGCCACCGAGGAAATGGCGATGTCCTTCCATATCTGTACCTGCCTGCCGCTGGCGACCTCAAAGAGTTTGGCGGTGTTGTCCCCACTTCCGGCCAGCAACAGTTTGTCGTCAGGAGAGAAAGCCACCGAACTTACATGATAGCGAAAATCTCCGAAAACACGCAGTTCACGGCCTGATTCGATATCCCACAGCCGGACCGTTTTATCGCGGCTTCCCGATGCGATATATCTGCCGTCCGAAGAGAAGGCGACAGATATAATTTTATCGGTATGGGCGGCAAAGCTTTTTAACTCCTGCCCGGTTGTTGTGTCCCACATTTGGAGACGGTTATTGGGAGCACCCGAAACGATCCTTTTCCCATCCCGGGAAAAGGCAGCGGCACCCTGCCCGTTAAGCTGCAGCAATGTTCTGCCGGTTTCCACTTCCCGTAACGTCAGCGGCCCGTCCGGGCGGCAGTCCAGCATGGATCGGCCATCCGGCGCAAAAGCCAGCGCAGTAACGCTTCCCTTGATGTCACGAAATATTCTGAGTCTTTTGCCGGTGCTGCTGTCCCACAGATGGATACCGCCATCAGAATAACCGGACAGCAAGTATTTCCCGTTGGGAGAAGCGGCGACCGACATGATCCAGGTGACTATGCCTTCGAGCTTATGAATCTCCTTTGCCGATTCAACATCCCAAAGCGACATGTTGCGGCTGCCTGCAAGCAGCTGTTTTCCGTCGCGCGAGAAGGCAACGGAGAATATGGAACTTTCATCACCCGTGCTGGCCGGCAGGGAATTCAACTCTCTTTCGCCTGCTAGATCCCAAACCCTGACGGTGCGATCCCAGCTCCCTGACGCGGCAGTCCGCCCATTTGGGGAAAATGCCACCGAGGAGACTTCTTTCGTATGACCCCGCAATATGGCAATTTCTCTGTCGGAATCTACATCCCAGTACCGGACAGTTTTATCCCTGGTACCGGCCGAGAGCAGGTATCTTCCGTCCGGTGAAAACACTACGGCATTTATCCCGTCCGCGTGACCGGAAAACGTCCTTATCTCCCTACCATCAGCAACCTCCCAGAGTTTGATGGTCTTATCCCAGCTGCCGGATGCCAGCATTCTGCCATCCGGTGAGAAGGCCAGTGACCTGACAGCGGCTGAGTGTCCTTTAATATGTTTAATCACCCTGCCGGTGCCGGGTTCCCATATTCTGATGGTGTTGTCCATGCTGCCGGAGGCGATAGCGCTGCCATCGGGGGAAAAGACGGCCGCGAAGACACCTTTGGTATGGCCCGTGAAAGTCCTGATCTGTTTCCCTGTTGTCACATCCCAAAGAATAATTTTGTTGTCCATGCCACAGGACAGCACAGAGCGCTCATCGGGAGAAAAGACCGCCGAGGCCACAAAGGCATTGTGCCCGCTGAACGTGCGAATCTCCCGCCATATGCCGATATCCCAGAGCTTGACAGTCATATCCCCGGCGGAGAGCGCCTGCTTTCCATCCGCGGAAAAGGCCACCGAATTCACACCGGAGTGTCCCAACTGCACAAATATTTCCGGTTTTTCCTCGGCCCATGCGGAACTCAGAAACACGATTATCAAACACATCGCCGATAGAATCATCATTGCCCAGACTGTTTTATTCCGATGAAACATTACCTTATCCTCCCGATCGGGAAATCATTGACGCCGGTCTCAATCATCGGGTTTTGTTGACGCTTGAAGACTTCCTCGGAGAGAGTCATCACGCGTTCCTCTGTATGCAAGGCCAGTCCCTTCACGGTGATGAACCCGTCTTTCTTAAAATCAGCTTTGCCCTTCAATCCTTCCAGGAGCACATAGGTGAATAGGCCATGTCCTTTATATCCTTCGAGTGCCTGTTGCGTATCGGCAGAGGCGGAAAAGACTGATGAGCCGACAGCGCGCTGCAGGAGCTTGACCGCTGTGGCGTCGGTGAGGCCTCTAGTCTGCTGCAAGAGCGCGATCTGAATCTCCTTGCCCCCTTTGCCCGCATTGCAGGTATCGAGAATAACGAGCTTCTTCTGCGCCGGAATACTGCCGATAAGATTCACCAGATCTTTATGACTCAGCGCATCTTTGCCGATATGATGGGAGGACAGAAGCCGGACATTGCTTGTCAGTAAGAAATACTGCTCTTCTCCATTTACCACGTCAACCAGGCCATGGGAGGCATTGTAGAATATAAAAAGGTCGTTAGGCCTGACCATCTGCCGTATTTCCTCAAAGGCCCTGGTGATGGCTTCTTTAGTCGTGGCTGCAGGCGTGATCAGTGTCCGGACAGCCACCTTTTCAAACAAGGGTGCTGCAATCTTCTGCAACGTTCCGGCAAAGGCAGTGGCATCGGGGACAGCATAGGTCAAGGAGATTGATTTGTTACTATAGGAATTGATGCCGATAACCAGAGCATAGAGACTTGGTTTGCGCACAACGGCTTTGGAAATAACGCTGATCAGGGCTGGATTAGACTCCATGGAGTTCTCTCCATTGAAAGCGACCGCCCGGATTTTGTTTTGTCCTTGGAGAAGAGGAATGGTGAACGACAGTATTTTTTCGTTGGCTGCTGCCTTGCCCTTGAAAATGATGCCCCGTGTATCATTGGCAACCTGAGCGCCGTTGAGATAAATATTCACACTGCCGATTCCGCCGCCGCTGTCTGTGATCTTCAGGGTGAGAGTAACGCTATCCTGATCTACTAAGCTGTTGGTGGCAGGTGACAGGATCTGAACATCGGGCGCCGGTTTTTGAGCGGCAATATCCGTAATTAACTCGCCTTTGGGCGTTTCCTTGCCCGCAAGGGCCAATTGCACAAGCTCCGGTCGGTAGAACTTTGTATAAAACTGATCGATGCCATAGACTTTATTACCGACCCGCACATTAAGATATTTGGAGCCGTTGGGAGAAGAGTTGAAATAACCTTCCGGCGTGATGACGATCCATTCGCCATCGGTAAAACTGAGGAATTTTGCCTGTTCCCTTCCTGTAACGATGTCCCACATGCGGGTTGTATTGTCACTTCCGGAAGAGATGACCTGCTTCCCATTAGGAGAAATCATGGCCTCCCGCACAGTGCTCTGGTGTCCAACAAAGGTCATCATTTCTGTTCCCGTGGCCGTATCCCATAGCCTTATGCTTAAATCAGAACCTGCAGACAAGATTTTTTCGCCGCCGGGGGAAAAAGCCAAGCTCCGGACTGTGTCCTTATGCCCCCTGAATGTCTTCAATATGTCGCCAGTAAAAAGATCGGCGAGCAAAAGATCGTTACGGGCGGAGAACAAAAATCGATTGCCGTCCGGAGAGAAGATCGCCGATGCAGCCGGCACGGCATCCGCATACGAACGGACCTCACGCTTCGTCGCAACATTGTATAATTTCAGAATATACTTCCAATCTTTGCTTGCTACGAACAAGGCGATGAATCTGCCGTCCGGAGAAATAGTGCTGCCGAAGAAATAGGGTTCTGCCCAACTGATATTTTCTTCCCTTCCGGTTGCGATATCTACGCGCTTGGCAACATTACCCTCGATAGTCAATAGGTAACGATTGTTCTCCGACAATCCAAAGGACTTTATTTTTTCGGATGGTTTTGCATAGTTCAGGATCTCTTTGCCTGATGCAGATTCCCATACCTTGATACTACCGTCCGCCGTCAACTCCGCAGCGTAAAAGCCGTCGCGGGAAAACGCGGTATGGCGGCTTGGCAATTTTTTCAGCGGCTTTTGCGTTGCGACATCCCATAGTTCGCACTTTTTGTCCTGACCTTCGAGCAAAACATATTTACCATTGCCTACAAAGGCCGCTACCTGTGAATAGTCCTTGAATATCTTGGCGGTGTGACCGGATCTGATATCCCAGAGCAAGGGGGGTGCATTTTGGCTGGCGGTTATCGCCTGGCGGCCATCGGGGCTGATGGTTGCAGAATAGACGGTGCTAAGCGGCCGCCTCGTGAAGGACCTGATGATCTGGCCGGATGCCGTATCCCAGAGCGTGGGGGCATATAAACCGGTCGAGATGATAAATCCGCCGTCTGGTGAGAAGGCGGCTGCCGTGGTGAAGTCTGTGGTGAATGTCCTAAGCTCCCTGCCGCTGAAAGTGTCCCAAAGCTTCATGCCGCCATTACCTGTCGATAACGCCCGTCGGCCATCAGGTGACAGGGCCGTGTAGACGGAATCTTTCTCTGTCTGCCAGAAAGCGATCCTTTTATTCGTGGCGACCTCTATGAATTCCAGAGTACTCTTTTGAAGGTCATAGTTATCAGCCATGAGCAGGACATACTTGCCGTCCCCGGAAAACGAAGCGGATTTGAAAGATCTGCTACCCGACTCGAATGTCCCGATCTGTGAGGCGTTTGATATATCCAGAAGCAGCCAATTATTGCCGCTGTAATTTGTGACGGCAACATATTTGTTGCTGGAGGCCATGAATGGCAACCCTACGATGTGATTTGTTGTCTTGACCACTTGTCCCGTGGCGGCATTCCAAATATTCATAATCCTACCATAACACACGGACGTGAACTGCCGTTTGTCGGGCGCAAAGGCGAGGAAGGCGATTTGCTCCGCATGGCCATGGATGCTACTGATTTCCTTACCAGTAAGTGCATTCCACAGTTTTATGACGCCCTTTTCATCGCCGGACACGACCAGTTCACCTCCGGCCACAACAGCAACGGCACTGATCTCAGCTGCGTGCCCTGCAAATGTCCTTATTTCCGCTCCGGATGCGACATCCCAGAGTTTTACCGTGAGATCCTCGCTACCAGTTGCGGCGTACCTGCCGTCGGGGGAAAAGGCTACGGTTTTGACATTGCTCTGATGTCCCAGCTGGACGAAAATCTCCAGGCCCTGCGGACTTCCCGCCGGGGCAAGCCTTTCCTCGGCCAACGCTGGCCTGATGGACAGCAGGAAAATAATTCCCAGGCAGACTGGTAAATAATAAAATAAACTCTTAAATTTTGACATTTTGCTCCCTCTAATCATTAAACTCTGTTTTTGAGCCTGTAATTTTCTGCCCGTCATGGGAAACAGTGCAGTGATTTCGGCCCATTCCTCTTTTCGTCACTATCATTGCGTATTCGGTTCTCTGAATTATTTTGTAATCTTTCGGGGAAAATGTTTTCAGGAAATCTTCCAGAGAGGTTCCTCTTACGGCGCGATTGCAGGCATCAACAGTCATAAGTTTGGCCTGTCTCATTTCATAAATATAATAAATTACCCAAAACGCCAGGAGCAATAAAACGGCATGAACAATTCTACGGACAACAGAACTTTTATCTTTCGTGACCTCAGTATTTTGTCCGGCGGGAGGTGCAAATACTTTCCGCGCCGTCTTGCGCAAAAGATAATAAAGGCCGATTATTCCCAGAATGACAATAAAAGGAGATCCTTTGTCGTCGGAAAGCAGAGGCGTAAAAGGTAAAACAAGAAAAGAGGCAAACACAGCTAGGGCAATATTGCGGGCGAATATTTTGAATTTTAGCAGTCCTATTCCCGAGACCAGCATAAAGCCGCTGTAAACCACCGCAAATAAGGTAGTGATGATTCCGCTTGGGAAAATATTTCCGATATTGATGACAATGAATAACGAGATGACTATCAGGAGACCGCCGATAATCAGGATGGATTGATAAGTGGTTTTTTCTTCCCGCAGCAGTTTTCTTTCTTCTTTGGTTACCCAGCGTTTATGAAAAAGTATTCTTCCGCTGCTTCGGGCATCTTCTGTGGATAGTTGGTCAGACGGGGTGCCCCAGTCAGTGTTAATAAGAAAATCAGTCCGTCCGGGTTGGTATTTTTTCAATTTCATAGGGAGCTCACTTTATTTATTTCAAGTGGAAAAGTCTGGCCGCTGTTGATAATAAGTGTTTAATTTATTATAAGAATAACCGGGAGAGTCCAGCGGCTGTGTCTGAGTGATTTTGCTGCGTTTGGAAAATCGTGCGCGTTCTTTCTGAAATTCAGGGTATTGGCTTGCCGCAAGAATGATTGCTGCCAGAAGCAAAATAATGGCGATGATACGAACCTTTTTTTTGCCCAGCAGAACTGGTGCTACGGCAAAAAATGCGGCCAGAACAAAGACGGCAAAAGAGCCGGTGGGCGACATCATTAATAGTCCTAAACAGAGCAAAATTGCCGTAAGCCAGGTAAGCGCGGATGCTGAACTGTTTTTAATAATTATTTTTCCCATATGTGGTTGCTATTCTACTGGGATTGCGCGTATATAGCAACAAATTAGACGTCCTGTATCAGGTCGGAGGGGAAAAAGATGACAGAAAACAATCAATGCACCCAATTAAATAATGAACAGGATCTTGCTGCCGCACTGCAGGCAAAGAATAAAGTCATCGCTCTTTTTTATGCGTCGTGGTGTCCTTTTTGTTCCCGGTTTTTGCCTGTCTTTAAGCAACAGGCCCAAGGAAAAGAGCGTAATTTCCTGCTGGTGCAAGATGATAAAGAGACCATCGGCGATAAATATTCTATTGGGATTTTTCCGACGGTGCTTTTCTTTGAGAATGGGGTCCTGGCGAAAAGACTCGATGGCGTAGCAGGAGTCGGCTTGCAGGAAAAGCAGCTTACCGAATTTATCGATACCTGTTCTTTAACGTAGCCCGGACAAGGTGATATCTGCAATGCAAATTGAACAACCACAAATGAAATTAGCGGATATCCGATTTCCCCGGGAGTTAGAAACAGATAATACGGCGGAAGCTATCAGGCTCGCCTTGCTTGCCCAGACAGTCAAAATAAGGCCGGAGAGCGATTTTGTTGTTCCCCAGATAGCAATGACAGACCCGCTGAAAAATGCGCTGCGCCAGGCAAAACTAAGAGGTCACATTCGTTGCGGCTTCGAAGATGTCGCCGCTAAACTCGAAAGTGAAAGAATGGGGATAGACAATGTCCGTCAGCGTTCGGATGCCCCTTATGGGAAACGGATTTCCCGGCTGCTTTTATTTTCCAACGATGGCGCCGGGCGTCTTTACCGGCATATCGAGCAGATATTAAAAACACACTCGCCGCGGCTGCTTGGCTGTCTGATTGCCATGGACAGCAATGATTTCGGTCATTTGATAACGGGCAAAGACAGCATAGTCAAAATAGTTATGGTCGAACATAAAGCTATTGTTTGTGATATATTGCGGGCGATGATTGCTGTACCCGATGTTTCCTCAGAATAAATAATGCTTTGTTTCCTCAAACGGCAATCTTTAGCATGTTATTGCATCTTATACATATTTACTGTATTTATGCCCCATAGATTTGGAGAAATGTGACATGTCAATGCAAACAATTTTGAGAAAAATAACCCTGTTTTCCCTTTTTCTGGTCTTCTGCATTCCTCATTCATCCTATGCGGCGACTGAACAGCGCATTGCACTGGTTATTGGTAACAGCGCTTACAGTTCCGGACCCCTGAAGAATCCGGTTAACGATGCCACCGATATAGCCGCTGCTCTCCAGAGGCTTGGTTTCCAGGTGATTCTGAAGAAGAACGCTAATCTGGAGACGATGGAGGGAGTCATCGAGGATTTTGGGAACCGGCTGAAAAGGGGTGGTGTTGGCCTTTTCTATTATGCCGGCCATGGTGTGCAGGTTAACGGTATCAACTATCTGATCCCTGTAAATGCGAAAATTAACAAGGAATCCGATGTCCGGTATAAGGCCGTAGATGTGGGACGGATTCTTGACGAGATGGCCAATGCCAACAATGGCATGAACATTGTACTGCTGGATGCCTGCCGGGACAACCCTTTTGGCAAGAGTTTCCGCAGTGCCTCCCGTGGCTTGGCCATTGTGAGCAATTCCCCATCGGGGACTTTTATTTCCTACTCCACAAGTCCCGGACAGGTAGCAAGTGATGGCGAAGGGAAAAACAGTCCTTACACCAGAGCTCTGCTGGAGAATATTTCCCAGCCCGGACTGACCATCAACAAGGTATTTATGAATGTGCGCAGCAAAGTAAAGAAAGAGACAGGTCAGGTGCCCTGGGAGCTGTCTTCCTTGGAGGGGGATTTCTATTTTAGGACCGGCTCTGCAAAAACAGCGGTTGATAAATCCGAGACAAAAGAAGAGCAGGCAAAGCTGACTAAGAAGGAAGAGGTGGAGAAAGAAATCCAGACCTCGGAGACTTCGTCCTTTGCTGACCTGAAAAAGAAGATGGAGGCGAAACGGGAGAAAGAAAACCAGTCCGTTAGGGATTTTGAGGACGCCAAGAAGATTGAAGAAGAAAGCTCGAATATGTCCGAAAAAATTCAGGTGTGGCAACAATTCAAAACAACCCTGACTGATGAGCACACAACCAGGATTGATGAGATTCGGCAATATGCAAATAACCGGCTTGAAAAGTTGGTGAGGCTCAGTGCAGCCGGAAAAACGCTGCCCAGGGAAATCAAGAACGATGGCCGGTTTGTGGCCTATGATGACGGTACTGTTCTGGACACAAAGACAAGTCTAATGTGGGCGTCGAGGGACAATGGTAGTTTTATAAATTGGCATCAGGCTAGATCATATTGCGAGAATTATCGCGTTGCCGGCTACGCAGATTGGCGTTTGCCGACACAGCATGAACTGGCGGTGCTATATGACAGCAGCAAATCTCGCCCGGGGCCATGTGATTATCAATATCCCATCCATGTTGCTACCGAGTTGATAGAGATTACCTGTTTTATCTTATGGACAGCGGAAACTTACGGCGTTGAAGGTGGTGATTTCAGCTTCTACAGTGGCAGGCGAGACAAGGGGGGGCAGCCCGGCAAATACTACGAACGTGTCCTCCCGGTGCGGTCTGGCAAATAGATTGATAGCCAGTATAAAAATAACCAAGAAGCATAATATCTTGTAAGGCAGGACCAGGGGATGCCCCAAGAATTCTAGGTTTCTCCGGGGGAAATGAAGGAAACCCTTGAATCATTAAATCAAAACAAGATCCTGATCTTTCTCTAACGTGCCATCACAGCCTCCACGGCTTGGCTCGGTAAATATTTCGGTGTCGCTCCTGCAACCTGGCTGAACCTAAAAACGGAATATGATTTTCACGGCAATGCATTTCCCTTTGAATATGATACTGCTTTTAATGCATGCTGATAATTGAATATTAATTCGTCATGAAGGAGATCTTTCCATGTCCAAAGACCATATGCCCAGTGTTATGAAGCAGGATATCGGGGATGCAGAGCTATCCTATCTTTTGTATGAGGGTGATGGACCCACGGTTGTCCTTATGCATGCCACGGGTTTCCTCCCCTGGCTTTGGCACCCCATTGCCCGTGAGCTTGCATCCGAATGGCGAATTATTGCACCATACTTTTGCGACCACAGGGAATCGGACCCTGAAAAGGGGGGCTTGAGCTGGCTGACCATAGCGGAGGATCTGGCGAATTTATGCAAGGCACTCGGTCTTGACCGGCCTTTCATGGTCGGGCACTCCATGGGCGCCACGGTAATAACGCTGGCCAATGGTGCCTTTGGATTGGATACGCGGGGCCTTATCCTTTTTGAGCCTATCTTTCTTCCGGAAGACTTGTACAAGTTACAGATCACAATCGACGCCCATCCCCTTGCATCCAAAGCCATCCGCCGCAAAGACTTGTGGAGTGACCGTAATGAGGCGCTTTCCTACCTGCGATCAAAGGTTATGTTCAAGAACTGGGATGAAGAAATGCTCGAACTGTATATTACTTATGGCATGAAGAGCCTGGATGCGGGAGGTCTCCAACTGGCCTGTTCTCCAAAACGTGAGGCATCATTATTCATGGGTAGTGTCCACTATAATCCCTGGCCGCTATTGTCCAAGGTTACATGCCCCACCCTGGTCATTGAAGGGGAAGTGAGTGAAAACCGGGCTTTCATAGACCTGAAGAAGGCAGCCCAGATATTTGAGCAGGGCGAATACAAACTCGTCAATGGAGCCGGTCACCTCATCCCGCAGGAGAAGCCGAGAGAGTCGCTCGAGATCATCAGGAGTTTCTTTAGCCGTCTGTAAGAATGCATGATTGCAACTGCTGTGCTGTCCGGAATAGGAAGTATAAGGTATTCCAAGCACGAGCAACAGACGGAAAAATCGTTGATGCCCGAACATCGGCCCTTTTGGACCCATGTGGCAGGAGTAGTAGCCGAATCCTCTGCGGGTGATCCGGGCCTGTCTGCTGATTTCTTCGTCAACGGATAGCGAAGATGACGTCAAGGGGAGCCTGTTCCACGAAAGTACGGAAGGCGCTGCGCCAAGCGTTCCAGTCGTGTCCGCCTTCAGCCCAAAAGACGTGTTTATCCTTTAATGCGTTGGCCAGGATTTGGTGTGACTCGTGAAAACGATCATCCTTGCCTGCCATCAGAAAAAGTTGAGGATATACACCTGCCTGATCTTGTGCGCATGCTTTCAGGTATATCCAGATGTCTCGCTGGTAATTCTCCGACAAAGCATCCTGGGGCGTCCATCGCAACAGGCCGCCGGCTCCCCGGATTTCTTCAATGACGGGTTCATCGCCCAGGAATGGTCCCACCAGGATAATCCCTTTGATATTCGTTTCATGTTCTCTCGCATACAGGAGTGATCCGATTCCTCCCATGGAATTTCCAATGAGCCAGATGTTGCGGTACTGGCCTTCCCGAACCATCGGCATAACGTCGGTCTCCAGGTGTTGAAGGAGCGTCCTGCTTATATAAAACCACAGTCCTGCATCTACAGAAATGATGTCTATAGGAATTTTGCGCTTCCGTATGATGTCCAGGATCCCCTCCTGTTCCAGATCCATCATGGAGCCACCCCGCCCCGGCAGGAAAACGGCAAGCGTCTTCTGGCGCTCCATGTAATCGAATCGGTATTCTCTGGTGTCAAGTTTCATATGGAAGCAACCGTTCAAAAGGATCAGCAGTGCTGCAATTGCCAAATTTGTGACGATATGTGCCAGCTGCCGTGGACGAAACAAATTGATTGTCATGGTTTAATCCCCATTTTAATAAAATCAAAGCGGCAAAACGGAGGTGGCAAAGCCAACCTCGAATCAGTCATTGTCTCACTTCGACTGAATGTGCCGGGTGGAATGAATAATTGGACGATCAGTGATGACCGACCAATATCAATTTGCCTGTGTCAAAACCCAACGCTGCTGCTTTTGATATGAGGACATCTTTTTTATTTACGTCTAAATCGGGGCTTCTCGCCAGAATCCAAAAATAGGATTTGTCGGGACCGCATACAAGCGAATATTGATAATTCTCATGATCAAGTTCAAATATTATATACGAACCATAAAAGGGACCAAAGAAAGATACTTTCAAGTGACCTTGATCTGATCCTTTAACGAAATAGGCCTTCCCTTCGGCTTCTTTCCAGGTGTTTTCTTTTACGGAATAACCGCGGTTTAATACTCTTACGCCGCCATCATCCCGCAAACTGTAATCTGCCGTTACCCGGTTCAAACCTCGTTCAAAAGAATGATCCAGTCTGGCAATTTCGTACCATTTGCCCAGATACCGCTCGATCTGAAAGTTATCAACCGGTTTTATGCCTTCAGGTATTCCTGCACATCCAGCCAACAACATAATCATGGCAATCAAGGTCTTCTTCATTTTGCCTTTCACTTTACAATCTCAGGTTCATCTCGCAATATAAACGAAAAAAGTATTAATTCACAAGAGAAAATATGACACCGTCTAGCCAGGTATAGTCCGGAATATTATTCTATGCCTTGTTTTCTGTTTTTAACTGTCTGATCAAAAAACTGTCCAGCCCATTGGCAAAAGCCTGGCGGTCTTTCTTGTCGAATGTTGCCGGGCCGCCCGTAATCATGCCGCTGTCGCGCAGCTCATTCATCAGGCCGCGCATGGCCAGGCTATCCTTGATATTTTCTTCGGTATAAAGCTTGCCGCGGGGATTGAGCGCAAAAGCACCTTTGGCCACCGCGCGGTCGGCGAGCGGAATATCGGCAGTAATCACCAGGTCGCCGGGCTGGGCAAGCTCGGCAATGCGATCATCGGCCGCATCAGCTCCGGCAGGAACGAGAATTACCGAGATGTGGGCGGCATCATCAACCCTCAAAGGTTTATTGGCCACAAAAACAAGGGGGACATTCAGGCGCACCGACGCCCGCATTAAAATGTCCTTGATGACATTCGGAAACGCATCGGCATCTATAAATATCCTCATGGCGATCCTTGATTTCGCAAAACATATTTATCTGTCTTCGTGAGGAGCAAGGCTACGCGGCAATCTCTGCAAGATTCACACCCTTATGAGATTGCTTCACTTCGCTCACAATGACAGCTTTTGTGCTTTGCACAGTATTTTTTTATAACCATTTTCAGTTTGTTATTATTTCTTTGACCCGGCCGACAATCCCGCTTTGCAGGCGCACCTTGATGCCGTGAGGATGCGTGCCGGACTTTGTCAGAATATCAGCGATGATGCCTTCCGTCAGCTTGCCTGTTCGTTGATCGGCCTTCTGGACAACCTTGACCTGCATTCCGACTTTAATATCAGATCGATTGTTGCCATTCATGATTATATCCTTTAATTGGAGCCTGCTATCAGATACTTAATCTTCTTTTCTTTGGGCTGTTTTTTTGTTTTTATTTCCATCTTTT
>CAYXZW010000029.1:0-38263 GCA_964469905.1 uncultured Smithella sp.
GGCGACGAGGCGTATTATACATACGTTGAGGAAGCCGACGACGCTGCCAACAAAGATAGCGCTTTGATGTAGAGGTGGAATAAGTTATACGAAAGACACCATTGCTCTGTCAACACAAATCAGCTTTTTTGTTATATTCTTCCATTGCATAAAAATATGCTTTTGCTATAGTAAGTTAGAAGGAGTTAATTACAATGATAAAAAAATTCAGTATCGAGGACCGCGAAATAGCTTGCTGGATCAATCCCGTCGATTTTGGAGTGTATCCGCAGAGCCTTGTTTTTATTCACGGCTCCGGCAGCGACCACAGTTGCTGGTTATATCAATACTCCGGCCTGTATAAACAATTTAATATTGCCGCCGTTGACCTTCCGGGACACGGCTCATCGATGGGCACTGGAGAAAACGATGTTGATCAATACTGTGTCTGGATGAAAAAGCTGCTGGATGTTTTGCAGCTTAAAAAACCGATTTTAATCGGTCATTCGCTGGGCGCGGCCATTGCAATGAAATTTGCTTTGCGCTATCCGGAGGATGTTGCCGGAATTATGACTGTCGGTGGCGGCACAGAAATGCCCGTAAATCCTGATATGCTCGCCGGTCTGAAAACAAATCACGAGATAGCTATCGACATGATGTGTAAATTTTCTCTGGCTAAAGATAATAGGCCGAAATTGTTTGATCCTTTAAAAGAAAGCATGTCCAAAGCCAATGTTGATGTTCTTCACGGTGATTTATCAGCATGTGATAAGTTGGCTTTAACCGATGAGCTTGGCAAAATCAATACACCGGCGCAGGTTATTTGCGGACTGGAAGATAAAATGACACCGGCCGATTTTTCCCGCCGGATTGCTGCCGGTATTAATGGCGCCAAATTATGTCTGATTGAAGGTGCCGGGCACATGGTGATGCTGGAAAAACCGGAGGAATTTAATAGAGCAGTGGTTGAATTTGCCTCTTCAATTTCCTGAAACTTCTAATACTTGTGAGGTTCGTTATGTTTGTTCTCAGTAATTTTATGATTGCTGTAGCTAAGGTTCTCGAGATAGTCCTGACACTTTATATGTGGATTATCATTTTCCGCGCGTTGATCTCCTGGGTAAATCCCGACCCCTATAATAAAATAGTCATATTGCTGTATCGCATAACCGAACCGGTCTTGGGACCGGTTCGCCGGATATTGCCCTGGCGCAACATGGGAATCGATCTTTCTCCCATCATTGTCATGCTGGCAATCCTGTTTTTGCAGTATTTTTTGGTGGAATCAATCATTGGGCTAGCCCGAAGTTTATAATATCTGCCGGAAAGGTAAACCTCCTTGACCACGAAGTTTTCCGTCAAAGAATCCAAAAACGGCCTGACATTTGATATTCAAGTGACGCCCCGCGCAAAACGTGCCGGTATTGCAGGGCAACAGGACGAGTTATTGAAGGTCAAAGTCACCGCTGTGCCGGTGGAAGGCGCGGCCAATGATGCCGTAATCTCGCTCTTAGCCAAAGAGCTTGGACTGAAAAAAGCTCATATAGGAATATTGGCCGGACAGACATCTCGTCGGAAAACAATACTAATTAAAGAAACAACCAAGGATGAATTGGAAAAGAAAATAAGAAGTGTTTTAGAGCAGCAAAGTGCCGTTTCTCTGAAACTTCCCCCGAATAATCTTTTTCTTAATTTATAGTAAGTTTCCAAATATTTGAAAGATAGGCAAAAAAGACCATCATCATGGAACAAACAAACACCACGGAAAATTCCAAGGTAGCCAAAGCGGCCGGTATTGTGGGTGCCGCGACTTTAGTCAGCCGGGTAACCGGTGTGATCAGGGATATGGTGATCGCCGCTTTTTTCGGTGCGAGCTGGATGACCGACGCTTTCTGGGTGGCTTTCCGCATTCCCAATATGCTTAGGCGCCTGCTAGGCGAAGGATCGCTTACCGTTTCCTTTGTCCCGGTCTTTACCGAGTACTTGCAGAAAAAAACAAAAGAGGACGCCCTGGAGTTGGCCCAAAACGCCTTTACCATCCTCTCCGCCATTCTGGCTGTTGTTTCAATGCTGGGCATTCTTTTGTCGCCATTTATTGTTGGATTGATTGCACCCGGCTTTATTGCCAAACCGGAACAATTTGCGCTGACTGTCTTTTTAAACCGCCTGATGTTTCCTTATATCTTTTTTATTGCCCTGGTGGCCTTATGCATGGGTATTTTAAATTCCTTCCGGCATTTTACCGCACCGGCCTTATCTCCGGTGACGCTCAATATTGCTATGATAGCGGCCGCACTGCTTTTGTACAATGCCTTTGCCCAGCCTATTACGGCGCTGGCAGTGGGTGTATTGATCGGCGGTGTGCTGCAACTGGTCATGCAATGGCCGGCTCTACGGAAGTTCGGCGTCAAATTCCGATTTCGCTTCAATCTGCGGCATCCGGGGATAAAACAAATCGGGTTACTGATGCTTCCGGCGATTTTAGGTGCGGGAGTGGGCACCATTAATGTTTTTGTGGGAACGATTTTGGCCTCCCTGCTTCCCAGCGGTTCGGTCACATATCTTTTTTATGCCGACCGGATCATGGAATTCCCGTTGGGCATTTTTGCTATCGCCATTGGAACGGCAGCGCTGCCGAGCTTTTCCAAACAAGTTGCCGCAGGTCAGATGGAAGAGCTAAAATCCGGTATTTCCTTTTCTTTGCGGCTGATGCTTTTTTTAACTATCCCAGCGATGTTTGCCTTAATGGCACTGAACCTACCGATTATCTCAGTACTGTTTCAGCGAGGGGCTTTTGATTCTCAGGCCACGATTTATACCGGTCAGGCCTTGTTTTGTTATGCCCTGGGTCTTTGGGCGTTTGCGATGCTCCGCGTTTTTGTTTCCGCATTTTATTCACTTCAGGATTCCCAATGGCCGATGAAAGCAGCAATTATCACATTAATTGTCAATGTAATAGCCAGCCTGGCATTGATGTATCCTTTCAAGCATAATGGTATTGCTCTGGCCGGTTCCCTCTCCGCAGCCGTAAACGTCTTGATTCTGGCCGTTGTTTTGAAAAGGAAAATTGGAACCTATTTTGACCGTGCCTTTTACAAATCAATATTAAAAATTATCGCCTCTTCCGTCGTGATGCTGGCGGCCATCGGGCTGATTGAGTACTTCATGTCCTGGGACACCGGCGCCGGCTTTAAAACAAGGCTGATTTATTTAACCAGCACTGTTGTTGCGGGAGCGGCCACATTCTTCATAAGTGCCTATCTGCTGAAAAGTCCGGAAATCCATAGCATTGTGGGACGAATAAAAGTAAGAATTAATCGCTAACGGCAGCCAAATAATTCCATTTCTCAATCAAAGATGATATCGCGGCGGCAGTGAAACTCCAATTCCGAAAGCGAAGCATAGCGGAATTGGTAAGTTGAACTATCCTGCGTCAGCTGTGGCTAGGCGGAGGCGACGAAGCGTATTTTGCATACGTTGAGGAAGCCGACAACCCCGGTCTTCACGGGGCAGGCTGTGCCAACAAAGATAGCGCTTGATCGCGTGACCTTTAGGTTATTTAGAAGTGGAGTAAGGACAAAAATATTGACTTAAGCGGCTCAAAGTGATAGTTCACCTCGTTCTTGAAAACAATTATTGAGATAAGTTGTTGGTGCTAAATCATGCTGGATATTAAATATTTAAGACAAAACATTGAATTCGTCCGTGAAAAGATGACTCAAAGAGGTCAATCTATTGATTTTGACCGTTTTACCTCTCTTGATATTCAGCGCAGAGATATATTGATGGACGTCGAAACGTTGCGCAGCGAGCGCAATAGTGTTTCCAAGCAAATTGGCGACCTCAAGAAAAAGAAAGCAGATGCTTCTTCCTTAATCGCTCAAATGAGTGATGTTTCCGCTAAAATTAAGGAACTGGACGACCGTCTGCGGGTTACCGAAGAAGAACTCCATGCCTTTGTCCTGACTGTGCCGAACCTGCAGCATGAATCGGTTGTGCTGGGCCGGGGGTCGGAAGATAACCCCGTTGTCCGCAGTTGGGGTGAAAAACCATCTTTTGATTTTACGCCGAAAGAGCACTGGGAAATAGGTGAAAACTTAAATATTCTGGATTTTGCCCGCGGTGCGAAAATCACCGGGGCACGTTTCACTTTATATCGGGGCTTGGGCGCGGCCCTCGAGCGGGCATTGATTAATTTCATGCTGGATTTACATACCGGGGAGCATGGTTATATGGAAGTGCTGACGCCGTTTATGGCGAACCGCGAAAGTATGACCGGAACCGGTCAGCTTCCTAAATTTGCCGAGGATCTTTTTAAAATTGAAGGAATGGAATATTACTTGATTCCGACGGCGGAAGTTCCGGTGACCAACATCTTCCGCGACGAAATACTGGAGGAAAAGAAGCTGCCTGTTCATTATGTAGCTTATTCTCCCTGTTTCCGCTCGGAGGCCGGCTCTTATGGCAAGGATACACGCGGTTTAATCCGCCAGCACCAGTTTAACAAGGTGGAAATGGTCAAGTTTACAACGCCGGAAACATCTTACGACGAACTGGAAAAACTGACCGCTAATGCGGAAGAAATCCTGAAAAGGTTAGGTATTCCTTACCGGACGGTCAGCCTTTGTACGGCGGATTTAGGTTTTTCATCGGCCAAAACTTATGACGTGGAAGCCTGGATGCCGGGGCAGAATGCCTATCGCGAAATATCTTCCTGCAGTAATTTTGAGGATTTTCAGGCCAGGCGAGCATCGATCCGTTTTCGCCGCGAAGATAGCGGCAAAGTAGAGTTTGTGCACACATTAAATGGTTCGGGGCTGGCTGTGGGTAGAACAGTCGTGGCAATTTTGGAAAATTATCAGCAGGCGGACGGTTCTGTTTTGATTCCTCAGGTTTTACAGCCTTACTTGAGAGGCGTTGAGCGTATTGCCATTGATTAGAACCGTTGTCTAAAGATCGGATGAACGTATCCGAAGATACACATAGTAAATATGGAGGGATGGCCGAGTGGTCGATGGCGGCGGTCTTGAAAACCGTTGGGTGAAAGCCTCGCGGGTTCGAATCCTGCTCCCTCCGCCAAAAATTTCAGGACATGTGCTAAGATAACACAATGACCTTGCTTTAATAATGACGAACTGAAAACGGTTCTGCATTAATGAAAACGAACAGCAAAACGAAAACGGAGAGATGGCTGAGTGGCCGAAAGCGATCGCCTGCTAAGCGATTGTACGCCCCTTAAAGGTGTACCGCGGGTTCAAATCCCGCTCTCTCCGCCAGTTTTATTCGCAAAATTCGATATTCCTCGAATATAATTTTTTAACCTGTCTTTAACTTCCTTTAACCTTACGATTTTAGCACCCAATGCTGGATTTGAGTTTTGAAAAGCAGGGATAACTTCCACAATCGTTAGCAAAAATACTAGCCTTCAATTCGGAATCGATACTTTTCAATACCGACGATAAACATTAATAATATAAGCCTCATATCTTGAAATCTATATTTTCTTGACATACAAGTCCGCGTTTGACTATACTTCATCCCACAAAAAAGAAGTTCTTATCAAAACAAAAAATAATTGTAATTAATGATAAATGCTTGAACAATAAACTAGTCAATAACATTGAATGACTATTTGAGGTCTTATATGAAACCTCTTTCCTTTTTTCTCCTGGCCTTTTTGATTATTAATCTAATTGCCTGTGACTATCAGGATCAGCCACCATCAACCAATAATAACATTGGAACTAAAGTCAGTCATAATCTATCAGAAAGCGATAGGCATAAACCAACAATTCTAGCTTCAGAAGGATGGAAAATAATAGGATATGGTGGATGGAATTGGAAATTAACTGAAAGCGCAACCATTTCAAGACTCAACTCTGCGGAAGTATTTTTCAAAAAAGCAATCGAGCTTGATCCCGCCAATGCAGATGCTTATGCTGGACTGGCCAGAGTTATTCAAATAAAGGGTTATATTCCACAATCGATAGTAAAATTCAAAAAAGACTCGTGCCAAAAAGCATTGGACTTAATCGAAAGAGCGCCTGTAAGAGATACCAATAACTTCAATATACACTATATCAAGAGTGAAACCCTTCTATGCCTTGAAGATTTTGATGGCGCAATTCGGGAAGCTGAGAAGATTCAAGAAATCAGTGACACATGTCTGTCGCATATCTTAAAATCCATATCTTATTATGAAAAATACAGACAGCAAAACAATGCATCCGATAAAGACATGGCAATACTTGAAGGAACCGATTATCTGGAGTGCATGCAAAATAGCAATCAAGGAGATAGTTTGGCACATATAAATTTATGGAGCATATTGAATGAATCAAAGGATTACAATTCCACAGTTGAATATTTCAAAAGCAATCTTGCGGCCAAGCCCTATTCTCAGTGGTCTTACCGTAACTATGTTTGGGTATTGCTCCAAAGAAATACTCTAGACGATCTTAACGAAGTGGAAAAAACTATTACTGAGGCAAAAAAAGTAATTAACTGTGAAATTGATTCAATGCAGCTTTATTCTAACCGTGGCGATACATACTTTAAGCTGAAGCAATACAACAGAGCCTATAATGATTACAACAAACTTCTTTCGATAAACACATTGAGCATATCAAAAGAACGCTTGGTTGAACTATGCTCGAAGTTTAATGATGGACGTTGTATTAAAACATGGCATAATCGAATTCAGACCTATCTTGAGTTTGGTGATTGTCATAACGCATTAGAAGAATTTAATGTTAATTACAGCGCTCATCCTCAGTCTTTTGAATCATTGAAAGATAGCGTTGCCCAATGCAAACTTAAGAAGTGAGAAGTAAAATAATTTTTCACCCTGAAAGTGAAAAAGAGGTGGAATAAGAAATGAAAACAAAAATAACGTTGTTTTTTGTATTGTCGTTTCTTTTATGGTTAATCTTTACAACTGCTATTGAAGCTAAACTTTTGGATGGCCCAGCTGCTAAAAACATATTGCTGACAGAGGTTCAAAAACTTCTTTATCAGGAAAAATATGATGAACTAGAAAAAATGGCAAACGAATTTCGTACAACGAAAGCACAATTTATTGGTGGCGGATGGAAACTTGCGTATTTTTATAGCGTCATAGACCTCTCAGCAACAAACAAAAATGATGTTGAATGCAGTGAATACCTGCATAAACTCGCAAAATGGATGCAAAAATACCCTGATTCAATAACTCCCAAAATTGCAACGAGCAATGCATGGTTGACTTATGCTTGGAGAGCAAGGGGAAATGATTACGCGAATACCGTAACTGAACAGGGTTGGAAACTCATGCGTGAAAGGGTTGAAAAAGCCTATGAACTGGTAAAAGATAAACCATTAAAGCCATCAGGAGATTGCCCAGGTCGTTATTATATTCTTATAAAAATCGCCGGAGTTCAAGGATGGGATAGGCAAAAATATGAGGCACTTTTCAGGGAAGCTGTATCGTTTGAGCCATGGTTTCATGCCTACTATATAGAAAAGGCGGCATATCTGATGCCGCGTTGGGGTGGCAAAGAAGGGGAATGGCAGAGATTTGCCGCGGAGGCGGTGAAACTGACACCGAAATCAGAAGGTATGGGGATTTATACGCGTATTCTGAGGATAATGTGGGAATATAGAGAGTTCAAGGATTTTAATGATACCAGTGTTTCTTGGGTAAAGATGAAACAAGGCTTTCTTGATATGGAGCGAGTTTATCCGAATTCATTATATAACCTTAATTATTTTTGTATGTTTGCCTGTATTGCGGAAGACAAAGAAACAGCTAGGAATCTTTTTAATAAAATCGGCAATACACCTTATGCTGAAGTTTGGAAGGGGCGAGCTAATTTTGAGAAGTGGCGCAAGTGGGCAAGTGCAAAATATTAAGTCTTTTTTTTCCAACCGAATCGTAACCCTACTTCACCGCCTCTTTAAACGCCTTTGCTGGCTTGAATTTCGGTATTACTCTGGTTGCTATTCTGATTGCCTCACGAGTCTTGGGCTTTCTGCCTTTTCTGGCTTTTCTTTTGACAACACTGAAAGTACCAAAACCAGAAATGAAAACTTCCTCTCTCTTTTTCAAAGTTCTCTTGATCAGATTAAGAAAAATTTCCATGGTCATAGCGGCTTCCTTTTTTGTATTGGTGAACTTTACCAGCTCATTGACCAAAGCCTTTTTTTGTCAGTTTTCATTGACATAAAATCTGAAAATCCCCATGCTCTTTTCCATCAAAATCAAGTTCTTGTCAAAAAAGACAGCATGTCATATACTGCCTACCACAGAATTAATGAGAGATAATCTATGTCAGAGGAAATTCAAAAGCAGACGATTCTTATTATCGATGATTCCATTGCCGATATTAAGGTTCTTGGGTCAACACTACAGCCTGATTATAAAATACTTTTTGCGCTAAATGCACAGAAAGGAATTACCAGTGTAATTGACAATCATCCAGATATTATCCTTCTCGACATAATTATGCCGGGGATGGACGGATACGAGGCCTGCCGTCAATTAAAAGCTGATGAAAGAACGTGGGACATCCCGATCATCTTTATCACGGCAAAAACTGGCGAGAAAGATGAATTGAAGGGATTTGAACTTGGTGCCTCGGACTATATAACCAAGCCTTTTGACCCAGTTATTGTAAAGGCTAGGGTGCGGACTCATATAGCATTGAGACTTGCAACAATAGATTTGAAAAGCAAGATGGTGGAATATCAAATCATAAATCGGGCTCTCGAACAGGAAATCACGGAGCGCAAGCAAGTAGAGAGAGAATTGGAAGGGTACCGAGAGCATCTTGAGGACATTGTTAATGAACGAACAGCGGAGTTGGAAAAAAATAACATAAAACTGGCGGCACTAAATACAACGCTTGAGGTTCTCTTAAAGAAACGGGAAGATGATAAGAATGCTATCGAGGAGATGTTTGTAATGAACATTAAAAACATGGTTCTTCCCTATGTTGAACAAATGCAAAAAGGGCGACTTGATGTAGGTCAGAAAACTCAACTTCAAATTATACAAACACTTCTTCAAGAAATTACGACCCCTTTGATGAAAAATTTGCGACATTTCAATTTTACGCCCAAAGAACTGAAAGTGGCAACACTCGTAAAACAGGGTAAACCAACAAAGGAAATAGCTGAAATATTAGGGCTCGCCAGTGGTTCAGTGGATGTCCACAGAAAAAATATCCGGAAAAAACTCGGTCTGAGTAATAAAAATGCAAATCTTCAATCCCATCTTGATAGTCTTGGCAGTAGGTATTTTACCACCCCATTATTTATAAGAAAATACACCGTTGACGTTCTTGCCAATTTGTCTATTGTACGCAGGCAAATGTTTCTCGATTTACATTGTCTTTGATTATAATATTATTCGTTTGGCAATACATATAGACTAATCATTCTGTTGCTTAAATGGTGCTGGTTTTATTAACTTAATAAATAAAATTTGTAAAAGAGAGGAATTATTATGAAAAAGTATTTTGCAGCTGTGTTGTCATTGTTATTCCTGATTAGTTTCATTTTACAAGGTTGTACTACGTTGCCCAACCAACCTTATGTTAAAAAAGATGCCTTTGAAGCTACGCCTCTGAAACTCTCACGCTATGAAACACCGAAACTTAAAGTCTACACAACTGAGGGCTTGGTGGGATCAATCGTTGCTGGAGCTATATTGCTAGGAGTGGTTGGAGCCGGATTAACTTATTTGATTTATGACGCAGTATCAACAGAACCGGCAAATCCTGATATCAATGATTTTGGTAAATTAGTAATGGATGGGTTTGTTGAGCGATCGAAAAAAGAAATTCCCAATTGGCCTAAAATGGTAGTTCAAGAAGAATTCGCTTTTGCAGAAGCACCTATTGATACTACATCATATACTATTTCGATACGGGTTGGTGATGTAAAAATAAATGCTGAATCTGGGTTGTCGGTTAATACGACTGTAACGATGAAAGATAAGGAAGGAAACATAGCTTGGGAGAAAGGTTATTGGTATGATCCGGTAATGTTCAACCGTTTGAGTACCTTCGATGACTTGAAGGCAGATAAATTTAAAAAGCTTAATGAAGAATTTGCTTTTGCCGCAGATAAAACAGTGACAGATTTCATAAAACACTTTAATAAATCTCTTCCTGCAATAGCCGTATCCAAAAATTAAATTTGATTTGACAAAGGCCTTGCCCAACATAGTGTCGAGGCCTTTGTCTTTAAACTTTATAAGGTGGGCCTTGACTATTATATTGAAGCATTGCCGATTTAGAAATCAGATAAATATTTAAAATCTGCGCAGCTATGTCAGCATCATTATCGAGTATCATGTGCAACAAGGAATATTTGAAAGGACAAATATGAAAAGCATAATTACAGTCGCCACAATATTTTTTGTTTTATTATTTAGCACTGCTGTTATGGCGCAGGAAAAGCCACTCATCATTAAGGGATTGTATATAGGCATGAAAGCAGATGAAGCAAAACAACTCTTAACCCAGCTATTACCTAACAACTGGAAGGTCAGTAAAACGGGTGAAACATATAAAGTATTATTGGATTGTAACACAGGGGATGGAGAAATATTTGGCAAACAGGGCACTGGATCGTATCTTTATGCAAAATTCTGCCCTGGCGAAAGAGGCTTTGCTATCATACGAGACAATTCCTGCGAAGGCTATATCAGCACTGATAAATTAGACAATATAGTTATTCGTATGTCATTTTCTGGTAATATTACAGACATACTTTTTTCAACGGCTAAAATTGATGCCGAGGAATTTGCAACTTCATTTTGGGGAAATTATAATATGCCCGCTTTTAATTGGATACCTCATGGTTGGCAGTATGTCAGTCCAAAAGGGTATACGATTTCTATTATGACCGATAAATTAATTGACATTAAAGATAATACATTAGATGCAACAAACAGTGCAAGTAAACGGCAAATCAAATTCGATTAATAGATCAGGAGGAAATAGAGATGAAGCGAATAATTAAAGTCACCTTTATTGCATTTATTATTTTGTTTTGTTGCACTGCTGTTATGGCTCAGGAAAAACCGCTTATCATTAAAGGCCTTTATATAGGCATGCCTGTGAAGGATGCACACGCCATTATTAAACAATTGCTTCCCAAAGAGGACTGGAAAGTAAGCGAGATAGGAAAAGCGGCGGCAATTCTTGAATATGCTCGTATAGGGGAAAGTAAAATATTCGGCACCATAAACAGATCAAATTTTAGAGAAGGCGGGGTTGTGGGAGACCGGGGGTTTGCTATCATCACTAGATATGACGGATATGAAGGATTTATCAGTTCCGATCAGAATAATAATGTCGACCGTATATCCTTCAGCAAAGAGATAACAAATATCTTATTTTCATCATCAGAAATTAATGCCGAGGAATTTGCGACTTCATTCTGGAAAAATTATAATATGCCTGAATTTAGTTGGATACCTTATGGTTGGAGACATACAAGTCCGCTTGGATACACAGTTACAATCATGATTGATAAATACATCGATGTGAAAGCGGAGACCTCAATTAAGCCTATTCAAGCTTTAAAATTTGAATGAAATAACGGGACACGGAACAAGAGGGACGTTTTTACGCTTCGTGTGAGCTAAAAAATGTGGTTTAATGAAAAAGAGGAGGAGGAAAATGAAAAGACTGTTTTTGTATCTCGTTGCGGCGATTTTTACGGCTGTATTCTGCGTCTCGTTAGCGTTTGCACAGGAAAATGAACTCCAAAAATCGCATTGTTCAGACAAGACTTTATATTGTGTTAAAGATAAAGGTAGAGGCTCATCGGTCGGCCACGTCAACATGGGTCAGTGCTGGTACTACTTTCCGCCTGGATGTGATGACTGTAAAGGTACTAATTATGCCAAGTACGCGATTGAATGCGACGAGAAGTACGCTTCAGAATGCAAAAATGGTTGCTGGGCCTGCGACACGAAGTACTCCGGCGGGTCTGGCCTGAAGAACTGTTACGATCGTGATGGGAATGGCCATGTTGCAGGCGTGAAAAATGACGATAATCGGCTCATTTTTTCCGGATTATAATTTAACTATCAGCTTGTGAATTGGTCAGGGGTTGGTATGCTCCACTTGAAAAGGTATCCAGCGATTCTTAATGATGCTGCCAATCATTGACTTGTAGGTGAAATGATTGTCAAGACATCTAAGTCTTCTTTTTTCCAACCGAAACGTAACGCTACTTCACAGCCTCTTTAAACGCCTTTGCTGGCTTGAATTTCGGCAGAATTTTGGCAGCTATTCTGATTGCTTCTCCAGTCTTGGAATTTCTGCCCTTTCTGGCTTTTCTTTTGACAATAGTAAAAGTTCCAAAACCAGAAATGAAAATTTCTGATGTTTATAAATAAAAAAGGCGGGCTACTTATGACCCGCCTTTCCCATGATGGTTGAAAATTTTGTTAACGTCTGTAACCGCTCCGCCTGGCAGTTGTAACGCAACTATGCTCGTTTCTTTGTATCCCTCAGATGACTCATTAACCTTGCCATTAGCAGCGGTTCTCCAACGACAATCATCTTTTTCACTGAGTTGTCTTATAGCAAGGAATATTGAATAAATCAAGGAAAAAATCAATATGTGGTGGTTACTATAAATATGAACACAATAAGTAGTATTTCATTGTTATTATAAAGTTTCCTTTTTTACCCCTCCTACTTTGGTACACCATATTGGATTTGAGAGTTTTTCTTATGATTTGTTTTGAAAGCCTTAGTAAGGCTTAATTAACATGATGCCGTGCTTTATAGCAGTCAAATCCTCACGAAGCATATTTTTGACTAAAGCAATTTCTGCATGCTTCCTCTCTATTAACTTTTGTTAATAATTGATAAATATTGTTCAATATCGGCCATGTTTCTGTGGCAATTTTTCATTTTTGCTGCTATAAATATCGTCCGCACAGGAAAATATACAATTAAAATATAAGTCACTATTGAAGATATATATGATGAAGAATGAACATATATTCCTCCGTCCAACGAATTTTTCTGACGCGTCGTTACGCTACAATTGGTTTTGTGATTCTGAGTTTACGCAGATTTATTTAGGCCGTCCCACACTTACATCATACAGGCAGGTGGAAGAAGAAATCCTGTTTGCCACTTATCCGGCTATCTCTACAGGGTTATTCGAGTTGGCAATTCAAACTGTTGATACAAATCTTTATATCGGAAATACTTTCTTGCGCAAAATTGATTGGCAGAATCGCTCTGCGGAATATGGAATATTTCTCGGCAATAAAGAACTATGGGGGAAGAACATTGGTCTGGAAGTTACCCAGATGATGTTGCAATATGGTTTTGCCGAATTGGGTTTACAGCGTATCTGGCTGACTGTTTTGGATTATAATAACCGGGCGATAAAATGTTTTGAAAAATGCGGCATGCAGAAGGAAGGTGTTTTACGAAGAGCTGTTTTTTCCGGCGGACAGTTTAACGATGTAATTCTAATGTCGATAATTGCCGGTTGTGCAACATAACCATTTCGATAAGACTTATTTAAAGAATAGAAAGGGGTAAATTTATGAAGAGAAATCGTTTATTTATGGTTTTTTTTGTGGCGATGCTTACCGTTGTTTTTATTGCTGCCCCAAGCAACAATTCCGCTGCTGCTTTTTTGGCCAAAAGCAGCAATGATCATTATAAGGAAGGATTCAGTCATTTCCAAAAGAGAAATTATTATTTGGCCATCCAAAGTTTGGAGAAAGCCCTGCAGTTAAAGGCCGATTATCCGGATGCCCAGAGAATTTTGGCCTTCAGCTATATGAAAACGGGAAGGGCGCTGGATGCAGAATATATTTTCACAGAACAATATAAAAAAGATAAAACCAACATTGAAGTTATTCAAGGCATGGCCTGGTCTAAACAAATTTTGGGAAAAAACGATGAAGCTGAAAAGTATTTTAAAGATGAATTTAAATGGTCAGAAGACCATGTTAATAACGGCGATTATATATGGTATACCAGTGAAGATCAGGCCTATATTGAAAATTTATATGGTGATGCAAATTTCGGCTTGGCATTTTTGGCCAAAGCAAAAAAGAATTATCCTCTTGCCGCTAAATATTTTGAAGCAGCCGTAAAATATCCCAGAATCTATCCCAACGATTTTACACCCCGCACAAATATTCTAACCGCCTATGGTGATTTATATTATGATCAGGCAAAATATCCCGAAGCCATTGCCATTTACGAAAGAGCAGCAAAGGAGGATAAAAACAATCTTTCTGCACAGCTCAAGATAGCCTGGTCCCTTTACTTGAAGAAAGATTATCCCTCCGCTGAAAAATCATTCGAAAAAGCACTGTCCATATCCAAAAAGCTGGAATCGGTCGAGGCTCTATATGGCATAGCGCTAAGTAATTACTACCAGAATAAATTTGATAAAGCCTATAGCAATTTCACTAAAGCAATAGCCGTTAATCCTTATTTTATGGACAACGCTGTTGTCCAAGGCATTATCGAAAGGAAGCCCGAGTGGAAATCGCTCTGGAAAGATTTTGGTTTAGCTTATGCCGACAGTAATTATTATGCCGCAGTTTTCAAATTGGAAGGCTATCTTCAGCAAATAAAGTCAGACGATGTTGATGCTTTGCTGGCCGCTGGGTGGAGTTATCGTGGTTTGGGATATCTGGATAAAGCACTGGAGCTTTTTAATGCCGTCATTAAACGCAATCCCAAATCGGATGAAGCTTATAGCGGCCTCGGATTCACATACCTGTCCTATAATAAACCGGCAGAGAGCTTAAAAGCTTTTAACCAGGCCATTAGTATCAATCCTCAGAGTGCAATGGCCTACAATGGATTGGCCTATTACTACATTGCTCAAAAAGATGAAGCCAAAGCCTTGGAGTCTGCAAAAAAGTCAGTTGCTTTAAAGGGGAATTATTATGATTCACAGGCGTTTCTGGCCAATCTTTTTTTAAAGCAAAAGAAATATGACCAGGCAATCAAAGAATATGAAAAACTAATTTCAATCGACAAATCGCTGGTTTATTCCTGGAATATGTCCGGCTGGGCTTATTATTCTGCCGGTAAATACGATAATGCAATTAAGGCTTTTGCGGAATCAAAAAAAATAAATCCATTTATGGTGGAAGCTCATTACGGATTGGGCTTAAGCTTTGCCAAGGCCGGTGAGATGAATGATGCTAAAGATGAATTGGCCGCTGCTATTGCTTTGTATCCCTCCTATGCCCATACACAGGATCTGATCAATCTCATTGCTGCTGATTCCAAATGGAACGACTTGTATAAAACATTAGGCTGGGGCTATTATAATTATCAACAATATCAACTGGCAGCGGCTGCTTTCAAAGAATATCTTTCCGGCAAACCCCGTGATGTTGATGCGCTGCGCGGCATGGCCTGGTCTAACTATTGGCTGGGACAGCTCGACGCATCTTATGCGGGCTTCAAAGATATTATCAATGCAAAAGCTGAGGATACCGATGCCCTGGTAGGCATGGGCTGGGTGCTTTATATGCGCGGCAAAGACAGCGAAGCCCTGAGCTATCTGGAAAAAGCCGTAAAGATCAACGACAACATAGTTAATGCCTGGCGGGCGATTGCTGCCATTAAATTCCGTGCTAAAAAATTTGCAGAAGCTAATCAAATTTACGTAAAAATCGCTGCTATGCAACCGCTGGCGGTCGATTCATACAATAATCAGGGATGGGCGTTATACAAAGAATATAAATACAATGAAGCCATTTCCAAGTTCAACGAATCCCTGCGAGTAAATCCTTATCTAGGTGAACCGTACTATGGTCTTGGCCTCAGTTATGCAAAACTGGGGAACATAGATAAGGCCAAAGAAAACTTTTCCTCAGCGATGTACCTGTACCCGTCTTATATGGATGGCAAGGAATTATATGATGTTCTGGATGGCCATTCCCGGCTCAGAGAGCTTTATAATGCTTTAGCCTGGAGCTACTATTATCAATACAACTATGATAAGGCCAAATTCCATTTCAATAAAATATTGAAATCTGATGCTAAGAATGTTGATGCTCTTCTGGGTATCGGTACGATTGCCTATGTTTTCGGCGACTGGAATCAGGCGATAGATTCATTTAATAAACTATTGCCGGGCATTGCGCCAACGGCGGTCACTTGGGACAAATACAGCTATATGCTGGATAATTTGGGCTGGAGCTATTATTACTCGAAAAAATACGATAAGGCTCTGGAGACTTTCCGGAGGCTGGAAAAATACCATCCCAATGTCAGTTATATTGCCCCGCTGAACGGCGAAGGGTGGTGCGAGCTGATGCAGGGCAATAAAGCAGAAGCAAAGAAACTTTTCCAGAAGTCTTTAAAAATAGTTCCCTACAATTACAGTGCCGAAAACGGCATGAAAGAAATCAATAAGTAAGATGGGTTTTCCTCTAAAAAAAGCTAAAAAAGAAACAAAGAACAGTTGTGTTCTTACAGGCGGGCAGTCTAAACAGTGCCCGCCTGTAAAAAATATTCAGCTACCCTTGTGCGAAAAACACAAAAGGGAATTGAACAGGCTGACTCGTTGCAATATTGCCGATTATATTCGCAGCAATTTTATGGAAAAAGGCGACGAATCAATCGTCTTCAATCAAAAAAACGGCGGAGTGTATTCCCTCAATTCTACCGCCACCTTTATCTTTAAAGAACTGCTGGCCGGAAAGACATTTTGCGAAATACTAATTAAGTCACACAATATATTTGCTATTGACGATATTGCGGCGACTGTTCGGGATTACCGTCATTTTATCGGGGAGCTGCAGAAATCCAGTTTAATCAAGGCGGCTGAAGGTTGAAATGATCAATGCTCATGTTGTTATTACCGGCCTCATGGCTACAGATAATCCCTTTCCCGGTTTGGGCATCGCTCGCTGCCTGCGCAGTGCGCCTGAATTCCGGGGGAAAATATCCGGATTTGTCTTTGATCCCCTTTCAACAGGCGCGTTTTGTGAAGGAATTTTCGACCATATCTTTTTAATACCATATCCGGCTGCCGGAATAGATGTCCTTGTCCGGCGAATAAAAGAAATACATAGTGTTTGTCCCATAGATATTATAATTCCGTCGCTTGATTCCGAGGTGATTCTCTATGCTCAGGCGGTGGGGGAGCTGGCCGCTATGGGCATTAAAACACTACTGCCGTCTGTCGGCAGCATCAAAATGAGGAGTAAAAACCAACTCTACGAATTTTGCCGGCAGCATAAAATCCGTTGTCCCGAAACAATAATAATAAATAACGTGGAAGAGATAGCTGCACGATGTGATGATCTCGGCGGAACGCCTTTTGTCCTGAAGGGGGCACTCAGTGACGCCGTAATATGCAACACTATCGCGGAAGGAGAATACAATTACTGGCAACTATTTAACCAGTGGGGTTATCCTATCTTAATGCAGAGATTCATTGCCGGTGAAGAAATCGATGTTATTGCCCTTACCGATAAGAAATCTCAACTGACCGGTGCAGTAGTCATGAAAAAGTTCGGGTTGACGGAAAAAGGTAAGGCCTTTGCCGGTATTACAGTTGAAGATGATAAACCCGTTAAACTGGCAGGCAATATTTTGAAGAGGTTACAATGGATCGGTCCTGCCGAATGTGAGTTTCTGAAAGATGAAAAGGGTAATTATCATCTGATGGAAATTAACAGTCGCTTTCCTTCCTGGCTCTACCTTGCCTGTGCGGCCGGCCAGAACCTTCCCTTGTTGACAGTAAAACTTGCGCTCGATACATCGGTGCAACCTTTGAATTCTTATGCTGCGGGAAAATTATTTATCCGCACCGTTACTGATACTTTTATAGACGCAAAAGAGCTTCTGGCGCTGAACATTGCCGGGGAGGTAATACTGTGATCATTGCTGTAACAGGTCTGAACACAGCCAGTGCACCAGAAGCCGGATTTGGTGTTCTGCAATCATTAAGAGGCAACAGGAATTATCGGCTGATCGGTCTGGCCTATCAAGCGCTCGATACGGGATTGTTTCAGGCGGGACTGATGAATAAAGCGTTTATTGTACCGTCGCCCGGAGCTGACCGGGAATCCTTTTTGCGCAGAATCAAGCAAATTAAAAATGAATCAGGCTTGGATATAATTATACCGACAATTGAGGAAGAGACCAATCTCTTTGTTGATATGGAACCCGAATTCCGTGCAACAGGCATTGCGACATTGCTGCCTGCGCGGAGATCTTTGAGGGAACTAAAAAACGAAGTTAACAGGCAACTGGAAAGGCAAGAAGGCATTTCTGTTAAAAGAGATAATAGCGATCCGGGAGCACTCCCGCCTGTACTGACGAAGAATCCTGTCTCTGATCAGACAGCACTAAACTCCACATCCATGTCGGATTTATTTGCGATAACAATAATTGCCGACAATAAAAGCAAGATAGTGGCTATAGCATCAGTAAAGAAACTACTGCTTTCCCGCTTCGGTGGCACATGGATGGCGCTGACGGTAGATAATGAAGCATTTATCAGTTTAGCCGAAGAAATTGTCCAAAAAACCGCCTGGCAGGGAGCTTTAACTATTGAAATTACCCGCAATCAGCAAGGAGAGCAATTTGTCTCCGGTTTTCGTCAGTCCTTTCCCGATTGGATCAGCCTTACGTCAAAGGCCGGGGCGAATCTGCCGGCAATCTTCATAGATGTTGTATCGGGGAAAAAATTAAAGGGTATAGCCCGAACAGTGCCGGGCAAAATAATCATTAGATCATCGATCGACGTAGTGACCGACTTGAATCATTTTGGCAATATTTCCCTTAATGGAGAAATTACCTATGATCAAAAATAAAGAAAAAAAGCCTTATGTGAAGCCGATAATAAAACAAGTTTCTTTTGCGGACACCGGCAAATTCAAAAGCGAACACCTGAAAACAAATTCGATAACAACAATTGAAGGCTTATCAGTTAAGAACTTAGTCCATGACCACGGTTCTCCCTTGTATGTTGTGTCGGAACGCACGCTGCGGCGCTGCTATAACGATGTAGCAGCGGCATTTACCAAGCGCTATCCCCGGACAATAATCGCTTACTCTTATAAAACAAACTATCTGAGTGGTATTTGTGCGATACTCCACCAGGAAGGAGCGTGGGCCGAAGTTGTTTCCGGTTTGGAGTATGAGATGGCGAGGCACCTGGGTGTCGACGGCCCGAAGATCATATTTAACGGTCCTTATAAAAAGCTGGAAGAAATGAAACGTGCATTTATTGACGGAGCTGCTGTTAACCTGGATTCTATCGATGAACTGAAAACAGCGGGTGAAGTCGCACAAATGATTGGCCGCAAGGTTAAGGTCGGCATTCGCGTCAATATGCAACTGAACTATCCGGCATGGGATAAATTCGGGTTCAGTTATGAACAGGGAGAAGCATTCGACGTCTGCAAGCAGATAAAGAAACACAAATATTTGCAGCTTGCCGGTCTGCACTGTCATGCCGGTACCTACATAATTGATTTGGGCATATATCGCCGGTTAATTGAAAATCTAGCCGGTCTGGCAACGGACATTAAAAAAGAACTGGGACTGGAAATGGAATATCTGGACATTGGCGGCGGTTTCCCTTCCAGTAATAGTTTGCACACTCAGCTTATGCCGGGCGACACCATTGCTCCGCCGATTGAGCAATATGCCGAAACGGTCTGTGCCGTTATGAGTAATAAATTTCGTAACTTCAAAAATGCCCCTCGGTTGATTCTGGAGCCCGGACGATCTGTAGTTGACGAATGCATGCATCTTTTAACGAAAGTTGTATCGGTAAAAGAGAGACTCCATAATAAACGGACGATTATTGTTGATGCTGGTATTAATCTTCTGCCCGTAACAACTTACTATCGTTATGAGATGGCCTCGGACCGGGATTCCTCAGAAGACATGGAAGAAGTTGATATCTATGGGGCTCTTTGCATGCAAATAGATGTTCTGCGAAAAGCAGTGCGGTTGCCGGTGGTAAAAAGCGGTGATATAATCACCATCAGCAAAGTGGGAGCGTATAATTTTACTCAATCCATGCAGTTTATCTATCCCCGTCCGGCTGTCGTGCTGCTCAATGAGGGCAATGCGGCAATTATCCGCAGGAAGGAAAAATATGAAGACATCAAAGGCCCGGAAGTTGTACCGGCCAGATTGTTAAAAAATGTTCCTGCAAAGCATAAATAAACTAAACCAAATTCAGGAAGAAACGACTGTCGGCTGGCAGAGGCTTAGTGACGGTTCGCGGACTTTGCAACTTGTAGAAATTCTACTGCGCTCGTATGGCCAGGTTTTATACGCAGATAACATCGTAACCGGTTTTTTTCTACTTTTTGCCCTGATGTTGATTTCCGGCAGCACGGTATTATTTTCGCTCGTCGGAATTGCCGTAACGTCGCTTACTGCACATTTCTGCAAAGAAGAAAAGGTGTTTGTCCGGCACGGTATCTTCGGCTTTAACGGGGCAGTTTTCGGCTTTTTCTGGAGCTGGTATTTTCCCTTCTCCCTGATTTCCCTGCTGCTTTTTATAATGTTGGCGATAATTGTTGCCTGTGTCCAATCTTCCCTGATGAAAAAACTAGCATGGGGACAGTTTAATTTGCCGGTAATGAGCCTGCCTGCTGTAATTGTCATGCTGGGGTCGCTTGTCTTGGTTTACTGGTTTGTTTATAGTGCCAGGCTTTTTCCGGCCTCTGCCATTTATATTATCAATGGTATTTCTTCAGAACCACTGATTAAAATGGTGCATTCCGGCAGCAATTATATTCTGCTTAATCATTTTTCCCAACAGTCAATGGTTTGGCTGGTAATCTTCATCGGCATTTTCATTAATTCGCGCATCAGTGCTTTTGCCGCGGGCTTAGGTGCACTTGCCGGGTACTTAATCATCAACATTTTTCCTGCGGTCGTTGGAGTTGGCTATGCCCCTGATATATTCATTGGATTCAATGCAATACCTCTGGCGATCGGCCTGTTTGGAGTTTTTTTAGTTGCCAATTTACGGGCTTTTTTCTTTACCTTTGCCGGTATCGCCCTCTGCACGGTTTTCTGGGTTTTTCTGGTTAAGGTTTGCGGACTATTCAATTTTCCTTTTCTGACGCTGCCTTTCAATTTAACTATCCTGGCGGTTCTGGTAATTTTAAGAAAAGTTGATGCGCGAGTTGTCGGGCTTTACCCAGTTCCTCTGGATGTCATTACCACGCCGGAAAATATTATTCTTTGGCATAAAAACAGCGTATTGCCGCGTGCTCCGATGGCAGCATACACGAATATCGCCCGGATGCTGAAGCAGCCATCGAGTTTATTCCAACCCGACCGTGAGGAAATTACTAAATTTCTGGAAATTGTTAACAATGCCGGGAAAATTTCTATTCTTTCCGGCGCCGGCACCAGTACCGAATCCGGCATTCCGGATTTTCGCAGCAATTACCATTTCTGGAAAAAATTTGGTGCGGAAGATTTCACTTATCAGAACTTCCTCCAACGTGAAGATGTCCGGGGACGCTATTGGTTTATGGAACGGCAATTTTATAATATTATCCTGCATTCGAAGATTAATTCCACCCACCGGGCGGTCAAATGGCTGGCCGATCAAAACAAACTTGCCTGTGTCATTACACAGAATGTCGATGGACTTTTCCAGCAGGCCGGTGTGGATCCGGCGCGTGTTATAGAGATTCACGGAACTGAACATCAAGTAAGGTGTTTGAACTGTGGGATATACAGCAGCAGACAGGATATTGAAGCCATGTTCAATGCCGGAATTTATGTTCCTTATTGCGGTAACTGTTCTGGTTTGCTTAAACCGGCAACGATACTGATGGGGGAAGAACTGGACAAAGCTTTATTTGAGCAGGCGTTAACTAATATTCTAGCCTCGGATTTACTTATTGTTATGGGAACCAGTCTGCAAGTTGACCCGGTAGCTTCCATTCCCGATATTGCCTGGCAGAAGGGTATTCCGATTGTGATTATCAACTCCACCCCCACGCCCCGGGATCATCTGGCGAAGATGATTATCAATTGTCCGACAGGGGTATTTTTCAAAAAATTTCTCGGGCAGACAGAAAAGGCATAACAACAAACATTTAACTATCTTTTGTTTTAGTATCCGCCGCAGGCTTTTCAATCTTACTCATAGCTATGGCATTCATCGGACAATTTGCTGCGCATAGACCGCAGCTAACGCATTTGGCGAAATTGATTTCGGCATAGGCATTTATATCTCCTTTGTAGCTTGGTTCTGATATTTTAATTACGTTCGCCCGGCAAAACTCGCTGCACATAAAACAAGCCGAACAATCTGTTTTATTAACGAGCGGTTTGAGGCGGTCAGCAATTTTAACTCGCGGCACTACTTTGTCGTTTTGATCCAGTACGGCGTCTTTCGTGCATGTCATTCCGCAAACCGAGCAATCAATGCACTTTACGGTATCAATATAATGAATAGCTTTTAGTTCGCCGGTTATAGCGAAAACCGGACACGCCTTTTTGCATGCAGCACATCCGCTGCAAGCTTCTGTTATTTTATGTGCCATATTTATCTACCCTTTTCCTGATTGATTATTTATACAAATTATACTAGGTATTTCGTCTTGTTGAACTATAGGAAGTCCGGTCTTGTATGTCAAGGAAATCATGTCCTCAAAAGAAAAACACATTAAAAAAATGATCATGCCGTCCTACTGTGATCTGTTTGCTAGAAATTACGGGATTTTCACCGAGGCAGAGCAGGATAGGCTTCGCCAGGCTAAAATCCTCATCGTGGGATGCGGTGGCATTGGTGGCACTGTCGCGATCATTCTCGCCCGTTCGGGAGTGGGCCGTTTTGTGTTAGTGGATTTCGACCAGTACGAACCGACGAACATGAACCGGCAGATTGCCTGCTTTGCCGATACCATTGGCCGCAACAAGGCCGAGGTCATTGGAGAACAGATTCTTAAGATTAATCCCGAGGCCGAAGTCGAGATTCATAACCGGTTCTTGAACCACACCGAAATTGCCTCCCTGATTCCCGGGGCGGACATAGTGTTTCCCGCCGCCGATGATTTCGCCTTCAGTATCCTTATCTTCAGGGATGCAAAGCGGCTCGGCAGGACAGCCCTGCTGGCCGTACCATCCGGGACCTGGGCCAACGTCTGCCTGGTATCCCCGCAGGGCCCCGCAGTCGAGGATATAGAAGGAGTACCGAAACTGGAAACCTATGAGGAAATAAAGAGGATGTTCCAGACCCGGAAATATAAGCTTGGTACTTACGATTACCCGCTGCGGGCGGATTGGCGGATCGGTTACTATCGGGGGTTCATCGAGGATGACCTGCCTCCTACCCAGCTTTGCCCCTCCGTCTGGCTTTGCTCATCCTTGGCCGCTCTGGAGGTTGTCAAACATTTAACCGGCCGGTGGAAACCCGTCGTTGCCCCGCGATACTGGATGATGACGAAAAACCGTATCGTAATCCAACGGATCAATGGTCTGTCCGTGCAGACTTTACTTGTTTGGCAGAGAAAACTTCTTTGGCACGTCTTTCAGACACGGTTAGGCCCCGGCTTGGAATTTTTGCAGAATCAGTGGTGGCGATTATTCTGCCGCTGGATGAAATATCGTCAGAAATAAACCGTCGGAGACATATGGCGCCGGAAACGACCCTCGATTATACAGCAATTTTCCAAAGAAACTTCGGCATCTTCACCGCAGACGAACAGGAACGGATCAGAAAGACCCGAATCCTCATTGTCGGCGACAGCGGGGTGGGCGAGACGCTGGCCACTCTGCTGGCCCGTTCGGGTTGTGAACGGTTTGTCCTGGTCGGTCAGGATAACTATGAACCGGCCGATATGAACCGTCAGCCGTGCTGCTTTGCCGATACAATCGGTCGGAGCAAAGTGTTGGTTATCTCTGAATGTTTGAAGTCCATCAACCCGGAGATCGAAGTTGATATCCACGAAGCGCTTCCGGGACCTGCGGCCATCGACAGGCTGGTTAAACAGGCGGACATTGTTATCCCGGCCGTTGATGATCTGGCTTACAGCGTCCTGTTGTTCCGCTCGGCAAAAAAAAGCGGGAAGACCGCCGTACTCTGCATGCCCTCCGGGGCTATGGGCTGGGTTAGCATTTTTACGCCCGGAACACCCACTTTGGAAGACTGCTTCGGTATCCCCAACCTTGATTACGAAGGTCTCGCCGAGGTCGTGCGCACACCGGAGTTTAAATGCGCCCAGTATAATTACATAACCGCCGGCAGTTGGCGGGTGGAGTGGTATCGGGATTACTTTCGGGGCAGGCGTCCTCTGGCCCAGATCTGCGCAGTGGAGTGGTTAGCGGCAGGATTAGCCGGCATGGAGACGCTCAAAGTCGCCTCGGGGAAATGGCCGCCCACCAAGGCGCCTTGCTGCTGGTCCATCAAAAGGGGAAATGTATCCCTTTCACATTTCAGCCGCTTCGTGAAGTATCACCGGAAACTGGGCTGGTTGATCTTCGGCCAACCCTGGGGAAGACCGCTGCACCGCTGGACGCATCTGTTCTGGCACAGGTTTTTCCGTTATTTGCAGAACCGCCAACACCGCTCCTGATGATTTACGGAATCCGGATGTCTTCCAGATCCAGGCTTTTCAATGTTTTGGCGGTCGGCACGCCGTGTTGGTCCCAGCCCCGAAGGCTATAGTATTTAGGCATCATCTTACCCAGCGGGACTTTTGTTTTCTTGTTTCCCGGAATCTGCTCCTCATCGGTGAATCGCGCCGGGAGGGTATCGTCCTTGGCGCAGAATCCTTCCCGCAGATTATAAAGCCGCTCTAAGGTATAGCCCCGCGCGCCCATCCGCAAGAATTTTCCGAAGTCCATCTCCATTCCGGTCGCCTGCTGGATGGCCTTGGTATGGGGCAGCATGGGCAGGTGGAACTTCATCAGTGCCGGAGGCAAGCCCAGCATTAAGTCTACAGAGAGCCAAGAGTAAGTCAATACTTGCGTGGTGATCCAACTGGCAATTTTTGATTCGGGTATTTTAAAAAGGATTGCCGGCAGGAAAGTCCACGAGGTGAACAGACAGTTACCGCCAGCGCTGATCGCGGAAAGCAGGTTTTGATCAAGAACGGTGTAGCCTGGCTTCGAGCGATAATGGTATGGATCAAGAATAGCCGGTCCCGTGGCTTCGAAATAAATCATATAGCCGCCGTCAAGATGGCAGGCCCCACGGTTCGCCGTCGCATATCCCAAGCCGTGGCCTACAGCTCCCCGCGGCTCGTAGGCCGCCAGTTCCATCCCCTTGACATGGGGAGCAAAGGCTTGCCCACCGTATTTTTCAGACAGATAACGGACACCCTCTGCCAGGTCATTACCGACTCCCTCCCGGAAGGCAATGGAACGCAAAATCTGGGAGATATTGTCTTTTTTCCCGAACTCAACGCCGCTGTTCCACAATCCCTTTTCATGCAGTTCTGCGGCAAAGCCCATGACTGTACCGGCTGAAATCGTGTCGATTCCCAGTATGTCCAGCTCGTAATTCCACTGGATGATGGCGTCCATGTCGTTAATGAGCATGTTGGACCCCAACAGGCACAGAATCTCGTATTCCGGTCCCTTGACCTCGCGGCCGTTGATGTTGACCACCCGGGCACAACGGATCGGACAGGAAACACATCCGGAGTTCTTCACAAGTCGCGTTTCAGCCAGTGTTTGTCCCGTGATCATCTGGGAGTCCTTATAAGTACCGGAGGAAAAGTTCTTTGTTGGCAGGGCATGATGATCAGACAGAGTATTTAAGAATCCTGATGTCCCGTATTTAGGGGCCATATCACCGGTTGCCGGATGTGCCTTCAGCATTTTAACCCATTTGCGGACTGTTTTCTTGAAGCCTTCCGGGTCGTGGAGTTCGATTTTCTTACTGCCTTTGGCCGTGATGCCCTTTATGTTCTTGGAACCCATCACTGCACCCATGCCAGAGCGGCCATGAACGCGTTCCTGGGAAACAATGACTGAGTATTTGACAAGGTTTTCTCCTGCGGGGCCGATAACGAGCTTTCCCGCTTTCTGATCGCCCATTGCCTGTTGTGCTTCTTCCGTGTTCATCCCCCAGAGGTTGGCTGCATCCAGAATCTGTACCGTGTTGTCCTTAATATCAATATAGACGGGGCGATCGGCTTTGCCGCGGATAAGAACGCCGTCCCATCCTGCCCATTTCAAGTGCATGCCAAAATTACCGCCGCTGTTGGAATGGCCGATGGCCCCTGTTTGCGGGCTTTTTGCCGAAATATCGAAACGGCTTGTTGAAGGTGCTCCCGTTCCGGTGAGCGGTGAAGTCATGATCACCAGGATATTGTCCTGCGATAAAGGATCGATTCCGGTCTTCAGTTCATCCAGAAGAATCTTGGTCGTCAGAAATCGTCCTCCGACAAACCGTTCCCGGTCGCGATCAGAAACCTCGTACGTTCCGATGCTCCCCAATGTCAGATTGATATCCAGGATCTTTCCTGTATATCCTTTGTATTTGCTTGCCATATTATGACCTCCAATTTGTTGCCTGGGGTTGTTGGAAATGATTGATATAACTCTTAAAGCATGAGCCTTATGCTTGTGTTGGCCTTTCAGTAAGTGCTGATTCTTATGTCAGAAATAAAGATTGCTTTCAAGGAAATTCTATATCTGTAATCGGATACGTGCGGACTACAGCGTTTAATATTGCACCGAAACATTTTTCGGCGTCCCCTCTTTACCGGTCAATGAGTAATTCGGTCAAGGTGCTGCACTTAGCTTGCTGATCCGGGAAATGAGCTTTGAACTATTTATTTTTTCGTTTTGCTACAGGATTAATTATGTGCTATATGGCTGCCTCGCAATTTTAAGAAATATTTTGCGCCCATGGCTCAGCTGGATAGAGCGCCAGACTACGAATCTGGATGTCGCAAGTTCGAATCTTGCTGGGCGCACCATTAATATTAAGGAGTTAGCTTTTGACTGCTAGCTCCTTTTTTATTTCCGGCGACCCTATTACTACCCAGGGGCATGATTTTGCTTGATCTCTGGTGACGTTTTACGATTTGAGCTTAGCCTTTTGTGCTTTACTTGCAGTTCGTGGATTCACATTGATATAATTTATCTTTGTATAGGTCTATGTTTGAAATTAATAAATTCAATAATTGCCGCGCAAACTGCACTCACATAATCAATATTATTCAGAGATATGCCCAATGATTAACCCGGTCAAAAGAAACCCCCTTAAGGCTAGTGCTTTAAGGGGGTTTTTGTTCTATATAAAACAGATCATGTTTTTGTTTGCGGAGGTTAAACGTCGTTTCTTTTTTTCCAGGCTTCCTGATAGAGCCGCATTACGCTGAGGAAAATGGCCAGAAAGAATAAACCCAGCATGAAGTTCGGCGCAGTTCCCAGAATGCCATCGAGTAAGTGGCCGACATAGAGGAACAGGAAAGAAGCAATCACCATCACGAAACTCCAGGCCGACAACATCAAGATGGAACCATAGTTATTTGCGTTGTGTGTTTTTTGTGTTGCTAACATTGTCCATTCCTCCTTTCCACTCAGCGTTCTATTAATGAGCCTGACTTTTAGCTGACGATGTTCTTTACAGCGTCGATTACCGGATTGGTGAACAGAGCCATCAGAACTGTGTAAAGAGCAAAGGCACCGACTACTTCTGCCGTGTACAATTTCTCAAATTTTCTTTTTAAAGAAACCATGATCAACCCGCCGACGATTAAGCAGCCGAATTGGAAATACGGGAAAGCAGTTGTACCTGCTGCTGCATATTCGGCAAAGCCGAAGGTTGCTGTTAAGAGGACTACCGCCGCCGCTACCATCATTGTTCCTAATGTCTTTTTCATGATCTGTGACCTCCTGAGAGATTGTCTGTTTGGCTTTATTCTATTGGAAGTATCGTGCCAAAAGTTCAGGCATTAAAATATATCTTTATAACAATATGAAAATACTGGGAAATAATCTTAGAATGCCGGTTCGGGCAAAGATGATTTGGCCCCATTATCCGGGTTTCTTTCAATGAAATGTTCAACTCATTGAACGAAATGTGAAAACAGGAGGGAAAGATATCTTTTGCTTTTATGTTTCACTACAATTCGGGTTATCTTGTTTTGCAGCATATGATTTGTCCGTGTTTACTAATGTTTGTGGGATTCAATTTAATGTCCAGCTCTTGCCTGCTCCGACCGAGCCGGGCCTGATGTCAATCAACTGCTTATTATCATTAATAAATAAAACATAGCAGCATTTGGCTGCATTTGTGGTATAATTATGAAAGATTAAGCAATATGGAATCTTTTTTAGCAGGCCACTGATCTTTCCTCTGATGGCAAACCAAAAACCCGGATAAAGGAAAAGACAATGTCAATAAGAACACAAGAATCTTTTAATTTTTATTCCCATCTGGTCGGCGCCATTGCGGCGGTGGTCGGTACGGTGTTTTTAGCGATGGTCGCCAGCTATTCGACATCAGCGTTGATTACTGCCCTGATCTATGGGGTCTCGATGGTTTTTCTCTTTTTAGCGAGCTCCCTTTACCACGCTTTCAAGAAAGAGGAAAATGAGAAGTCTTTCTGGCGGAGAATGGATCGTCTTGCAATCTTTTGCATGATCGCCGGCACCTTCACCCCTATCTGTTATATGTATTTGGAAGGTCCCTGGCGCTGGTCGATGATGGCTATTCAATGGGGACTTGTGGTATTCGGACTTATCTCTCAACTTTTTTTCCCGCGGGCGCCGAGGATTCTTTATGCCGTTATTTATTTAGTCATGGGTTGGATAGCGCTCATTCCGATAAAGCAAATACTTGCTTACATGAACCTCGCACAAGGGATTTTGCTGTTTACCGGGGGAATGTTTTTCACTCTGGGCGGTTTAATTTATGCAACAAAAAGACCGAGGCTTTTCCCCGGCATCTTCAGTTTTCATGAACTTTTCCACATCATGGTTATGATCGGCGGCGCGCTGCACTATGCGATGATTTACAGCGCCTATTTTCAAAATGTCGCCTGATGGTATTAATATTTTCCATAAAACGGTAGTCCCGTCATCAGCACCTGGTCGTAATAACGATGTTAGTATCAGACAAATGTAAGCGACTTATGCGTCGTGAATCTCTTCTTTTTGCCAGAGATTATAAAAAATACTTCCTGGCCGGAGAAACAAAAGATCGTCATATTGGAGAGCCGTACCTGTTGCATCATACAGCAACGAAGCGGGGAGTGCTCCTGATCCATGGTCTGCTGGCCGCCCCGGAAGAGGTCCGGGAGTGGGCGGATTTTTTATATTCCCAGGGGTATACCGTCTATGCGCCCCGATTGGCCGGTCATGGAACTTCCGCGGTTGACCTGGCACAATACAGCTATAACGACTGGGTGGATTCCGTAAACCGGGGACACGCCATCCTGAAAAACTGCTGCCAGCAAATAGTTGTGGCCGGTTTCTCTACCGGCGGCGGTCTGGCACTGCATCAGGCCATCACCAAGCCGGAAGAGTTTACGGGAGTAATCTCTATCAGCGCACCTCTGAAGTTCAAAAGCATCTCTTCGAGTTTTGCCGAACATCTCGACTATTGGAATTATTTTTTTTGTGCTTTGGGCGTCAAGAGCATGCGCCGTGATTTTGTCGCCAATCATCCGGACAACCTGCATATCAATTATTCCCGCTGTCCCGTCCGGAGCATTGTTCAGGTTAAGGCGTTGATGAAAAAAATATATAAGACACTACCCGCCCTGTGCATTCCTGCCCTGATCATTCAGGCAAACGATGATCCCAAAGTGTCGGGACGAAGCGGCAGGAAAATCTATAATCGTATTTCCTTTCCGGACAAAACGTATCGGGATGTTCACTTTCATCTTCATGGTATTGTCAGAGGCGAGATATCCCGGAATGTATTTGCGGAAGTGGCGGATTTTCTAAACAGGTTGAAGTGGCGGTAAGTTGACATGCTTTATACCTTCAGTTCAGCTGGTTCTGCAATCACGATACTATTGCGCTTGAGGAATTCTTTAAAACCATAAACTGGTTTGCCGATAAAATTCATCTGCATTGCCTGAGTTGGACAATTATTGACACAACCAATGCAGGCAATGCAACGCCCGGAGTCTATAGATCCCGCCGGTAAATCGATAGCGCTGACCGGACACTTTTTCAGACAAGTCCCGCATTTGATACAAAGGCTTTTATCAATATGGTGATTTGTAATCATCAGCTTGGTCAAGCCTATTTGCGGAACAATGCCCAGCAGAGACTCCAGTCCGAACTCGCGTTCAATTTGATGCGTCCGTCCGTCCGCCACAGTGGCCAGAATACTGTCGGCAAAGGCGCGCGCCTGCTGGTAGGTTTTTTCATTCGGACGATCCTTGAACGCCAGAATACGCTCAGCATTGCCCGCAGACCAGGTCGGCGCAAATGTCGACATATTTCCGAATAGTCCTGCTCCCGCTGCCGCCCCGCCTATTTCCATCATTAGCTCCAGCAGTCCGCAGGCTGTGTTGTGCTGTCCGTTGCCTTTGCCGCCGAATGTGGCGTAAGCCGCCACAGAGGTTCCTTCAATGCGCGGCAGCGTTTTTATCCAATCCTGCAAATTAACCGGCACGTCCATGTAATGCACCGGCGTGCCCAGGGCAATCAAATCATAATTACCAAGAGTTCTCCTATCAATTTCCCGATAATCGGCGCCCTCCACCACCAATCCGGCCTTTTCCCAGGCATGGCGGATAATACGGCCGATACGGCGGGTATGTCCGGTCTGGCTGTACCAGATAACCAGAGCCCGTTGCGGATTTCTTTTGCTGATCGGGTTTTGCGGCAGCTTCGCGTGGACGGAGGCCGGCAATCCCGGTGCAGCCATGGCCACGCAGCCGACCGTGCAACCGACCAGGCACCTCTTGATAAAAATTCTTCTGCTTTCCATCGTTTCCTCGTACCAATCTTTGGTTAATAAAATCAATAATACCATCAAAGCTTTTATTTACTTTTCGTTTCAACCTAACGAATTAACATCGGACTGTTCGCTTGTTCCGATGATTTTGTTATCATGCTAACATAGGACATTTCTTTAAAAAAGATAAATCTTTCATGATTACATAGAAATACCTGTTTACACCATTTCGCTTTTCATGGTAATAAGGACCAAAAGCGAACTTCGTAATTAATGGGAAATTTGTCCGCCGTAAAGCAAAACTGCATCCTTCCGGAGTTTCAATCCTTTCTTTTAAACAAGAAAATGGCACCGGAAAAGATGATTCCAGGGGCATAATTCACATATGTCTATTGACCAATGGAATTATTAAAGGGACGGTTGTTCCGGCAATTATCCTGCGTTTCACCCAATAAGGAGGAGTAACACCATGTCCGAAAATCCCCTGCATACTCTAATGAATCCTAAATCAATTGCTATCGTCGGTGCGAGCAACAACCCTATGAAAATGGGAACCATGCAGGCATTGAGTGTGATCAAAGACGGCTATAAGGGAAAACTTTATCCTATCCATCCCACAGAGCAGACCGTCATCGGGCTGAAAGCTTACGCCCTTCCGGAGGAACTGCCGGAAACGCCCGACCTCGGCCTGATCGTTGTCCCGATAGACCACGTTTTTCCCTTACTGGAGTCGTTCGGCCGGATCGGTACGAAAAGGATCATTGTCTGTACGGCGGGATTCAAGGAGGTAGGCACTGACGGCAAACACCTGGAGCAAAAACTTAATGAAACCGCTGCGCGCTGGGGAATCCGTTTTGTCGGTCCCAACTGCATGGGGATTATCAATTCCGCCATTTCGCTGAATTTAACGGTTATGCGTTTCGACGGCCGGCCCGGTCTTTTAGGGCTCGCCTCCCAGAGCGGAACCTATGTCACTCAGACCTTGTCCTATCTGCGTAAACGCGGAATCCGCCTGAGCAAGGCTATCAGTACCGGCAATGAGGCTAACATCGACCTCATCGAGGCAATGGAGTATTTAGGTGAGGACGAACAGAGCCGCGCGGTTATCCTTTATATTGAGGCAATCCGCGATGGGCACAGGTTCATCGAAGCCGCCCGCAAGATCACACCGCATAAACCGATATTCGCCCAGTATGTCGGCGGATCGGCGGCCGGGGCTCGGGCGGGAATGAGCCACACGGGTGCTATGGCCGGCCCCGATTTCCTGTATGAAGGTATCTTTAAACAGGCCGGCATTATCCGCGTCCATTCGATCGAAGATCTATATGCCCACGGCTGGACGGCCGCGACCCAGCCACCACTCAAAGGCAACCGAATTGCGGTCGTCACCCATTCCGGCGGACCGGGCACTGCCATGTCGCACATCGCCGATCAGGGCGGACTTGAGCTTCCCACGTTGTCCCCAGGTGTCCAGAACGATATCCGGCAATATATCCCGCCCCATGCATCGAGCTCCAACCCGGTGGACCTGACCTTCAATATGGATACTGACCGTATGACGGTCATTATTCCCGAAATATTGATGAAAAGCGGGGAAATAGACGGGTTGCTTATTCACGGTCCGATGATGTCCGGCTGGATGAAGGAGGCTCATCCTCACCTGGCAATGCTTTTCAACGACATTTCGCTGGACGATTTTCTCGCCCAATTTAAAAAGGATCTCTCCCCGGCAATGGTCCTGCCCTGGAAATACAACTTGCCCCTGGTCCTGTGCTCCTTCATGGATCGGAGTGATGACTTCACCGAGGCCTACGAAGACAATAACATCCCCGTTTTTGATGCTCCTGAAAAGGCGGCCCGGGGCATGCTGTGTCTGCTTCGGCACAAGGAGATCCGGGAACGGAAACCATTCACCGCTCCGGTGATGCCGCTGCAATCTCCAGAGGCTTCGATCATCATCCGTGAAGCCGTTGCCCGCGGACAGAATGCCCTCGACGAAGCCGCCGCCAAGCAAATCCTCACACTCTATGGTATTCCTGTAACCAGGGAACGGCTCGCCTACAGCCTGGCTGAGGCGTTGGCTGCCGCAGCCACAATCTGCTATCCGATAGCCCTGAAGGCCTGCGCCTGGGAAATCATGCACAAGTCAGGAAAGGGTCTGATCGCTCTCAACATTAAGACAGAAGAAGAATTACGGACAGCCTTTGCCTCAATCCGCCAGGCTGCCGGACATGATGTTCCCATTCTCGTCCAGGAGATGCTGGCGGGAGGACGGGAGCTGGTTGTCGGGATGACCCGCTTCCCGGGGTTTGATCCCTGCATCCTTTTTGGTCTGGGCGGCATCTTTACGGAGGTTCTGAAGGACAACACCCTGCGTTTGGCGCCCTTGAGCTCCGCCGATGCGGAAGAGATGCAAGAGGACATCAAGGGCAAGGCCCTCCTCGCTGCCTTCCGCGGGATGCCGGCGGTGGACCGCAACGCGTTATCCGGAATTATCCAGAAGTTGGGTTTCATCGCCTTGCTCCACCCCGAGATTGCGGAGATCGATTTGAACCCGGTTATCATCACAGGGGCAAACCCGGTCGTTGCCGATGCGCTGTTTGTGCTGAAAGGATAAGGAGGCCTTAAGCAGGAAAATACACTGGCTTCTTGCCAGGACATTGAGGAAACCAACACCAATGCCAACAAAGATAACCTGCGCCTGTAAAGTGATATTCTCAGGTGGCGATAATCTTGATCAGCACTTTCCGGGAGCGGGGGCCGTCGAATTCGCAGAAAAAAATGGATTGCCATGTTCCTAAAACCAGGCGTCCATTTTCGATCAAAACCATTTCCGATGCGCCCACCAGTGATGATTTGACATGTGCCGGAGAATTACCTTCGCTATGCCGGTAATTGGCATTTTGCGGGACAGCTTTTTCCAAGGCAGCAATGATATCGCGGGGCACATCCGGATCGGCGTTTTCGTTGATGGTGACAGCGGCTGTGGTGTGAGTTGTAAAAACGATACAGTACCCATCATGGACATTTTCTTCTTTTAACACTTCCCGAACGGCAGCAGTAATGTCGATCATTTCTACGTGCGCATTTGTCCGGACGCTAATTTCTTTCATCAGTCTTCCCGCAGATAAATTTATTTGTTTTCGGCTGCTTTGATCGCCTGGTAAACGTCATTGATAATCTGCGGCGAAAGTTTCTGCAGGGCCTGGCTCATGGCCTGACAGTAACCGCGTGGCGATTGATCAGAGAGCGCTTCTTCCCGGGAGTATTTTTTCTGGAAAAGAATCCGCTTGACCGCTTCGCGCTGCTTTGTGTCTTTCAGCGTTATTTCCAAACTGAGAACGGCAACGTTGTTGCCTTTATCTTTTCTCAGGTAAAACTCGGTGATGCCGCCTTGCGCAACATACCTGCCCTCGTCTACGGCATAGCGGGACAAGGCCGCCCGGAAATAGCCGCTGGCCTGCAAATCACGTAACAAATTGTCGCCCACCATATCGGCCGGATTTACCGCCCAACGGTTATAATTAAAAGAATCCAGGGAATAATTGCCGTCGCGGAAAATCATACTATTATTGTTATAGGCAGTGGCAATCGTTAAGCGGCTGACCCGAATGGTCTCATCTATTACCGGTAGTGTGGCCAAGATCGGTGCCGGATAATCGATCAGATAATTTTCCACCGGAGCTTGCGGTTTACCCGTGCTGACACAGCCTGCAATAATTATGAAACAAAAGAAAAACAACAAGCTGTTCCTTGTCAGTCGTCGGAAGCAATTAATCAATAATGAATAAATTTTCATTTAAATTTCTCCTGATCATTCCATCGGTTTTCGGGGAGATGCCGGCCGGTCGAAAATCAATTCCGCAGGATTGTTGTTCAGGCTATCTGCAAGCTTCTGCAAATATTCCGATGTTACCCGGAGGTTTTCCGCGGTATCCTGCAAATCGAGGGTAATAGAATTGGTTCTTTTATCCAGGGTGTCCAGAATTACTCCGGTCTTGGCTGTCTGCTGGGCAAGATTCAGCGCTTCCACTTCCTGCCGGGCGCGGTTGATTAACTGGCGCGCATTGGCCAGCGTTTCCGCTGTTTCTTTGAGGACATCATCAAATTTTCCTTCGGCAATAGTCTTATTGATTTTGGCGACAGACTTATCGAGATTGACGGACATGGATTCCAAATTGCCCATTATCCGGTTAATGCGATCGCCCGCCAGAAACGATTCAATGGCTTTGGTTGTGTTTTTCAGCTGGACGGATATTTCTTTAAAATCTATTTCTTTGATGTTTTGCATTATTTTGTCGGTGTCGGCCAAAAACCGGCTGATTTCCGACCGGCGGGAAGGAATAACAGGATAGGGAGCAGTAAACTTATGTTCCGGAGGATGAATAATATCTCCCGGTTGAATGCGGTCCAGTTCAATGAAGACTATGCCGGTAATGCCGGCGGTTTTCAGCTGAGCATAAGTATGTTTCTGCAAGTCATCGGATAAATTAATTTTCATTACCACTTCAATCAGGCGGTAATCCGGTGCAACTTTTATACTTTCCACTTTGCCTATTTCCACGCCGCGGTATTTAACGGCAGAGTCGGTTTGCAGACCCTGCACCGATTCATCAAAATAGGAAACATAAGTTGCACCCTTCATTAACAGGTCGGCGGCACTCACCCAGATAATGATAACTGCGCCGATCAGCAAACCGGCTATAACAAAAAGACCTATTAGGAATTTTGAACTTCTACCGGACATAAGACCTATCCTGAGAATTGTGATTAGGCGCCTGTCGCCAAAAGAAACTGCGCACCCGTGGATCTGTTGCTTTTTCTTTCAAATCATCGGGAGTTCCTTCGGCAATAATTCCTTTTGTCGTTTTATCCAACATTATTACTCTATCGGCAATTTTGCAAATGGATTGTAATTCGTGCGATACAACGACCATAGTTGTCCCCAGCGCTTCGTTGGTTTTGAGAAGTAAATCGTCCAATTCTACTGCCGTAATGGGATCCAGTCCGGCGGATAATTCATCAAAAAAAAGAACAATCGGATCGAGGGCCATCGCCCGGGCAATGCCTGCCCGCTTCTTCATGCCGCCGGAGAGTTCCGCAGGATGATGATTTTCATAACCGGCCAGATTAACCATGCCTAATTTCATTCTAACAATCAAGTCAATTGTGGGGCTATCGAGATTCGTGTATTCCGTTAGCGGCAAAGCAATGTTTTCTTTAAGCGTCATCGAGCTGAATAAAGCGCTGGACTGAAAAAGCACCCCGATATTCTGCCGGTAATTATTTAATTCCTTTTCTCCGGCGGTCATTATGTCCGACTGGCGAAAGAGCACACGGCCGGCAGTTGTTCTTTGCAGACCGATCATGATTTTCAGCAGTGTAGTTTTGCCGCAGCCGCTTTCACCGACAATAACAAGAATTTCTCCTTTATTCACCCGAAAACTGATGTTTTCCAATACCGTGTTACTGCCGAAACGAACGGTGGCATTTTCAACATCGATTATCGGTTCATTTCTCTGTGTCTGCAAAGACTGCTCCTTATCTCATATAATAAAACATTATAGCAAAAATTGAATCGGCAACAACGATGAGAAAAATTGCGGCAACGACGGCCGAAGTCGTATATTTGCCGACATCCTGCGCGCCCGCGCGCACCTGAAATCCTTTTTGACAACCAATGCCGGCAATAATCACGGCAAAGACTGCCGCCTTAATCAGGCTCGTGACCACGTCAAAGACTTGAATTGTTTTTACCGACTGGATAATATAGGTGTGCGCGGTAAGATCCAGACCGGTTACTCCCACTATCAGGCCGCCAATAATGCCGAACAAATCGGCATAGAGAGTCAACAGCGGCACGACTATTACTGCGGCCAGCACTTTAGGTACAGCCAGAAACCGGACGGGATCAAAGCCCATAGAAGTTAAGGCATCGACTTCTTCGTTGACGACCATGGTGCCAATTTCCGCGGCAAAAGCCGAACCGGAACGGCCGGCCACCAGGATGGCCGTCATGATCGGCCCCAATTCTTTGACCATTGCAAAACTGACCAGGGAGGGCACATAAATATTGGCGCCGACGGAACGCAGCTGCAAGTAAGACATAAAAGCAAGAATCAACCCGATCAACATACTGATTAAGCCTACAATCGGCAGTCCATCCACGCCGGCCCGCTTCATATAAAAGAGAACATCTCGCGTCCGCAAAGATCGGGGATGAAGGACAGTGTAGGCAAGTGCCGACAACAGTTCACCGGCAAATGTTATAAATGTTACGACATCCTGAAGAATATTTATGGAAGCGCCACCGATTTGCGTCACCAGCCCTTCGCGAGTTTCCTTTTCTTTTAACGGTGATCGCGTCAGGGCTTCTTCGTAAATAACACTGAAGATACCTTTCGTTTCATCATTCAAGTTGATCAGGGAACAATCGATATTTGCGGTTGTTGCGGCCTTTTGAATTTGAATCAGGGAAAGAGCGGCGGCACTGTCCAGATAGGTGATTCCGGAAAAGTCAATGTCCAAAGCCCTGATCTTTTGTTCACTAAATAAAACCTTTATTTCACCGGCAAAAGACGCAAGGTTCTTCAGGCCGAATTCCCCGTCAAGGTAAATAATTAATTTTGAGTCTTGTATTTTAGAAGATATTTGATAGGGCTTTTGCCAGTCTTGTTTTACATCCATCATAGTAAATAGGCAATATCGGCCAGAAAATATTGATAATTCTAAAAGAATTTTAAAGCATTAAACGCTTTTGCCGCCTGTTTGTCAATGTCAATTTGAGTCGCGAAATAATATTGACTTTAGAATATTTGAGAGTAATCTTCTGCTGTAAATATAACTGGATGGTTATAGTCCTTATAATTTTTCTTCACTTTTATCAGACGTTTAAGGCCTACCATGGAAGATGAAAGAAAGACCAAGAAACAACTGATCGAAGAACTAAATGCACTGCGTCTTGAGCAAATCGAACAAACAAGAGTAACTTCCGAGAAGTTCACTAAAGCTTTTCTGCAAAATTCCATTCCCACAATCATTAGTACTGTGAAAGAAGGCAGAATTTTTGAAGCCAGTGATGCGTTTCTGCGAATTGTAGGACTTAATCGTGATGAAGTTGTCGGGCGCACTTCCATAGAAATCGGATATTTTACGCAAGAACAAAGAGCATCTTTTATCAATGAACTAAATAAAAGAGGATGCATTGAAGATTTTGAAATGGAAATCAAAGCCAGGAACGGAGATTTGAGATATGGATTATTCAATACAGTCATGATGAGTATCAACAATGAAAATTATTTACTGACAACCATTCAAGACATCACTGCCCGGAAGCTGGCCGAGGAGGCGTTGCGAGAGAGTGAGGCAAAATATCGAACCATTTTGGAAAGCATCGAAGAAGGCTATTACG
>CAYXZW010000030.1:0-37434 GCA_964469905.1 uncultured Smithella sp.
CTTGACCATGCCCCAGGCGCAGTCGTTGTTGATAACGCAGACTACGGGGATATTGTGGCGGAGCATCGTATCGAACTCCATGGCATTAAAGCCGAAGGAACCGTCACCGTTGAACAGGATTACCGGCTTATCCGGATGGGCAACCTTCGCCGCCATGGCAAAGGGAATACCGGTGCCCAGGCAGCCCAGCAAGCCGGAAGCCGTACCCACCACGCCGGCCTGCAATTTGGAGGTAAAATGGACCAGTCCGAAGTAAACCGTATCGCCGCCGTCCGTCACATAATATGCATCATCACCCACGACTTTCTGTATCTGGGCAACAAGGCGTATGGGATTGATGGGATCGGATGGCGTCTCCCGCGCCTTCAGCTCGGAATCGATAAACGCGGCCGAGGCGGTACGCAGCGTTTTCAGCCAGGTGCTGTGATCGTTTTTCTTCACCTGGGGAAGAAGCTGGGTGAGCACGGAGCTGATATCACCGACCAGCCCTGCGTCGGCAGGCCTATTGCGGTCTATCTCGTGCGGGTCGATGTCGATCCGGACAATCTTTGCTGTCGCCGGAATTGCCCCCCCGGACTGCAGAAGCCAGTTAAGCCGCAGACCGGCGATGACAATCACATCGGCCTGCGCCAGTGTCACCATCAGGCCTATATTGCCGATATCCCAGAGAGACTGCGGGTGGTTGTCGGGAAGCTCTCCCCGGCCATAATTCATCAGGATGAAGGGAATGCCTGTCTTCTCTATGAACTGCTCCAGCGCCAGACTGCAGCAGCTGAAACCCACACCGCTTCCTCCGAGGAACAGCGGCTGCTTGGCGTTGTTGATGATATCCGCCGCCTCTTTCAGATCGGCATCATCCGGGTGCACCGTATATTTCCGCGTGGGACTCTTCGGCAGCGGTGCATCCTCCTCGGGTATGCTGATATTCAGAATATCGGGCGGGAGCTCCAGAAACACAGGCCCCGGCCTGCCCATGGAGGCGTAGCGGAAGGCCAGCGAAAGATATTCGGGTATGCGTTTCGTCTCATAACAAGTGGCGGCCCATTTCGTGATGGGTTTGACCATATCTATCTGGTTCATTTCCTGGAGGGCGCCCTTGAGGTCTTCCTTGAGCGGGTGTTTCCCGCACAACACCACCAGCGGGGCATTATCAAGATAAGCGTTGGCAATTCCGGTAAGCGCATTGGTGAAGCCGGGACCGGCGGTTACCAGACAAACACCAGTCTGCCCCGCATAGACCGACCACGCGTGCGCCGCCATCGCTGCCACCTGCTCGTGACGGACATCGATAGCGCGTATTTTGTACTGAGTAAACCCGTCCAGTATCGCCTCAATGTGTCCGCCGGAAAGAGCGAATATCGTTTCAATGCCTTCAACCTCTTTCAGATATTTTGCTACAAGATGACCGCCTTTGATAGCCATGAGACTCCTCCTTTAGAGAGATTATGCTTTTGTCTATAATTAAAGGGACAATTATTTCATAGCCAGCTTTACGCCGTCGGTAAACCATTGCAGATAGGGGACCATGCCTTCAATGCGCACCTTCCCTTGCGCCGCCGCCCGGAAAGTGTCGGCATCACCGGTTTTCGACGTCATCACCCGAAACGCGGTTGCCGCATCGGCCCAGATCAGCGCGACGTCGGCTGAATAAGCGGCACCGGTTTCGGTTGCAAAAGTTCCCTTGTCGAAGATAAAGAGACGCCCGATTTTACCGTCGGCAGTTCTAATAAGTACTTTGATCTGCATGACACCAAGATGTTTCTTGTAATCGGCATTCTTTTTCGCGGCGGCTTTTAACTTTACGGCAAGAATAAATAGAAGCAGATTAAATTTCATCGCACCCTCCCGGCGTTTATTGAGCGCCCGATGCTGCGGCGCTGTTTATTGCTTCGAGTACACTTCCTTCACCCACACACCTATCTTTTCCATCGCCTCCCTGTACGATACTCTTGTCTTCCAGCCCAATTGCTTTTGTGTCAGGGCGGTGTCCACGTCATAGTCCCGCCCCAGAATATAGACGCCGAAGCGCGAAAGCGGCGGACGCAGATGCAGCGGAGTAAAAACCATATCGCATACCCAGGCAATGGCGAACGCCGGCCCAAAGGGAATACTGCCCGCCGGCTTTTTCCCGATAAACGATCCCAGATCGTTCAGATACTGTTTCCAACTTATATTCCAGTCATCGCGAAAGTGATAGATGTTGCCCTTGGCGATGTCCTTCGTGCCGGCGAGGATAATGCCGTCCACGAGGTTGTCGATATAAACGAAGCTGCTGCTCTGGCCACCCCCGCCAACAACAGGCAGATAGCCCTGCATTTTGTCGAGGATGTCCCGCACCCACACACTCCCCGGACCTGTAACATTGGCCGGCCGCACGATTGTACAAGCGATCCTGCCTTTGTCATGGTAACTTTTCACCAATTTTTCCGCATCAAGTTTAGCATCGTTGTAAGGTATGCCCGATTTTTGCGGCTGGTCTGTTTCCTTTACACCCTTCAGGCTGCGGTGGCATCCCAGTGCCGCAATCGAGCTTACATAAACAAACCGCTCCGCTTTGCCTGCCGCCTCTTCCAGCAGGTTTTCAGTCGCGGTGTAAATGGCGTCATAGAACTGTTTTTTCGTTCCCCAATCCGTGACCCTTCCGGCCAGATGAAACACCACGTCTATGCCGTCGCAGCAGCCGCGCAGACTCTCCCGTTGCGAAAGATCGCCGCGCCATACCGTTATCCCCTGCCCTTCCAGCGCTGCTGCATCTTCGCCGGGCAATACAAGCGCTTTGACATTGTGCTTTTCGCTGACCAGCTGCCTTACCAGGTGCGAACCGATGAAACCGGTGGCTCCCGTAACCAGTGCGTTCATGCCGACTCCTCTGAAGGTATGAGTTCAATATCGCCGGTTAGCCTGCCTATGTGCATCATGAAATTGTTATGAAATACCGGAATGCCGACGAGTTTGCTCTCGATGATCTCGGAGATGATGCCGCAGGTGGCAACCGTATCGAGGTATGCGTACTTCGTCACGGCGCCACCGACAGTTTTGATGATGCCGGATTGTATCACTCCCACTCCCATTTGTTGCAGTTGTTCCAGCTTTTTATCGAACCCCGAGACCATGGTGCCGATGTGGTGCAGACCACCGCCCTGCTTTCTCATAATATCGGAGTAGATGCATTCGCGATCGGTCAACATTTGGATTAGTTCGATTTCGAGACCGCCGCTGAAGGCCAGGGCGATGTCCAGCTCCAGAGAAAAGGATTCTCCCTGAAAAACGGAATTATTTGATGCTGTTTTTGACCGGAACCACGGTTGAATGTTGAGGATTTTTGAATAATAGCCCACAGCTTTGCCGATGTCCGGCACCACGATGCCGAGCTGTCCGACCTTCGGAAGCTTCATGCCATTGATGTTATCCAAGCCCGCTATGATAATGGAGACCTCCATCCGATAACTTATGCTTGACTATATCTCTGGTTGCAAAACCGCCTTCTGTTGACAAATTGTTGCTTTAGTTTAGCGAAAAGATAGGGAAACTCGCCTTGCATGTCAAGGATATTTTTCATCGCGGTTATTGTCGGCAGCCCCCTTACTCTTACTATTTCTTAAGAAGCAGTATTTTCTCCGCTTCAGGGAATTCAATTGTAAAATCAGAAATTGCTGTTACGACGAGAGGTTTAACGGAACAGATATCAGGAAAATATTTTTCGTTACACGAGATTGATTTCAGCAAAGCCAGCTTTGCCGTACCGGTGCCGTTGAATTCAGTGAAATATATCGTATCATCCTCAAGCTTCTGCACAATAGCGTGAGAGATATATTTTGTATTGACCCTGAAAGGGATATATCGTTTTTTCAATGTTACATCGAAAAATACTGTACCATCTTTTTTGACAATTATGCGTTCTTTGTTGCCCCCCAGCGGTATCATCTCAAAATCTGCATGCTCTTTGGGTATCCCCCAGTTCCTTCTTCCGTTTTCAACGCTTTCCATTGTTGAAACGTAAATTTTAGTTATAGAATAATATTTTTTTCGCAGAAAAGTAAATTCGCCGGGAATAAAAAGAAGTTCTTTATAAGGGCCGGCCTCCGATTCCTCGTAGTCAACAAGCATAATAGTTCCCAGGCCACTGAAAGGCTGCTCAGTCAGATTGCTCTTAAAATACGGATCGTTTTCAAATCTTCTTGGGAAATTATACAGGAAAATATATCCTCTTCCCTTTAGTTTCCATGGCGCGGGATAAACAGCTGTCATTAGGCACATCCTTTAGTTTTTATAGATAAATATGCAGGAGAATGATCCTCACTATAAGCATAAGCAAATAAGGGAACGGTTGTCTCCTTTTTCCTTTTACACACTTAAGACTCTTTCAAAAAATGCCCAGGCGCATGATCGTTGCTCATGACTTCAGAAAAGGATATTACTTCTCAGGAATCATAAGTTAACATCGTCCTTCTGTGTCCTCTTAAAAGGGAAATCACCTTTGGGCTTCCCCATACTTGCTCTCACTTTTCAAAAACACTGATGGTTTCATCTTTATCGGCGTAAACCTTGATAAGAAAGTTTCGCCACGGCAAATAAGCACCGGGCGGCTGGTATGTCTTTTTCAGGGTTAGCTTTTTTGTCTTGGGGTCCATAAGGCTGATTGTTATCAGGCCGATTGAACTCAAATAATAAGTACGGTCAGCGGAGCAACCAGGACCGACTTCTATTGTACCATTGGGGTATCTCCACCCCATACCCCACAACTCGGCAGAAACATGATAGGTGTTACTACTCGATCTGTTTTCTAAACTAAACCAACCGGCATAAGACGGCGATACGGAGACGGCTGTGCAAACAAATGTTATAACTGCTGCAAGTATGACATGTTTTTTCATTGTCTTTCCTTCTAATCTCATTATTTACCTTCACTGATAAATTATAACAGCAATCTCTATGCCATCAGATAATATGTAGCATTGGCGGACTTTTGCCAGGTTTATTTATCTATGGAAAGTCCCTACTGCCAACTTTGTGGGCAGGAGTGCCAACTCGTTTGGCAGTGCAAATAAAGGGGATGGTCTATTTAAAATTCACCGATAATAGAACCGCCCTTTTTTTCCTTTCTTGTTTCTTTTTCGGGCGTTACGCCTAAGTATTGCATTTGCAATCACTTATTATGGCCATGACTGTCTTTGCATCCATCATAGTCAAATGTCGCGTCGTTAGGATTCGTGATACACGCTATACAACTTCCTGAACACTTGTCGGGATATAGGGAATTACAGCGCTCTGCTGGGGCTTTGTCCCCACCAATGACATGGCAGTATATTCCGAATATAGTAGCCTTTGTTTTAGTGGCTACCGTTACGTGACCTATCGTGTGTCTCTTACCGCTTGTTGAATCTTGCACCTGGCAATCGTATTTGCTATCCGGACAATCGTCGGCTACTGCAACAGAACTAGAAAATACGAACACGACTGACACCACCAACAGCAAAAGTAATGATCTTCTCATTCCCATCCCCCTAAATTTAAGTATGGCAACGATCACCTTTTTCTTTTATGAAATTTCTTCAATCCCGAGCGGATATTTCGACAAGACCTCGCAGCCGCCTTTGACAATCACGATGTCGTTTTCATAGCGAAAGCCGATATTTTCTTCCGGCGCGGCATACTGCATTGCGCAGACGACCATTTCGTTTTCCTGGTAGACGTGATCCTGATCCGTCCAGTAGGGTAGATCGGGATTAACGATGGCGCCGATCCGCCACTCATCGCCGAAAAGACCGATCCCATGTTCGCAAGCAGGCTGGATAAAATCACCGCAGCCGCGCGACTCGGCAAAATCCATCATCAGGGCGGCAAGCGTTCCGGGCGTTGTCCCGGCGCGGTAATTATCAATCACCTTCTGAATAATCGCGACAAAATTATCGGCATGCCAGCGCTGCCGTTTTGTGGCCGGCCCGATCAGATAATTGTGCGAGTGATCGCCCAGCGCCAGTTTAAACATCGCGTGAAAATCCAGCATCAGCGGTTCACCAGCTTTGATCTCTTTGGTTGTAGGCGGCGTGCAGGCTCCTAATCCCGTGCGAAAGCCGCTGGATATTTCATTTAAGCCCGCAAAATTCCATTCCGACACGCTGCCTGCTTTGCGCATGGCCAGCGCTGCGATGCCGGCAATAACAGTTTCCGTCATGCCCTTGTAACCGCCATTCTCCAGCGCCGCACGCGCCGCCTTGTGCCCTTCATCGACAATCAGCGATGCGGTGCGAAATCGTTCAATCGTGCCTTTGTCTTTGATCAGAGAAAGCGCATCAATGATATCGTGCGAGTTAATCCATTCAAAACCGGGCAGTGCGTCTTTAAAATGGGTGTATTCCCAATGGGAAAGATTTCCTTCGGCGGTGTAGGTGGAAATCCCGTCCTCGTAACCCAGGCGTCCCTTCTGAATGCCGAGTTCGTCCTTGATATAATCCGTGATGGCGGAGACCTGATCCATGCCGCCCATCGGTCCATAGGCGCGGACATGATCGCTTTCCAGCCAGGTTTCGTCGCCCACGCGCAGCGCATCAACCACAAACGTAAAAAATGTGGGCTGTCCTTCGGCCGGAATGATCAGATAGCTTCTCCACGGGCAGAAGGTGTCGAGCACAAAACTCATCGTCCGAATGCGCGAACCGAGATACACGTCGATGCCCCGCTTCTGCATTTCGGCCTGTATCGCCTTAACGCGTGCCGGATTGTCGATAAAATATTTATCATTGGGGTCCAATATCCTGGTCATATTTTTATCTCCCTTCAGTTCAATATTGAGTTGGTATCTTGGCCAGAACCTTGTTCAGACGGTCGGATACGGCGGCAAGCTTGAGAGCCTTGGCCAGATTGCCCTTGAGCTTAAGTTTTCCGGTCATGAGGGCCTTTTGCGCGCCGAGTTCCGCGCGGGATATTTTGGCAAAAGTCTGATAATCGCCGATTATGCGAAATTCCCCCTGGGGAGGCTCGCCTACTCCCGTTTCGACGCGCGTTACTTTCCCTTCTTTGCATTCCACAAAGAGAAACATTTCCGCACCGCCGGGACAGTTTTTATAAATATTGGACATTGATGTGGTGACATTGTTCATTTTGTCCGGCGTTAGTTCCGTCTGGAGTCTTTTGAGCGCTTCATCGCGCCAGGCCGGGCTTAAGTACGCGTGCAGATCTGACATGTTGATACCTCCTGCTTTGTCTTATTTGGTGGGAATATTAGGTACATCACCCTATATTAAAATGTCATGCCGGACTTCGAGACTGTGTCGTAATGTCAGGCGTTACCATAAAAATCGTCATACCGGCGAAGCAAACCTTCATTTGCTATTGAGAGTAAGTCCAGAACCCCTCCATTGACACCACTGTGGGAATCCAAGCTGCATGTGTCCATTGCAATTTGACGCCATTACCTTTGTCTTTCGTCTGAATAAGAGATGTCCTTAACTTGATAACCTGAACAGCTAGTGATCCGTAAGGCTTCGGAACAGCTATTCGGGCTATCAAGGCTTCGAGGTCCCTGACAGCTTTAATCATCCACATATCCTGATGGGCTATATAGATAGCCGGTCCGATCTTCCCTTTCCCGTTATCAAACTTTGTTACTCCACCCGCCACCTGCTCCGCCTGCTCGGCATGCTCGGCCTGCTCGGTAGCAAACGCCACTTGCGCACCCATCGCTATTAAGGCGACCAATACCAATACCATCAATTTCTTTTTCATGATTTCCTCCTTATTCAGGTTAAAGTTCTCATGGTTTTTGCCGCAGATGATTATTTTAATTGGCTTTGTTAGCCAATATACCGCTTACCGGATGCCGTTCACAACTCCGTAGAGATAGGAGAAGGTATTGGCCGGAGTGCTCCAGATGGAGAGAGCTTTATTGCCGTACTTCGAGTTGAGTTCCTTCTGGGGATACCAGGGATTGGGTTGAACGGTGACAGGCTTTGCCGGAGAGCTCAGCGCCACGGCGGGGCTGAACCAATCGGGTCTCTCGCCCGGTTCATATACTTTCCAGGATTGCTGATCAGTCATAAAGACAATCTGATTATTGGCATCGACGGCAATGAGCATTAAACCGAAACTGCCGCCCCGGCGACCGCCCACAGTAAAAACATCGCCGTTCTTAATGATTGCCTGAGCTTTAAATGCCGGTTGGGGCGCTTCATCCGGACGAGTCTTGAAAGAAGGCTGATAGTTTCTGAGCGGTTTCCCGTTGAGGTAAACGTCGGCATCGTCCGCCATATGCCAGTAGATGGTTACAGCCATTCCCGAAGCGTCGGATACCGTGTTGGAATCAACACTGCCCTTAAAGCCGGTATCTTTAGTTTCATCTGCCGGCGGCGGGGAGGTCTGTTTTAATTTTCCGGAATTGATTATCTTGACCCACTCTTCCATGGTTACCTTGCCATCACCGGCAGCACAAAAACCCGGCACGGTAAAAAGAAAAAATGAAAGGAAGACGACAGTTGCGGTAGCCAGATTGCGGAATTTCATAATCAACTCCTTATGCAGAAATATTGTGGCTATATATACGAAGATTTATAATCGTTGTCAATGAGAACTGCGGCTATGCCAGAGCGGCATGTTATCGTTGCTCAATTGGCGAAATGGCAGAATTTCCAGAGAAGCAAATATTAATAGGGGGCTGTCGTCGTCCGCGAGAATAAATTTGTTTTGATTTAATGACTTATTTACTTTTTTACCAGCATCCCCTCTATTCCCCACGAGGCTTTTTTATCTTTGACAACTAATTAATAATATACTAAATATCAACCGTCTTTAGCACATCAATACAAAGGAAGCCCTGAAAGAAGTTAAATAAATGCCCCCGCGCCGTAAAGAAAATATCGGCGTAGTATCTTTATGCTTGCTGTTAAGTGGTTGATTAAACCGTCTGTAGTTGGATGGATTAAGCCCGACACCAATCGGATAAGGAGGGAACATGACAGAGCGGACTCATCTTGCCAAAGAGGAAATCAAAATAAATTACCGAGGCGGCGACGACTATGATCTGGTCATCATCGGCGCCGGCATCAGCGGCCTCTCCACGGGCCTGATGTGGTTGAAAAACACGGATGGCAAAAAAACACTGCTCCTGGAGAAGAATCCGTATCCGGGCGGGTATGTGACGGCCTATGAACGGGATGGGTACGTCTTCGAAACAACGCAGCTCTTCCCGGATATTGTGGATATCCTCCGTTATCTCGGCCTCGACATCAACCTCAAACCCTACACGGGAAACTTCATGCGCCGTCTCGTCGTCCATGAAGGAACCGTTGAGGAATACGTGATTCCCGCAGGAGCCGAAAATTTCACGGCCTACCTCTGCGATGTCTTTCCCGGGGATGCCGGCAAAATTCGCAAACTCATGGCCTACAATGTTGAGATGTTCGCCCAGGTCCGGAAACTCAAGGCACTGCCGACGCCGCTGGACATGCTGACCACGCCCTTTCGGGCTCCCAAGGTGATCGCGAATCTGAACCGTACATACGCCGAACTTCTCGACAAATTCGGGATCGTCAACGATCGGCTCCGGGAAGTGTTGGAGACATTCAGCTCCTTTACCGGCGTTCCCGCCAGCCGTGCTGGTGCCATCCTGACCGCCGGGGCTATGCTTTCCTCGATGACGCGCTGCTTCCGTCCCTACGGTTTTTTCGATTCCTTCCCTGCGGCAATGACGCGCCTGTACCAGCAATGGGGCGGAGAAATCCGTCTCCGGGCGGAGGTGGAAAAGATCGTTGTGGATCAGGGCAAGGCTGTCGGGGTGAAGGTCAAGGGAGACGACGGCATGATTCGGGCCAAACGCGTGGTGACCACCATTGATCCGATGATCGCCATGCGGCATCTAGTTGGAGATAATCACCTAAGCCCGCAATACATCGAAAAACTTGAAGGGACCGTGATGTCCTGTTCTTCCCTGAATGTGGCTCTGGGGCTCGATGACGCAATCGACCTTTCCGGAATGGATCTGGACTATCCCTACAACGTAGTTTCCACGGGCCGGGGAACGACGGAGAAACTCTTCGACGGTTTTCTCGTAGGCAACAACGCCTTCTCGCCGGATTGCTTCCATCTGGCCGTGGTCTGCCCTTCTCTCACAACCGGAGCTAAAAACACCGTGACGCTCCGCGGCGTCCCCTTTGCCATGAGCGACTGGTCAAGGTGGCGCAAGGAAGACCCGGGGCGCTACAAGGAAGAAAAAGAACGCTGGGGAGATTTCTTCGTCGACATGGCCGAGAAGTACCTGATACCGGGCCTGAGCAGTCACATCGTCGTCCGGGACATCGCCACCCCGGCAACCTATGCCCGCTATTCGGGCTCTCCCACAGGGAGCATCTACGACATGGCCGCCCTCGTCACCCAGTTCGGACCCAAACGGCTGCCCATGAAGACCCCCATCGTCAACCTCTTCCAGCCGAAGTTTGCTCACGGTCTTTACGGGGGGATGATGAACGGAGTTCAGGTCGTGGACCTAATGCTCGATCGGGCCTTCAATGCCGGCAATTCCCTCTTCAATCCGCAAACGGGCTAAGACATTTGATAAGGGTTCCTATTTGTTGATCAGAGCAGTCGGCCGATGGTTTCGTCCAGAGCGGCAACGCTGCTGCCTTCTGCTTCATTACTGCTCTGTTCATTTGCTATACTGCTAACATGAGCCAAGAAGAGACTTGACCCCTTAGGCAATCGAGAATTAGCCCCACTTCTTTTAAGCCGCTTTCAGAGGATGAATTCTCTTTATTTCAGATTGATGCGATTGCTGCGCGTTCCAGAGATCATAAGCACGCTGTGCGTTTAGCCAGAATTCAGCCGTATTACCGAACAAACGGCTCAGACGCAGTGCCATGAGAGGTGTTAGCGCGCGACTCTCCCTTAACAATTCATTCACTGTTTGACGCGAAACACCAAGCGCTTTGGCAAGACCGGTAACGGTAAGATTATAATCCGGCATAAAATCTTCTCTCAGTATTTCACCCGGATGCGTTGGCTTTACTTTTCTTTTTCCATTATATTTTATGCTCATATTTCCACCTCTTTTTAATGATAATCAGCTATTTCAACATCGTATGCATCACCATCAATAAACCTGAAACATATTCTCCATTGGTCATTGATTGCTATTGCATATTGACCTGCTCTATCATCCTTTAACGCATGCAGATGATTACTAGGCGGCACTTTTAAATCTTCGAGGCACATTGCCAAATCTATATATTCAAGACGCCTTACCGCTCTTTTAAGAATATCCGGCTGAAATTTCTTCGATTTACCGGTAACGAACAAATCATGCGTATGCTTGTCGGCAAATGTTTTTATCATGGGTAGTGTGTAACGAGTTGCGTGACAATTGTCAAGAAAAAAATATGGCGCTGCTGTTAATGCTCACTAATTATCCGATAATTAAGTATACTGTCCCCGGAATTCTACATGCAGTGGAAAGAGGCGCTGTCGTCATCCGCGAGAATATATTTGATTTGATTGAATGACTTATTTACTTTTTTACCAGCGTCCCCCTATTCCCCCCTCTATTCCCCTATTCCCTATTCCTTTTTACTTTTTACTTTTTACATTCCCCGATAGAACCTTCTTTGCATTTCGATCCGTCGGTCCACCATGCCCCGGTTAGATTAGCCCCCGTCAGGTTGGCTCCCGACAGATTGGCATCTTTCAGGAGCACATTGCTCAGGTTGGCCCCGGACAGATTGGCATTGCTCAGGTTTGCATTGCTCAGGTTGACCCCGCTCATGTTGGCTCCGGTCAGACTGGCCCCGGTCAGATTTGCATGGTTCAGAAGCGCTCTAAACAGGTATGCATTGGTCAGATTTGCATTATTCAGGATTGCGCCGTATATGCGTGCCTCGTACAGGTTTGCATTGGTCAGGTTGGCCCCGGTCAGTTTTGCATCGACAAGGTTGGCCCCGGACAGGTTGGCCCCAGACAGGTTGGCCCCCACCAAGTCTGCCCAGTACATGTTTACTCCGCTCAGGTCTGCAACGGTCAGGTCACATCCTGCACATTTTTTTGTTGCTTTTAGCTGCTGCAACTGCGCCGCATTATACGCATATGCCCCGTCATGCAGCAGAAACATCGCAAAAAACATTGCCATACAGACAATAATTATTATCCTTTTCATTATCCGCTCCTCCTCTTTATGCCTTTCTTCTGTCGGTGAAACTGTTGACAAGGCTCAATTAGGGCGCAATCAGGGACAGCACCTTATTTACAGGACTGTTTATTCAATCGGGCGCTGTCCCTGATTATCCAAAAGCTAAGCGGTGTGCTATACCCTTTCCAATATCGTGGCGATCCCCTGGCCGCCGCCGATGCAGATGGTTACCAGCGCGTATCTTCCGCCTCTTCTCTTCAATTCATTCAATGCTCCGAGCACTAATCTGCCGCCGCTCATTCCGTTCGGATGGCCGAAGGCAATGGCGCCGCCGTTCGGATTCCATTTTTCGGGATCAACTTTGTGTCCCTGTTTGGCCAGCTCTTTCATGACCGCCAGTGTCTGGGATGCAAAGGCCTCGTTGCATTCGATTACATCCATATCGGCCAGCTGCAGACCGGCACTCTTCAAGGCTTTGGGTGTCGCATAGGCCGGACCGATTCCCATGTACTTCGGCTCGACGCCGGCCAGGGCACAGGACACAAAGCGCCCCATTGGCTTCAGATTAAGTTCATTGCATTTTTCCGCGGATGTAACGAGTATCGCGACACCACCGTCGTTCATGCCGGAAGAATTACCAGCCGTTACGGTCCCGCCCTTTTTGAATGCCGGATTCAGAGCAGCCAGCTTCTCCAGAGTGGTTCCCCGGGGATGCTCGTCCCGGTCAAAAATAATGGGATCGCCTTTCCTCTGGGGAATTGGTATTGGAACAATCTCTTCTTTAAAATATCCGGCTTCGATTGCTTTTATCGCCTGCGTCTGGCTTCTCAGGGCAAAGGCATCCTGCTCTTCCCGGGACACACCCCACTCCTCAGCTAATGTCTCCGCAATGATTCCCATCGGGACATCGGTTTCTTTTGTCGGGCCGGTACTCTTGCCAATAAAAGCGTTCGGCGCGAGGGAAAAAGGTACTTTCTGGCGTTCCATTAAATAGGGGGCAGTGCTCCAACTCTCGCATCCGCCGGCAATATACGCCTCTCCCATTCCGGAGAGAATTAAGGCCGCGGCGCTGTTAACTGTCTGCAATGCCGACCCGCACTGCCTTTCCACCGTCTGCCCCGGGACGCTCACCGGGAATCCTGCTTTCAGGACTGCCCATCGGGCGATATTTACAGCGGCATTATTGGTGCAGGCATGTCCGATGAGAACGTCATCCAGAATAGCCGGATCAATCTTGGTCTTTTCTACTAATCTTTTCAGGGCAAATGCCGCCAGTTCTTCGGGACGAAACCCGGAAAGCGCTCCACCCATTCTTCCAATCGGCGTTCTCACACCATCAACAATAAATACTTCTCTCATTTGCAGTCTCCTTATAGTTTAAATAATTGTTAATCAGCACTATCCCTAAACACTTTTGATATGTGACAAATAAACCCCCTACGCTACACTGCGGGGATAATTCAACTAATAAGTTTCAGTTCACTACGTTTCTGAAACTTGAATTTCATTAACTATTTTTGAAATACATTGCAAGAAAAAACAATCAGTTGGCGGTTAAAAAAGATTGCTTTGCCTGCAATGAAAGGGGCATGTTTTATTTCCTGGATTCCCGCCTTCGCGGGAATGACAATGAAGACGGTAATGACAGGCGGGGCAAGGGCAAGATGTCTCCCCAGGCATACGCCGGGCTTCCCTGCCGGGCTCCACGCCTGCGGTTCGACATGACACGTACTTTTCTGGATTCCGGCCTTAGCCGGAAAGACGGTGCTAGGGAAATTAGCGGCAGCGCGCTATTAACAGCAGCGTTTCTTTAATTGAGCGCTGTCTAATCGGCAGTTTTTATTTGGACAATAGCCAAAGTTATGTAATAATCTTTTACGAAGGCTGAGGGCGGAAGACTGAGGACTGAAGACTGAAGGCTGAGGACTAAGGGCTAAAAAGAGAAGGCTTAGTATCAAATGATTAAAGCTGATGTCATTATTATTGGCGGAGGCGCTACCGGATGCGGCATTGCCAGGGATCTGGCTCTGCGCGGCATTCCCCACTGCCTCATTGAAAAAGGCGACTTCGCTGCCGGAACCACCGGGGCATGTCATGGCCTGTTGCACAGCGGCGGCCGGTATGCAGTCAACGACCCGATAGCCGCCAGAGAATGTTACGATGAAAACCTGATACTCCGAAGAATCGCCCAAAAATGCGTCGAGCAAACGGGGGGACTGTTCGTGCGCCTGCCCGGTGATTCCAAGCGTTTCCGGGAATTATTTCTGCGCAGCTGTGGAGAAGTGGGCATCCCTACGGAAGTCATTTCCTCGACCAAGGCTCTCGATCTGGTTCCTAATCTGAACCCCGAAATAGAAGAAGCAATCAAGGTTCCCGATTGTTCCATTGATCCGTTCCGCCTGTGCATGCTGAATGTTCGCACTTCGCAGCTGCGGAACAATCTTATTTTCACCCGGCATAAAGTTACGGAAATTATCCAATCGCATGGCCGTTGTATCGGCGTTAAAGCCACCGATCAGTCAACCGGTGAGACAAGGGAAATCCACGGCAACATCATTGTTAACGCGACCGGCGCCTGGGCAAATATGATTGCTTCCCTGGCCGGCTGTGTTGTGCCGATGACGCTGGCCAAAGGCTCTCTGGTCATCACCAATCACCGCCTGACCAATATGGTTATCAACCGACTGCGACCGCCGTCCGACGGCGATATAATAGTGCCCAATGAGGCCGTTTGTCTGGCCGGAACAACGTCGCTGGCGGTGGAAAATCCCGATAAAATCGGCATTGAAGCGGCAGAGGTAGATACCATCATCAGCGAGGCGGGACGGATGATTCCGCATTTTAACAATACTCGTATTATCCGCGCTTTTTCGGGTGTCCGGCCGCTGCTGAAATCCCAGAAAATGGACAGCCATGAAATTTCGCGTGGCTTCCGGATTATCGACCACCAAAACGGTATGTATAGTATTGTGGGAGGGAAACTGACCACTTTTCGGCTGATGGCGGAAAAGATGGTCGACACCATTATGGCTTCTTTTAAGCTCAAAAGAGCCTGTGAAACCGCCGAAATACCGCTGGACGGACAGGAGGAACTGAGCGGTTACCCGCTCTCCAAACGTCTGGCGGACATGAAAGATATCGTCTGCGAATGCGAGCTGGTGAACAGAAAGGAAGTGGAACGGATTATCAATCAGACCGGCACAAGAAATGTCGGCGATATCACGCACCGGACACGCCTGGGCATGGGACCATGCCAGGGTGGTTTCTGCACTTTCCGGGCGCTGGGAATAATGAATGAGATGAGTGTTGTATCGCCCGAACAATCGATGGAGATGCTCCGTGATTTTCTCCAGCGACGGTTCCGGGGAATAAGGTACGCTCTCTGGGGCGATCAACTCCGGGAAGAGCAGCTTGTGGAATATATCTATCTGGGCATCCTGGCGCTGGAGAAACCAAAATGAGCGTTACCGAATACGATGTCATTATCATCGGAGCGGGAGTAGCAGGCCTGACAGCGGGTGCATTTCTCGCCTCGCGCGGTTTCCAGGTCGCCCTGGTCACCGACGGGGAGCCGACAGCCTGTCTTTCCACCGGCTGCATTGACGTTTGCTCCGGCGATCATAATCCTCTTGCCGGCATTAAGGAACTGCCCGCTGCGCATCCCTATCACCTTGTCCCCGAAAATACGATTCGAGAGTCAATGGATAATTTTGTAAAAGCCATGCAGGAGATGGAAATTCCTTATACCGGAGATCTCGCCGAAAATCGCCTTGTCCTTTCCGCTCTGGGCACGTTTAAAACTTCCTGCCTCGTCCCTTCCACAATGAAAGCGGCACCGCAGGATACCAGGGAGAGCATCCACATCATCTCCTTTGCCGGACTCAAAGATTTTTATCCCGGCTATATCATCTCGCGGCGCCCGAATACTGAATTTTCCGTGTATGATGCCGGAGTTGCCAGCACCATGGGTATCGCCGCGCATTTCGAGGAAGAAGATTTTTTCGAACACTTCATTGGCTGGCTGAAACGACAAAATATTTCTGCCGACAGGATTGCCTTCCCGGCCGTTCTCGGTCTGGAATCGGCAGACTTAATTGTCAAAAAGTTATCTCTACGGATGGGGAAGCCCGTCTTTGAAATCCCCACCATTCCGCCATCCATGCCCGGCAGAAGGTTATTCAACGCCCTGAAAGACTATTTCCGCAAAAAGGGTGGCACTATCTACTGGGGGTGGCCGGTTACCGGTGTGGAAAAATCGGGAAATATTATTGAGGGGGTGACGACGGCATCGAAAGGAAGGCCCAACAGCCTGAACGGAAAATCTTTTCTTCTGGCCACCGGATCATTCGTCGGTGGTGGTCTTGTAGCCGGGCGGGAAACGATTACCGAAAATATTTTCCATCTGCCGGTACATGTTCCCGGCCCGCGAGAGACATGGTTCGAGAATGATTATTTTTCTTTCAGACACGGCATCGGCCGGGCGGGAATAATAGTGGATTCGTCTTTGCGTCCTGCCGGAACTCCGCTGGAAAACATTTTTGTGTGCGGGGGCATTCTGGCCGATACGGAGATATTGAAAAACGGTTGCGGTCACGGCCTGGCGATAGCTACAGGACAAAGGGCAGCGGAATCATGCCTGGAGTATCTGCGATGAATTTCGAGCACTGCATACGCTGCACTATCTGTGTAGAGAATTGTCCGGTACTGCGGGTCAACACGGATTTTCCCGGACCCAAGCAGGCGGGGCCGGATGCTCAGCGTTTCCGGTCGGACAGAGAAAAACCATTTGACGAATGGGTGCTTCTTTGCAGTCAATGCAAACGCTGTGTAATATCCTGTCCCTGCGGCGTGGAGCCGGCGGAGATCATTTTAAAAGCCCAGCAAATATACGGACAGGGGCACCCGCAAACGGCGGCTCACCTCCTTTTCGCCAACAACTACTATCTGAGTGCATTGGGTTCTTTTCTCGCCCCGGTTGCCAATCGGTTTGCGTCAAGTGAGATCGGGAAAAAGATATTGCGGTCTCTGGGTGTTGCCACTTACCTCCCCTTCCCACAATTCCGTTTCCGGACTTTACGCAGTGAAAAAAAATCACGAACAAGAGGAATAAAGAAAGTTGCACTTTTCTATGGATGCTATACCAACTTCTACCGCCCGGATATCGGCCGAAAAATTATTCGCTTGTTATCGTCCTTCAACATTGATGTTGTTTTGCCGCGTCAGTGGTGCTGCGGCCTTCCCGCTCTCGGCAACGGCAACCTGACGCTTGCCGGTTTTTTCGCTAAGAAGAATGCCGCTTCTTTATCCAACTATATTGATGCGGGATACGATATTGTTTATAACTGCACATCCTGCGGCCAGGCCATTTTACATGATTATCCGAACATTCTGAAAATCCCGCAGGCAAAAAAGATCGCGGAAAATACTTATAACGTCCATGAATACATCGTTAAACTGATGGATGAAGGTTATATCCAGCCGCAATTTCAGGAAGTGCGCCGTAAGCTTGCTTATCACATTCCCTGTCATCTCCGGGCACTGGGAATCGGCTACCCGGCGGCAAAGCTGATGTCTTTAATCCCCGCCCTCGAATGTGAAATTCTCGATGACGCCTGCTGCGGGCTTTCCGGCAGTTACGGATTTAAAAAGAGTAACGAGCATACCGCTGTGCAGATTGGGAATCGGGCTGTAGCTCATATCAAAAAAACTGCTGCTACTGCCATTGTTGCCGATTGCGGCTCCTGCCGGATGCAACTGGGAGGACTCTCCGGCCTTATCACTCTCGATCCGGCGGAAGTTCTCAGCGAAGCATTGGGGATTACTCCGGCAACAATATAACTTAAAGTTGCCATTCCCGCGAAAGCGGGAATCTAGGATTGGACTGGATGCCGGATCAAGTCCGGCATGACATTTTATATATTTAGTCGCCCCATTAATATTACAGAAATCAGGGACAGCAAATAGATAGAGCCGTCCCGTTTATTCCTGAAGTATTGGTATGTTTGTGGCGATTTACTGTCTAATTGTACCACATCTCTTCTTTAAATATTCTACATCCGTATGTGCATCCATATTTAGTTAATACGTCACTGCCATACGTACTGTAGCATCTAGCTTTACATTGTGCGCTTGCCTGTTCTGCCATGGTCTTACATTTCGCTTTAACCGCCTCTGCTATCCATGGTTGGACTTTCGCCTCTTTAAGAATCTGATCTCCTAGCGAATCACAACCTTCTGAAGCATACGCCTGCCCGGCTCCAATTGCGACTATTGCTACCATAAACAAAAGAACTACCAACATTCTCTTCATGACCATTCTCCTTCAATTGATAAAATATAAGCAAGTCATTTTTTTGATTAATACGGTCACCGGAGCAACCAGGACCGACTTCTATTGTACCGTTGCTGATCCTCCTAAAGACTTTTTACACCCCGAAGAACGCTGTTAACTTATAGACTTCCTGTGAGTAGTTCCCGCAACCAGCCGTTTTAAAATTGCAATCTATATGCCACTTCGTAATAATCAATATTAAAGGGCGTTTGCAAGATTATTTATATGGAATAGTTCATAACTGCCAATTTTGTGGGCAGTGGTGCCAACCTAGTTGGCAGTTTCTTGTTCTTGTAGGTAATAAATACAAAGAACGGGACGGTTGTCCATATATTCCTTCCCCGTTTATTCCCAACCAGCCTACCTGGAGCGGAATTACCAATACTGGTAAACTCGTTATATTTTGACTTTCCCGGCAGGTTTTAGTAAAAAGAAAGGGAATTTTTTCCAATATTTCTTCTTGTTGAAAAGGGAACTTCCACTGTAATGGAAAAAAAACGCCTTTATTATATTGACAATCTGCGTACCGCGACAATCATGCTGGTGATTATGATTCATCTGGCTGTAACTTACAGCAGTAGCGGCATCTGGTTTTATAACGAAGTGCGGCCGCTGGACTTCTTCAGCCATATTTTTTTCAGCTTCTTCCAGTCTTTCGTCCAGGGGTTTTCCATGGGGATGCTTTTCTTTGTGGCCGGCTATTTTACGCCTCTGGCCTATGACCGTAAAAGCCCCGCCCGATTCATATCCGACAGATGCCGGAGGCTCGTCCTGCCGGCACTGTTTTTTCTGCTGGTGGTAACTCCTGTGATGATAGCAGTGGTAGGTTCAGCCAACCTATGGAAAGGCAGCACTGCCAGTTTTCCGGAATTTTACTGGCAATACGTAAAATCTGTCGGAATACACCTGCTCGGCGTCGGCCCGATGTGGTTCGCGCTGGCCTTGTTTATCTTTTGCTTGATCTATACGCTTTGGCGTCTGTTCCTGTCCCGGTTAACAACGCCTGACTCCCGGCAGGGTATCCTGACTACCTGGCGCCTGCTGCTGCTCATTGTTATCATTGCGCTGGTTGCGTTTTTGCTGCGCTTGTTTTTTCCTATCGGGTCAGTGTTCTGGGGAATGCAACTGGGATTTTTTTCGCAATACATTATCATGTTCATCGCGGGAATTGTTGCCTACCGCACGAACTGTTTTTCCAGCATGACGTCGGCCGCCGGCAGAAGATGGCTGGCGGCAGGGTTGATTTTAGGCTTTATCAGTTGGCTGATATTGAAATACTTTGCCGGTCCCTATGATTTTTCCACTCTGACCATGAAGTCTGTAAACACAGGCAACAGAATAATCGGCGGCCTCTCCTGGCCTGCCGCTTACTATGCCATCTGGGAATCATTTGTTGCTGTGGCCATGACCATGGGGCTGCTGGCGCTGTTTCGCGATAAATTAAATATCAGCAACCCGCTTACACAAAAATTGTCCGCGGGCGCGTTTGCCGTTTATATGTTCCACCCGCCGATAATTGTCGCCGTAACAATGCTTATGACAACACTGGATATGCTGCCGGTATTCAAGTGGGCACTGGCCGGCATGATTTCGATTCCGCTGTGCTTTCTGATCGCCTACTACATCCTGCTGCGCATTCCGCTGTTAAACAAAATACTGTAAATATTTTCCTGTGCAAATAGAGGGACAACCGTCCCGTTTTTCCTCGTTAGTTTTAATTCCTATAATTCCCCGGGTTCCGGGAATTCGGGCTCCTTTCTCATAAGAAAAGCGGAAATCCCGTGGATGCTTTCACCACTCACAATAAGGTTAACCGCTTCTTCCGTCTCCAGTTCCAGAGCATCATGAGTTGTCAGATCACATGTTTTCCTGATCACGGATAGGGCATGGCGGACGGCACGAGGGCCGTTTTTGGCGATGGAAAAAGCAAGGGACAATGCTTCCTCAAGCGCCTTGCCCGGCGCGCTGATCCGGTTGGCCCACCCGAGTTGGAAGGCCTCATCTGCGCCCACCTTCCGGGCAGTAAGGATGAGATCGGCAGCACGGGAAGCCCCCACAAGACGGGTAAGCCCCACGACTCCGCCGTGATCCGGCATGAGGCCGAGCCTTGCTTCGGAAAAACAGATCACAGTTTGTGGATCCATTACTCGCAGGTCACAACGGGAGGCGATCTCGGCTCCACCGCCATAAGCCTGTCCGTTGATCGCGGCAATGATCGGAACGGGCAAAGTGACAAGCCTGTCAATGCTTGTCCTGATGCGGTGGATCAGGTCATAAGCCGGGCCTCTTTCGCGACTCTCCATTGCGGCTAATAATGGTTTAAGTAAAGGATTATCCGGGTTAACATCGAATCCGGCACAGAAAGCCTTTTCGCCGGCACCGGTAAGAACGATAACCCGTGGAAGGCTGGCCGTAAGCTCAGCAGTCACTTTATCCAGACAGTCCCACATGTGCTCGTCGAAGGCATTTTGTTTTGCCGGCCGATTGAGGGTAATAACTGCTACGTGTCCTTGTCGTTGGAGAGAGATATCGTAATCTTTCATCTTATAACTCTTGGTCCTCTGTGTCGCGCTGATCTTTGCGAACTTCGGCAATCCACTCGCTGATACTCTTATTTTCTTGCCTGGCGGCTAAAGCTATCACACTGTGAAGTGCAGAACTAACACGTACAACAGAGCGCCTGGTAAAAGGCTTTTCCGGTTCTTCGTTTTTTTCGCCACAACTCTTAAGATAAAAGTCAACGGCTTCCTCAAAGGCTTTTCTAATTTCCCTCACAGAATCACCCTGAAAAGTTATGATATGACGAATGTCGGAAACACGGCCAATAAGACATTCGTCTTTATCACTATATTCAATCTTTGCGGTATAGCCTTTATAGGTCATTGGCTTGTTCATGGTTTGATCTCCGGTTGTTCCATAAATTTACACGCAATTCCTACATGGGTTGACTTCCTTAAGGTGGTGGGCACGGTAGTGGACTCCACAACACTGAATTACATATCAAATTCTTTTCCATATTATTTTTAGCAACAACAGAAAGCCACTGTATTTTTCTAAGTAGATTCTTTTTTTGGTGTATGGTCCTGCTATTTACCGGTTTGTTCCCAATTCTTTGATAATTGGTTCCAGTTGAATCATGAGTTCATTAAATACCACCGGCGGAACATCAAGTCCTGATTGTTTGAAATATTGTTCGCCTCTAGCCTTGATTTCCTTCAATGCCGCCAGAGGATCATCAGCTTCCAAACATGCATTTAATACTTCTTGAGCTGCCAGTAACGTCAGCTTCTTTTGTTCCTTCTTCATTTGCCTTTTCTTCATTTGTTTCTCCCTTATCTTCTTTTTTATGATGACATATACAAGTCACGTGTTTCTGTTTGGAATTGAGGTACCGATTGCCAACTCAAAACCGCAAACTAATCGTAAAACAGGGCTACTTTCTCCAGTGGCTCCCGCATCGAGTGAAATTCATTGACGGGATTGCTGGAGTCTACGTACCCCAGGGGTATGCCCAATATTATCAACTTGGAGTCCGGAATATTCAATATCTTTCGGAGAATGTCAGGATAAAGCACAGGCTGGATGGCCGGAATCGACCCCAATCCATTCGCGGTGGCTATCAGGAGAATATTCTGAGTAATGAGGCCGCAGTCAAATAAATTCCAGACATTTGTACTACCATCGGCAGCATAAAAAGAGCGATCAAGCATAACATAAATACAACTGGGAGCTCCCCAGAGCTTAAAAGCGTTTAATGCCCATTCACTGCGCTTCTGTTTATCTTCGCGTGCTACTCCCATCTTACCTAGAATTCCGGCCATAACTGCTGCCTGTCTGGAGTTCCATGGTTCAGGATATTTAAACGGGATGGGTACATCAAAGCAGGGCTTACTTGTAGAATTAGCCAGGTAGGCATGTTTAATCTCTTCCAACTTTGTTCCGCTGACTACTGCAAACTCCCAGGGCTGGCTGTTGGATGCCGATGGTGAACGCAAAGCCCCCTCGACTATTTTCTTTAACACCGCCGGTGGCACAGGCTCAGGCTTAAAGCTCCTGATTGATTTTCTTTCGATGATGGCTTCAATAACATCCATAATAATCTCTCCCAATAATTTATTGACGATTTCGAATCATAACCAACTGACTCGAAGTGTTCTTAAGCTTTAGCGGTAAAAATTGTTTCGCACGTCGAATCTCCAGAGGCTCTGGTTTTAGCAATTTCCATTTTGGTTTTGCCGTCCGTTGCCGCAGAAAATAATTCGCGATCTATCGCCATAACCGCTTCACAGAGTTGTCTCGACGTATTTTCCAGTCCGAAGGGGCATTTTGTGCCGCGAATATGGAACTTTTCATCGGATAGGGAGACCACTTCTACTGTCTGCGGATCAAAATTTTTCATAAAGTTCGCGGCAACAGTCGACAGACTGCAATCGGGCAGCTTGTTCCTGACTTTAAGGCCCAGAGCTCGTCCCTGACGCCCGAGAATGTCGTCGATAACCGGCAATGCTTCATCTTGGCATTTCTCGTAGAAGGCTTTAATTAAAAGCCCCTGTGCCTCTGTTGCATTCCTGGGCAAATCATCAATTTTTTTTTCGGTCATGTTTTATATCTCCGGTTCAGCGCTTTTTAATTTTGGGACTATATGAAGAACAGCCTTGTTTGTCAATGAAAGAACTGGCAGACCATTTTAGATAAACAGATAAGTATTGAAGTATTGGAGAATTGGGAGAATTGGGGACAGCGCCCTATTATTCTTGTTGGGGATAATTGATCTATGCGGCAGCGCTTATGGCTTGGGCAAGCAGACCGGAAACGATTTTTTCTGCCTCTGACAAGGCCTGATTGGTTTGAGCGACTTCGAGAACTGCCGAGTGGTCTAAAGCCTTATGCAGACGTTGTTCTTGCTGCCTGGCCAACAGTTTTAGCTGGGCAGCCAGGATACGCACTTCCTGGGCAAACTTACGGTCGGCCTCAGCGGCCGCAGTTTTTGATGAAATTTCAGCTGCATTATTCTGTATATCTGCTATCAACTGTTGCCTCAGGACGTATTTCTGATCCTCCTGCGCTTTTTTGTCCTGCACCGCGTCTGTTGGAGTTTTTGATGTGATAACCGGTGTAGCGCTTTCGCCATTTTCTCCTTTTGCCCCGGAGGAAGCAAGTTCACCCGGAACAGTCACCGCAGATACAGCCGGTAACGCTGCAGAGCCGCCGGCCGTGCTATCGTTTTGCACCGTAGTTGCCATCTTCGTATCGCTGGAAGTGCCGACCGCTGCCGCACTATCCGGGGATGATTTGGCACCTGCAGCACCGGATGCATATTCACGTGCCGCCACAGCCAGTTCCTTGGACAGTTGGGCAATCTGCTTCGCGATCATTTTGGTATCGCCTCCCATCATTCTCAGGATCTTCATCTCTTCTTTAATACGCCTGACTTTTTCTTCGGCTGCCGCTTTTGCTGACTTCGCCATGTTGCTCTTGCTGGAACGCAATTGAGTAATAACCTCGTTAGCCTCATCAATTTGCTTTTTAAGGAAATCGGCTTTGGCGGGGTCATTCTGTTCAATAGAGGCCAGAATGATTTGTTGCGGCGTGTTTGACCTTCTGCCGGACAGCATTGGAGCGACAGAGAAATAGAAATCTGTTTTAGCGGCTACGATCACTGGCGAAGTCCTTATTGTTGTTATTATGTTTTTAATCGGTAATCTTGAATAAAACTTAAATGATCTGAATAATCAGGCGCACTATTTACAGTAGTGGCTGTTAAATCCGGCACCATAATTTCATTTCGGTGTCACGGGAATAATGGGAAAGATCCGTTTATTTTATACTCTATAGCCACTCCGGACCAGACCAGGAAGGCAATTAAAGAAATAATCTCTGAATGCCGGAATGCCAGGAATGGTGGTTGTTATTGTGGAAATAATTTCTTACATGAATCAAGAATAGACTTAACCCCTTACCTTTTTCCTGTTATATATTAAGGTCTTGAATAGATATCCGCACAAGCATTATAACAATTATAATACCCCTGCGTGTCATAACTTGTCGGAGGGCAATCCGTTTTGCAGCGAATCTGACATGCGGACACCAAATCTCCGGCGCGATCGGCTGTATGCCCCGCTATACTCCTGCATGCTTCCCATTGATTAAATTTGTTACTCAAAAGGGTAAGACATCTATCATAAACAGCTTTTGCGGCCTTTGTCGATGTGAAATCAGCTGCACTTGCTACAGAGAACGAATTACTTAATACCGATACTATGCTAAATACTAAAATTATCATATAGAATTTACTTTTCATGTTGTATCCTCCGGGCAAGTATAGTTTATTATAACAGATTGGATCTAATACCAAATAATGGGCACCATTTCAATCATCTTGACAGATATTGTTCATTATCAATTTCTTCCAGGGCGGTGACATGTATAAATGCCGGTTATTGTTCTTCAACCGCATTGGAGTTGCAGTCTGTACAGGTGTTGTTATTCTTTAAGGTAACGCGAATATTTTTACAGGATTTAAAGTAATAGTAATAGTATGACGTCATTCCCCAAGCATCAATCTTGACTTCTACACAGCCCGGACATGCATTTGTGTAGAATTCTGATGACTGGCCACTAAGTACTGCCTTTTCACCGATCTTGGTGCCCCTTGAGGAATCAGTATAAACCGAAATAGTCGTCCTATCAACGCCGCAAGTACAGTTATAACCATCTATGGTAATTTTAACAGCCCAGGCTTCTGTAGCGGTAAGAACTGCCGACAAAATGAACAGGCCGAGCAATAATCTCTTCATGATATTGTTGCGAACACATGTTAATGCCGTAAACTTTTTCATTTTAAATCATCCTTCAAGAGAGCATTTTTTGTTTAAGCGAGCATCCAGCAGGAAAATGAGGGACACTTGTTCCTCATACATCTGATCTCTGAAAAAAGGATTGCCCTGAAGCGCGAGATGGAGAAACATAATAATAAATTAGTATTGCGTCCTTGCCGCCTTATTGGCCATAGCTATAGCCTGATGCGCCAGATCAATGGACTGCCCCAGCGTGTTCAACGTCTGATCGGGATTATGGAAGCCCATGCTGTTTTCCGCCGAGATAAAATCCCAGTACCATTGGGCACGACGGACAAGCTCACGCGCTTTATCCAGTTCGGCTTTATTAACCCCGAAGGCCTTACCGGCCTTACCAATCGCTTCATGAGCACGGGCTACCTTCTGTCCGGCTATCCGCTGCAACTGGAAAACATTGTTTTGAGTTGATTTGACACGATCCAAAAGCCATTGTTCATCCTGTTTGTGGCAGCTGCGGCAAGAGGATTGAACATTTTTCATCGGCGATGTTACCCAGTGCGACGTATATTTGCGTCCGGCCTCTCTCATATAGGGCATATGGCAATCCGCGCAGGATACACCAGATTTTCCGTGAACACCATTGCTCCACAATTCAAAATCCGGGTGCTGTGCTTTGAGCATTTTTGCCTGAGAATCCGGATGCATAAAATCCTGTTCAAACCCGGCGGGCTTCCCCGCATAATAAGCATAAGTCTGCTCTGCGGTCATACCTTTATCCCAGGGGAAAATGACACGTTTTGTTTCCGGTTCAAAATAATATTCCGCATGGCACTGCCCGCAAACATAGCTGCGCATATCCAGTCGTGATGCTTTGGCAACGTCGATGCCTCGTTTTTTCATAGCTTCAGTAAAGGCGGGATTGATAACCCGCAGTTTCATGGTAACCGGCTCATGACAGTTGGCACAAGTAATGGAATGTTTGATCTTCGGCATTAAATCACTGAGCTTTGCTTTGGCGAAATTCCAGCCCATCTCTTTGTATATATCGCGCAGATTGGCCGTTTTGCAAGTCATGCAGGATCCGGGTGTTGCCGGACCGATTCGTTTTGATTCTTTCAAATCCTCCATAGCATAAGGATGGCCGCGGTCTTCCGTATAATCTTTGGCGAAGGGCATGTCTTTGAAGTTCATCAGAACTTCCGGCTCTTTGGTGGATTTCTGATATTTAACGGAGCCGCCGAACCCCGTAGGGGAAACAGTCATTTCTTTATTCTTTAAGTAGCTGTTATATTCCAGAGGATATTCTTTGCCCCAATAAGCCGGATCATACTCCGAATCGGGAATGGCCGCCATTTTCATTGTGGCGGCCGGAGGCAGTAAATACAGCCGCACCAGAATGATAATGGAAATGACTAAAAATACCCCCAGCAGACCTTTTAAAATAATATTATTACTTTTCAACTTTAATTCCTCCATCTTCTTGTCCTCTGCCGTGAACCAGATACCGGTGACAGTGCAAACAATCAACGTCTTTTTGGATCATCGGAGTGCCCGAAATGGTTGAAGCATGACAGCGAAAACAGTTTCCAATAATGATTTGACGACCATGGACGGTAAGTCCGATGCCTGCCTGATAATTGCGCATAGTTTCATGGATAAGATCGTTCAGGCCGGCGCGTGTCTTATAGATGACTTTGCCGGCAATATGTGTATCCGGCAGATGACATTCAATGCAGGCAAACTGACGATGATTGGATGTCTGCCAGCGGGCGTGCACCAGTTTCATGCTGTGACACGATCCGCAAAACCGGGCATCGCCGGATTGATGATACGCTGCAACCGCGATTGCCGTCACAACAATACCGATTATAATACCCGGAATTAATATTTTGAAGGTTATTCGCTTGCGATCATTTCCGATAATCATAATCTCTGCACCGTGCCAAGATAGTTGCCAGGATGATGTGTATTGAGCATCATCAGCAGAAATTGATTTTAAAGACTAACTTAAAACAAGTCAATGAAAAATATAGGTGGATGAGAAACGGAAATGCTGATCACTGTTCAAAGACAGCGCCGCCGCACCCGGTCTTTTGCTGTTACGATTGTCTTGACTTACCTGAATTCGTTTTCTATACTACTTTTCATCAAAAGCAATATTTGTCAAACTTGGTACCGTGGGGGAAACCTTGCGTCAGGCTGAGAAAACAATTCTCAGCCTGAAACCTTTGCCAACCTTCTCTAATCGTCATCCCGGTGCAAACCGGTATCAAGGAAACATTGATTATACTGGATTACCGCCGGCTTACCCTGAAGGGCACAAGCGGGAATGACAAGATTATTTTTTGTGACATTATATAAATCTCTCAGACTTTTGCTTTGGAGAATTAAGGGCGTGGCACTGATCTTTTAGTCCGGAAACGAATGGAGAACAGAAAATGTATCGAAAGCAGACGGGGTGTTTAATCGGTTTGGTGGTTTTGCTGGTTTGGGTTTCTGTAACGCTTGCCGGAACAGTATCCGACGAGGCAAGGCGCTACATGGCACGTGGTAACGCCGCGGTTGAAATGGCAAAGTCACCCGGCGATTATGCTCTGGCCGTAAAGGAGTTTGAACAGGCAGCAAGATTGGCGCCAGATTGGCCGGATATTTATTACAGCCTGGGGAGTGCGCAATCCAAATCCTTTGATTATACATCGGCAATGAAAAGCTACCAGCGCTACCTGGATCTGGCGCCGCAATCGCCGGATGCTGCTAAGGTAAGGGATGAGATTTTCAAGCTGGAATACCGGCGCGATCGTGATAATCTGGCCGCAATGCTTGCCGGTACCTGGATCGCCGCCAATGGGCACAAGTTCAAACTCCTGCTGGATGGGTCACGCATGCAGTTGACACGAGAGGAGCAACAGGGAGAAGACATCCTGAACTTGAGGTCTATGGGTAAAACCTACACCGGCCCGATGACGGACACGCCGCCACTGGTTTTCTCCGGTCTGATGGTTGGAGATAGAATCGCCGGTCAGTACTTGCAGGCGAAGGGGAAGAGTTCAGGGCACTGTTATCTGCCGGAACGCAGGGGCGATTTCCAGGGCACTATCGATGTTGCTGCCGGGCAGATGCGTATTGTCTATAACCGTGTGACGCTCGAGTACAAGATGGAGTTCAAGTCGATGTTCTCGGCGGAACTGTCCTGCTGGCAGACCGACCGTCAGGAAACACCGGGTTATGTGCTGGAACTGAAACATAGTTCGCAGTCACCTGCACAGCCCGGCAAGTAGAAATAAAATGGAGATTAGGCCAGAGTTTTTGACTGAGAACAACGTAAAAATTGAATTTATTTCGTGATCGGCAACAAACTAAAGCTTCCTCTGCATCCTGAATTTTTCACACTCGGTTCAAGTCATATCGATGGTGTGGATCTTCAGCAGAAAATCTTTGAACTGCTGCTTTGTTGTTTCTTTGATGGATTCTAGTTTGACAATTACTGCCTTATTGTAAAATGTATATCCATTTTCGGTCATTTCCGGATCGTTGTCATCGTCAATGAAGCGCTCCATAAATTTCATGGTGTACTTTTTTGCCTCAGTTTCATCTTTGGCAGTTACCAAATAATGATGCTGTTCCACCTCCTCATCTTTTGTTTCGCTGATTTTAACCCTGTAGTCAGGCATGGCCTCTCTCCTATTATCAATATTTAATTCAGTTTTATGTAATTCTGGTCATCAGGGCAGCGCCCTGATATTGTAAAAAAATAATACCCCTTGTGCAAATCGGCAGGGAATTTCCACCGATAGATTTGGGAGATACTTGGGAAACACAACACTTAACTCGAAAAGACCTTTTCATAAAGTGTTTCCGGAGCTATGTCCGCGCCATTAGGCCAGGCAATAGTACCACCATCAATTCTGGCCTTTTTAAAAAATGTTTTATCCCGTAGCGGTTCAAATACTGGACCTTTGACCAGATACTCCGCAAAATCAACATCACCGCTCTTGCCGTCATCAAATACTATGCGATAAATAAAATCTTCTTTATATTCTATTTCCACTACATCATTCATATTCCACATGCTGCACCTCATTCCAAAGGAGCAATTTTCCTTACTTCTTTACCTGCCATGGCCAATTGCCAATCTTCCTCAAGCTCATTGATGCGTAGATCTATCCATTCTCTTACAAGTCTCGTTGCCGTTTTGGAGTTTAAATTCCCTTTTATTACATTGCCGTTAAAGTCGAATACTCCTTTGTTTCCTTGATATTCAGCATGAAAATGCGGAGGATCATGTTCATCAAAGAACATTCTGATGATAATTCCGAAGAATCTACATATTTCAGGTATTGATTATCCTTAATAATAACAACCATGTTCAGTTCTGCAACTAGTCCAAATAGATTATAAATTGTGCCTGTATAATATCAAAACGGAGTATGTAGTCAATCTATTTATTGGATTCGCTTTACCTGCCGAAACAGGCTTCTTTAACCGGGATTACACTTCATCCTTTTCTTCTTTCTCAGGATTGCACACTGTCAGATAAATTATCATCCCGGCCAGGATTACTGCGGCCGCTCCGAAGAAAAGAGTGATATAACCGAAACGGTCAATCATAAATCCCGCCATTGCCGGTCCGATAAGTAGCGTCCCGTTCTGACAGGCCATGTATAGTCCGACAAAACCGGCCGTATTCCCCTCCGGAACCAGGCTGAGAAAGAACGGGTATGATACGGCCAGTATCGTCCCGTATCCCGCCCCTGCTATTACCATAAAAGCAAGTAGAGTCGAATACGATTTTATAAAAGGGATGCAACAGAAACAGGCTATCAGAATCGCCATACCGAATATCGTTGTCCTTTTCAATCCCAGCTTTGTTGCCACTAACCCTGCGGGAAGGGCGAAGAAGACAAAAGAAGCGTTCATCACAAAAAACGCTTTGACCGCGCTCTCGACGGTTAGTCCGAAAAGCGCCATGCAGGAGATCACGAAAAACGCGCTGACCATCCACATACCTACCCACTGCAGAGTCATACCGATGAAGAATCTCCGAAGATTGTTTTCTCCGGCAAGTCCTTTCCAGAGGCTTTGGTGTTTAATCGGGCCTTGTGCTGTGACCTCGCGCACGGAAAAGCACATGATCGCAACGGAAACAGGAATCGCGATCAAGACCCACAAAAACGGGCGGGTGTGAGACGTATCCCATAACCGGGCGGCAAACATCAGATAGCTAAGAATTCCAGTGCCCCCAACCAGAAACATGATGCCTGACGCAAAACTGCGCTGCGCTGCGGGAACCATATCGGGAAGAAGAGCGAAATATGGGCCGATGGCGAAGAAGAATCCGGCGTAGGCGATAACGATAACCGGCAGTGCCATAGCCAGCGAATCGATGCGCATGAGCAACAGCATCATCATACAGGCCACGCTCCAACCCGCGATGATCAGCGGCCTGCGCCGGCCAAGCTTAGTGTTGATCCGGTCGGACACCCAACCGGCTAGCACGGGAAAGAACAGGCCGGTGATTCCGGTCGTCGATATAACAATTCCTGTTGCTAAATTCGAGCCGGTGAGCTCCTTCAGGTAAAGAGGGAGAGTCGCCCAGGTAAATCCCCAGAAAGTTTGTACTGCAAACAGTCCCAATGCAAAACCAACTAGTCTCGGCAGCGAAACAGGCGATAAACTGACATTATCCGACATAACATCCTTCAGCCTTTGGTCGTCAACCTCCCAGATATGCTTCCTTGACTCGGGGATTCCCCGTCAATTCCTTTCCTGTCCCGGAAAGGACTATGCTGCCGGTTTCCAGAACATAGCCGCGCGAAGCGATGGAGAGCGACATATTGGCGTTTTGTTCAACCAGTAGAATGGTTTTGCCCGCCCGGTTGATGTCTTGAATTATTTTAAATATATCCCGCACCAAAACAGGCGAGAGTCCCATGGACGGTTCATCCAGCAGGAGCATCTGTGCATCGGTCATAAGTGCGCGGCCCACAGCCAGCATCTGCTGCTCGCCGCCGGAGAGCATGCCGCTCAACTGGCTGCGGCGTTCGCGCAGGCGGGGGAACAATTCAAAGACGTGTTCCAGATCGGCGGCTATTTTTGCCCTGTCTTTGCGCTGCCAGCACGCTATTTTCAGGTTCTCCAGCACAGTGAGATTGCCGAAGATGCCCCGGCCTTCCGGTACATGGGCAATGCCGAGAGCAACAATCTGATCGGCCGCAATGTTTTTTAAATCTTTGCCTGTATACATGATGCTGCCCTCATAGGCGATCAGACCGGAGATGGCGCGCAGGATGGAGGATTTTCCCGCGCCGTTAGCGCCAATCAATGTGACTATTTCCCCGTAAGCAACATCAAAAGAAATGTCTTTCACCGCTCTGATACTTTCGTAGAAAACACTTAAGCCGGAAACGGAAAGAAGCATATTGGCATTATTCATAGTCATGAAGCCACCTCGACACCCAGATAGGCTTCCATGACCTTAGGGTTCTTCTGAATTTCCGAAGGCAGCCCTGTCGCAATTGTGGCACCGAAATCAAGAACCACCAGGCGTTCGCAAATACCCATCACCAGGCGCATCTGGTGCTCGATCAAAATGATGGTAACGGAAAACGTCTGGCGAATCCACCGGATGAATTCCATGAGCTGAATAATTTCATTGGGGTTCATTCCGGCGGCCGGCTCGTCCAGCAGTAAAAGAGCAGGCTTTGTGGCCAGCGCCCGGGCAATCTCCAGGCGTCGCTGCAAACCATAGGGCAGGTTCCTGGCTTTTTCATTGGCAACATCTTCGAGTTTGAAGATGGCCAGTAAATCTAGAGAGAGATTAGTGATGCGTTTTTCTTCGGTGCGGAAGCGACCGATGTGCAGGAGAGCCTCGGCGGGCGTGTAGGTAATCTGGCTGTAATGAGCAATGCGGACATTGTCCAGCACACTGAGCTCCTTGAAAATCCGTATATTCTGAAAAGTACGGGCAATGCCCGATCTCGTTATCTGATGCGGTGTAAGGCCTACCAGTTCGCGATCGTTTAGTTTAATGCTGCCTTCGCTGGCTTTATAGACACCGGTAATCAGGTTGAATACAGTCGTTTTTCCCGCACCATTGGGGCCGATGACACCTACCAGTTCATGCGGGGCGACCGATAAATTAAAGTCGGAAACAGCACAAAGTCCGGCAAAGCGGTGAGTGAGTTTGGTTATTTCAAGCAGAGGCATCCGGCGCCTCCTTTTTCTTTTGCCGCCAGAGTTTTTCCGTCACCATATCGCGCAGCGGTATAAACAGGCGCGCTTCCCTCAATCCCATTATGCCGCGTGGGCGATAGATCATCAGCAAAACCAGCATAAGCGGCATGAGCACCATCCGCCAGATGCCTAACGGACGCAGGACTTCCAGCAGTATCGTATAAATGACCGCACCGATAATCGATCCGGAAATGGACGCGATGCCGCCTAAGTATACCATGATCAAAATATCAGTGGATTTGAGAATATCAAACATACGCGGATTGATAAACTGTAACGCATGGGCAAATAGGCCCCCGGCAATTCCTGCGAAAAAAGAAGAAACGACAAAGGCGATTATTTTTACCTGGCGCGTATTGACACTCATCAGGTCACTGGCTATTTCATCTTCGCGGATGGACAAAACGCCGCGACCGAAATTGGAAAATACCAGGTTGCGGATAACCCAGACGGAAAGTGCCGTCCAGAAAAATACCCATGGCAGAGTGGTGAGCTTTTCCATGCCCAGAAGCCCCCGCGGCCCGCCAACGGCGTCGATGTTCTCCAATACCGATTTCACAATCATGCAAAAGGCCAGTGTGACAATGGCCAGATAATCCCCCCTGGTTTTAAAAGACGGTATCGCCACCAGAAATCCAATCAGCGCCGCACCGACTCCTCCGGCCAGAATCGCCAGCGGGAAAAGAATATTTACGGCACCCGACGGAAAGACATAAACCGTCAAGAGGGAAGCAATATAGGCACCGACGGCCATGAAACCGGCATGTCCGACGGAGAATTCGCCCATATAACCATTGATCAGATTCAGGCTGACGGTGAGGATGATGTTGATACCAATATAAATTAAAATTAACTGAAGATATAAATCGAGCAATTCGCCGGTCGATGCGGCCATACTTAACGCCAGCCCCAGGATTAGAAATACCGGCCAGAAATATTTGTGGCCGGTAAGTGTTTGCCAGCGCGTGAGCATTGCCAAATAGGCGGCGGAGAGTTTCGTCATGGTTACACCTTTTGCGGCTGGGGTTTGCCCAGAATACCATAAGGCCGAACGATCAGCAAAATCAGCAGAAGCGTGAAGGCCACAAAGTCACGATAAGTGGATGGGAAAAATGCCGCCACCATTATTTCCACCGCGCCCAGAATAAACCCGCCGATCATTGCGCCGCGGATATTGCCGATGCCGCCAACCACGGCGGAAATGAAAGCCTTCCAGCCCACCATGATCCCCATGTAAGGATCAATCACCGGATAGGCCAGCGCATACATCATTCCGGCAGCGCCGCCGAGTCCCGTGCCGATGGCAAAGGTCAAAGAGATTATTTTATTCACCGGTACACCCATCAGCGGAACAATGGTCTTATCCCAGGAAATGGCCCGCATGGCCATGCCGGCCTTGGTTCGCTGCACGATAAAATCCAGAATAAGCATCAGGACAAGCGAAAGGACAATGACAATTATCTGCAAGGAAGAAAGTGAAAGCGAACCCACCGTCCAGGTCGTGTTTTCCAGCAGCGGTGGAATATGTTTGGGATAGGGACTGAGCGCCAGTGTGAAGTTCTCCAGAAAGAGGCCAACGCCCAGCGCGGTAATAATCGCCGATACACGCGGCGCGTTACGCAGCGGCTTGTAGGCCAGCCGTTCGATAATCACACCCAGACAGGCCACACCGAGCATGGATAAAAGCAGTGTCGGGACAAATGACAGTTTGAGATAAAAAGCAATCAGAAAACATAAAAAAGCGCCGATCATGAACAGGTCGCCGTGAGCGAAATTGATCATGGTCAGAATGCCATAGACCATAGTGTAGCCCAGAGCAATCAGGGCATAGATGCTGCCCAATTGCAGGGCATTGAGACCTTGTTGAAATATATAGACCATAGAGTGATTAAATGTTTTCCTTTGGTTTGTCTTTCCGGCCACCGAGCCGGAATCCAGGAATTATATTATTAAACCTTGATTCCCGCCTGCGTACCCTGATAACCTAAAGGTCACGAGAGGGCGCAAGCGGGAATGACAACTTAGATAAGGCTTGGTCAAATGTCCCAGAGACAAGGCGCGCGAAGCTTTTATACTTTCACGCATCCGGCATGCGCCGGATACACTTCGCATATGCGCAGCCCGGCGCATGCCGGGGGCATTTTAACAAGCCGTTATGGTTTAGCGTTCGCAAACCAGCTAAACTTCCCATCCTTAATTTTTAAAATCACCGCACTCTTGACCGGGTCGCCGGAGCCTTCCTTAAATTGCATGTTACCCGTCACGCCGTCATAGAGCGGAATTTTCGCCAAAGCGTCACGTACAGCCTGACGATCGTTCTTGCCTGCGGTTTTCAGTGCCTGCAACAAAAGCCCGAATGAATCATAGGTCAGAGCGGCGACGTCATCCGGTGTGGTTCCATATTTGGTTTTATAACTGGCAATAAATTTCTTGGTCGCATCCGTCGAGGCGTCGGCAGCATAATGGGTACTGAAATAATAATCGTTGCAGTCTTTACCGCAAAGCTTAATCAGTTCTTCCGAACCCCAGGAGTCGGAACCGATGAAGGGGACGGTGATGCCCAGCCGTTTGGCCTGCTGAATCTGCAGGGGTACTTCACTGTAATAGTTTGGCAGGAATATTACTTCCGGCGCGGCCTTTTTGATTTTGGTTAACTGGGAAGAAAAGTCTTTATCATTGGTGGTGTAGGTTTCAAACGCGACGACCTTGCCGCCGTTTTTCTCATAGACTTCCTTGAATATCTCAGCAATGCCCTTGTTGTATTCGGAAGCAACATCATAGAGAACAGCAGCTTTTTTCAGCCGTAGATTATCCAGCGTGAACTTTGCCAGGACTCCACCCTGGAAAGGATCAATAAAGCAGGCGCGGAAAACATACTTTTTGGCAGCACCTGTTTTGGAATCCAGAGTAGTTTTCGGTGCGGTAGACCAGGGGGTGATCAAAGCTACTTTACCCGATTCGGCAATTTCCGCGGCTGGCAATGCATAGCGGCTGGCATTGGGGCCGACAATCGCCGTAACTTTTTGCTGGGTAATCAACTTTTGCGCTGATGATGCCGATTGGTCGGCTTTTCCGGCATTATCTTCAATGATTAATTTGATTTTATACTTTTTATCGCCCAATTGAATACCGCCCGCATCATTGACTTCGGCCACGGCCATTTCCGCTGCATTTTTGCAGGATGCGCCAACGGCCGGAACATCGCCGGTCAGCTCGGCAATGACGCCGATTTTGATCTGGGACGAATCATCTTTGCTGCAACCGCCAATACCCAAAGAGAGAATCATAAAAATGACCAAAATAATTGCTGATTTTTTCATAGAAATTCTCCTGTTTTGATTATACCATGTTGCATTCAAAATGATCAGCTTCGGCTAGGAGGAGGCAACTAGGCGTATTGTACATCCTTTGAGGAAGCCGACGACCCCGGCCTGCGCCGGGGCAGGCTGTGCCAACAAAGTTAGCGTTTGAATGCGACTTGGTATTCAATATTTTGCCCACAGGTTATAAGGGAAGGTTATAGCTATGTCAATGTAAATATGTCGTCTTCTTCCCCGATAAAGACCTTATCTTTTACGGCATAAACGATGAACGTAGACTGAAGCAGGTAGATTATTTACACTAAGGATTCTACGCGATTGCGGCCGGCTTTTTTGGCGCGATAAAGGGCCTCATCAGCCCGGGCAATCATCTTTCCGATGTCTTCCCGAATATGATATTCCGTCAGTCCCAGGGAACTGGTAATTTTAAATTCCTCTCCCAAATCAGGAAACACACTTTGTTCAATACTGGAGCGTACACGTTCGGCACAGATTTTCGCTGCATTAATATCCGTTTGTGTTAAAACGAGCAGGAACTCATCTCCACCATAGCGACCGCAGAAATCTGTGCTGCGCAGGGCTTTACCAATAGCATCGGTCACCTTCCGCAATACTTCATCTCCGATAAGATGACCGTATTTATCATTTACTTCCTTAAATTTGTCGATATCCAGGATAACGATAGAAAACAGGGCACCGCCGCGGGATGCTCTGTTCTTCTCATATTCAATCAGATCCATGAAATGGCGACGGTTATAGACGCCGGTAAGTTCGTCACGAATGGACAACTCCCGAATCCGGGAAATGGATTTTTCCAGTTCGACAGTATTGATATTCAAGTTATGGCGAAGAGCGCTGATATATCCACCAATGGCGGAAAAGGTTGCCAGAACTATAGCAAACACAAACCATTGGAGATACTCTATTTGAAAATTAACTTTATGAGGGCGGAAATAACTGAGCAGAGCAATATCAGCCCCATAAGTCAGCAGGGTAAAAAGACTAATGTATAAAAAATTGCGATAATTCAGGTGGAAAATGCCAAACAGAAGAATGATTATATAGACCAGCAATAGGGCACCGCGGGATTCATTGGCATAATACATTCCATACATGGTAACGATAATACCGGCACACATTTGAATAAATGTTAAACTGGGATCAGCCATTCTCTGATTAAGGCCGGTGCGAAAGATGATGTAGAAGGCAATATTGATAAGGGGAATAATGATTAGGAATCCGGCAATTCCCGGCCACTCCATAAAACCGGCAAGATGGGAGGCATATGCCAGAATGAGACAAAGCGCATAGGCGATTGACGCCATAAAGAAACGGCGGATGCGCAATTGCTGCTTCGGATCGTCTTCTGGAAAAATGTGAAAAGCATTAAGGGCATTCATGAAATGATTATGTTTTATCCTGTTTTCCACAATAACCCTCAACGATTAAGAAATATGTCCTTTACAGATACGTATAGGGAAACATCCTTTACCTGTCAACAAAATATATCCAAAGGTGCGAATATCACTGGTTGGGCGCGAAACCGAAAAGTATTGTGTCTATTCCACCTGATTTCGAACTTTCCCCCCTTTTTTCACATTTCGTTCAATGAGTTGAACATTTCATTGAAAGAAACCCGGATAA